>NZ_JBKFFO010000019.1:0-95486 GCF_046506645.1 Streptomyces sp. 5K101 | reverse complement strand
CCTTCACCTGGATGAAGACCGCCGACGAGATCCTCAACTCGCTCGCCGGCTACCTCGCCAAGGTCAGGACCACCACCGACACAGCCAAGCAGGAATAACCCTCAGGATTTCGGGCGCATCACACTAGTTCTGTGACCGGGAAATTGGGGCGGTTGGACGGGCGGGGACGTCGGTTCCATCGCTGGAAGTGTGGTGGCCGAGCCTGTGCAGGTGCGCAGACCGACCGATCAGGAAGGGCAGAAGCTGCAGCAGATCCTGCGCCGGGGGCACTTGGACAGCGGTTCGGGAGGCAGTCGGCCGCTTGTTGGCTGTCAGCTGATTCGGGGCGTCTCGGGGAGCGGTCCGGCCCGTTCGACTCGTCCGGCCGGTTCAGGAGGGCGCGCCGGTCAAGACTTCCACTTCGCCGGTGTCGAGCGAGTAGTAGGCGCCGACCACGGCGAGGGCGCCCTTTCCCACGAGTGGGGCGAGGTCCTGGTTGGAGCGCAGATCGGTCGCTGTCAGCTTCACCTGGGCGCGGGCCATGGTCTCGACCGGGTCGGCGCCGCCTTCCCGGGCTGCCTGCTCGTATGCCGGCTGCAGAGCCTTGGTGATCGCCTGCAGGTTGCCGGGCAGCGGTTTGCCGTCATGGATGGACTTGTACGCCGCTTCGACGGCGCCGCAGCGCTGATGCCCGAGGACCACGACGAGCGGGGTGCCACTCGTCATGGGCCCGTACTCGACAGAACCAGTGACCACTGGGCCGGCCGCCTCCCCGCCCGTGCGCATCACGTAGAGGTCACCCAGTCCGGTGTCGAAGAGGAGTTCGGGCGGCACTCGGGAGTCAATGCACGAGAGGATCGATCCGAAAGGCTTCTGCTCCTGGGCTACGAACTGACGCCGGTCCGGATCACGGTCGGGGTGTTGCAGGTCTCCGCTCACCCAGCGCTTGTTGCCTTCCATCAGTCTCGTGAATGCCGCGGCGGGCGTGGTGGGCCGCGCTTCCGGCGAAGGGCTGGTCGCCGACGAGGCGGCCCTCGTCGATGAACACCCCGCAAGCGCGACCGTGGCGCCCACAAGTCCGCCGGCAAGCAGCGATCTACGATCCAGACGTGCGGCTCTGTCCATCGGTCGTTCCCCTCGATGCCGCTCAGACATGTCCCTGTGTCTTGACCAGGCCAATGGTCCAGCGTGGTGTGGCTGCCCTCGCAGCAGGCGCAAGCGGGCGTGGGCTACATTGCCGCAGACGGCCCACAGAACCGGCTCCAGCGGCGGCGTGAACCCCTGATGCCGAGACCCGCCCTGCCCGAGTGGAGTGCCGACTGCCGGGTGCTGTCCGTTCTCGTGAACATCAACCTCGACCCGATCCGGGTGCCTCCCGAGACGATGAACAACCGCTGTCGGAAACTCGCGAACAAAGCCACCCAGTCCCACCACGCGCACCGCGAGGAGCCCTGAATGGACCATCAGGACGTCGACGCCGCTGTGGCAGAGATGCTGTGGGTGCTCGGCCCCCATACCGCCGAGGACTGGACGATGCCGGCGGGGCCGCTCGAATGGACCTGCTGGCAAACAGCAGCCCACATCGGCCACGACCTGCTGGCCTACGCAGGGCAGCTGGCGGCACAGCCCGCCGACGCCTACCTTCCCATCGACCTGAACGTTCGCCCCAAAGCCTCGCCGGCCGGCCGAAGTACTCCAGGCCGTCACCGCCTGCGGCGGACTGCTCAGCAGCGCCCTGGCCACAGCCAACCCGGCCCTGAGGGCCTGGCACTGGGGCCCGTGCGACCCCGAAGGGTTCGCCGCGATGGGCGTCGCCGAAACCCTGCTGCACACCTACGACATCACGCAGGGACTGTCCGTGGACTGGCTGCCACCAGCACCGCTGAGTGCAGCAGTACTCAACCGGCTCTTCCCCGCCGCCCCGCCCGGAGATCCCACTCAGGTACTCCTCTGGTGCACCGGCCGCGGAGAACTCGACGGCCTCCCTCGCCAAACCTCATGGAGGTGGGAAGCAGCACGACCGGACTGATCGAGCTGACCCCGGCGAACGTTCCCGGTCACAGCACTGGTCGTACCCGGGCCGGCGCAACCGGCCGGTCGGCCGCGTTCCCCTTGTCCGGATCCCACCGATCACGCGGACGGGACAGGGAACAGCCAGTTGGGCTCGTCGCTCCGTGTCTACATCAAACCGCCTCTCAGGACACGATCGAGGGCCGCCCGGCCTGCAGGCCCCCAAGTCGGCTGTCCTCCAGGAAGGCCCCGGTCTCCGTTCTGGCCCATCAGCATGAGAAACAGGCTTTTCAGAGCGGCCAGTCCGCGGGCGCGCCGGATCGTTCCCTCGTCCGCATGCTCGTACGTGTCGAAGAACCGTGAGGCGGCGCCCGCGGGAAGGACCACCCATGCGGCCGCGAGATCCCACGCCGGATCGCCGGCGAACATGTCACCGAAGTCGATCACGCCCGACAGCGTGCCGTCCGAGACGACGACATTCGCGGGATGAAGGTCGCCATGCACCCATACCGGCGGCCTCTCCCACTCGGGAGCCGCGACGGCATCTTCCCAAACGGCCCGGACCTCGTCGGCGGTGTCTCCGAGTGCAACGGCTTGAAAGAAGTGGTCGAAGCCCTCCGTGCACTTCTTGGGGTGAGCGCCGCGGTCCGAACTGGTCGGCGCCTCGGCGGGCGCCTCTGCGTGGAGCGCCCTGAGGAAGCCCGCCAGAGTGTCAGCCGCGTGGTCGCCGCGGCTGATCGATGTGTGGTCCAGCGGCTCGCCGGGGACCCACGTCATGATGGTCCAGGGCTTCGGGAAGCGTGCGGAAGGTGCACCGATCCGCACAGGGCTCGGGACCGGGAGCGGCAGGCGCCGGGCCAGGACGGGCAGCCATCGGCGCTCCTTGCGCTGGAGATCCGGGGCACGTTCTGTGCGGGGCATGCGCACGGCCAACTCGTCTCCCAGACGCCACTGTTGGTTGTCCCATCCGCCCGCTACCTCACGGATGGCCAGCCCTGCAAGGTCCGGATGCTGATCCTTCAGCAGGTCGTGGACCAGGTCTGCGGTGATCATTTCGATCTCGGAGTCGGTCATGCGAAGCCAGAGTACTGGGCGGAGGGGGCGGCTCTCGCTCTCCGGAAGGCCCCTCCTCGGAGCCTCGCAACTCACGAGGGCGAAACAAGGCGACGCCACCGCCGCACTGCTTCCCCATCATCGACGTCAAGCAAATCCGCAGGTCAGGCCCGATGTCAGTGGTGCCTGTCAGACTCGGCCGTCCCGGCCAGGAAGGCAGACGATGACCGACGCAGCCGCCCCCAAGCACGTTGCACCAAGGTGGAACAACGACACCCGCCCGACCCCGCCCGCAGTCGGTGACGAGAGGGAGATCCTGAGCGCCGTCCTGGACTGGCATCGGGCAACCTTCGAGCTCAAGTGCGCCGGTCTGCCTCCGGAGCAGCTGTCCGAACGGGCGGTGCCGCCCTCCGGCCTGACCCTGTATGGCATGGTGCGCCATCTCGCCGGCGTCGAGCGCTGGTGGTTCCGCATGCAGTTCTCCGGCGAGAACGTTCCGATGCTCTACTACTCCGACGATGACCCCAACCAGGACTTCGACAGCCTGGAAGGTGACGTCGACGAAGCCTTCGCCGTCTGGCGGTCGGAGTGCGAGCACTCCAGGCAGATCACGGCCGCTGCCGCATCGCTGGATGAAACAGGGATACGCAAGAGGACCGGCGAGCCGATCTCACTGCGAAGGATCATGGTGGACATGATCGCCGAGTACGCACGACACAACGGCCACGCCGATCTCCTGCGCGAATGCATCGACGGGTCCACCGGGATGTGACCCGGCAAGGAAAGTCGGGTCGATGTTCACGTTGACGGAAGGCACCCCACTGCGCGCCGCCTCCGCCGTGTGGCGGAGGCGGTCACGTCCTTTGGACGACGCCCCGACATCGGAGAGGCAGCGACGATCAAGGCGCATGTCCATTACTCGCCGAGACTCGGAGACTCACCATGCTGAAGTGGACCCTGCGGGCCACCGCCGTCCTCGCCATCGTCGCCGCCGTCGCCGCCCCCGTCGCCGTGACCGGACCCGAAGCAGTGGTCGCGACACCCGCCGTCGCCATACCGGCGTCCGCCCCCGATGCACCGCAGGTCGAGCTCACCTCCGTCACGCAGGGGCAGGCGCGATGGGACCGTCCCGCCTAGGGAGGACGGGGACGCCCCGGCCGGCACACGACAGCCCTGGCAGGCGGTCCCGCGCGCCTGCCGCCCGTGCGGACCTGCGCGCGCTGCCCGGCGCCGGCCGATGCTGCCGGGCGGTCGTCACGCCGCCCCGCGCTCACGCCGGCCGGCGGTCGTCACGCCTCCCCGCGTTCACGCCTCCCCGCGGGTGCCCGGCCGGCGCAGTCTGCGCCACAGGCCGGGCACCCCGCCGATCAGTACGGTGAGGGCCACGGCGGCGAGCACGCCCTGCCACGGCTCGGCGAACAGCGACCCGCCCAGGATGCCGATCAGCCCGTACGTCGCCGCCCACGCCAGGCACGCGGGCGCATCGCCGCGCATGAAGCCGCGCAGTCCCATCCGGGCCAGCAGGCAGGCCAGCATGACGGGGATGCGCCCGGCCGGCACCAGACGCGACAGCACCAGCACCGCCACCCCGTGCCGGGCCAGCTTCTCCTGCGCCTGCTCAAGCCGGTCGGGGGCCGCGCGCTCGCGCAGGGCGGAGAGCCAGCGGGAGCCGTTCTTCGAGCGCACGCCGCGCCGGCCCAGCCAGTACAGCGTCACGTCCCCGACGAAGGCGGCCAGTGACGCGATCAGGAACACGAACAGCAGGGCGAATGGGGCTGTTTGATGGACGGCCACCACCGCCGCCGAGCTGACCACCGCGCCGGTCGGCACCACGGGCACCAGCGCCCCGAGCGCCACCAGCAGGAACAATGAGGGGTAGCCCACCGCCTGCTGCGTCGACTCCGGCGGCAACAGCGGTGCGGAGAGCGCGAGCGGGGCTGCCGCCGCCGACAGGCCCGGGCTCACCGCCCGGCCTCCGGCCTGACCCGCTCGCCGTGCCCGAGCCGGTGCACGGCCACCTCCGGCGCCAGCCGGGCGGCCTTGCGGACGAACTCGTCGCCCGGCGCGTAGAACTCGTGCGGCCGGATGCCGTCCATCCCGATCGGCCAGTACGTGCCGTAGTGCACGGGCACGGCGGCGCGCGGCGCGAGCGAGGCGAGCGCCTGCGCCGCGCGCCCCGCGTCCAGATGGCCGTGGCCGAGGTACGGGCCCCAGCCGCCGACGGGAAGCAGCGCCACGTCCACCGGGCCGACCTCGGCGGCCATGGAGTCGAACAGACCGGTGTCGCCGGCGAAGTACGTGTCGGCCTCGCCGCTGACCACGTAGCCGAGCGCGGGGGAGCGGTGCGGCCCCACCGGCAGCCTGCGTCCGTCGTGCAGTGCGGGAACGGCCCGTATGCGCAGCGCGTCGACGCGCACCTCGTCGCCGGGCGCGACCTCGGTGACGCGCAGGCCGGCCGCCGCCGCGACCCGCCGCAGCCCCGGCACCGAGCGAGCGGCCCCCCGTGGCACGACCAGCCGCGTCCCCGGGGCGAGCCGCGCGAGCGAGGGCAGGTGGAGGTGGTCGGAGTGCAGGTGCGAGACGAGCACGGCATCGGCGACGGTGGCCTCGGCGGGCGGCAACGGCCCCCGGCGCCTGCGCAGATGGGCCAGCCGCCGCACGAGCAGCGGGTCGGTCAGCACCCGGACCCCCGAGTCCTCGATCGTGCAGGTGGCATGACCCCACCAGGTGATCTCCACCGGCACGCGACGCCTCCTCGCAGCAGCTTCCCGTACCCGTACGAGGGTAGTTGTCCCGTGCCGCTTCCGTGGGGGTCCGGCGGTCCGCCGCTTCTGCGGACCGCGCGCTGGGTCCCGGCGGTCCGCCGTCTCCGCGGACCGCGCTGTGACACGCTGGAGTCCTGCTCCCAGGGGTGAGGTGACGCGCGCGTGGTCGAAGGGCGGTGGCGCACTGCCGGAAGATCCGTCTTCCGGGTCGTGGTGGTGTGGAGCGTGTCGACCGCGACCATGCTGGTGCTCGCCGGTCTGCTGCCCGACTTCCGGCTCCAGTCCCCCGACGGTGACAGCATCACCCGCACGGCGATCACCGCCGGCTGGGGCGCGGGCGCCTTCGGCCTGCTCGGAGCCCTGGTGTGGCCGGTGATCGTCCGGGCCCTGCTGCTCGTGCCCGCGCTCGTGCTCGGCCTGCTCGTCTTCTTCCTCAACGGCTCGCTGCTGCTCATCGCCCTGTGGCTGATCCCGGACGGCCGCGGCACCGCGAACCCGGAGACCGCCGTCGTCGTGGCCGCCGTCATGTCCGCCGTCGCCTCCACGACCTCCACCGCGCTCGCCGTCCGCGACGACAACGCCTACCGGCGCAGGCTCTCGCGCCTGGCCCACCGCCGCAGCCGCCGGCGCGGCGAGGGCTCGGGGCGGTCGCGGCCGCCCGGCACGGTCTTCGTCCAGCTGGACGGCGTCGGCCACGACGTGCTGCTGCGGGCGGCCCGGAGCGGTGTGATGCCCACCGTCGCGAGCTGGCTGTCCGACACGCACCGCCTCACGCCCTGGCGCACCGACTGGTCGAGCCAGACCGGTGCCAGCCAGCTCGGCATCCTGCACGGCTCCAACCACGACGTGCCCGCCTTCCGCTGGTACGAGAAGGACCGGCGCCGGATCGTGGTCAGCAACCGCCCGGCGAGCGCGGCCGAGCTCCAGCGCCGCGCCGTCGAGCGGACCGCGGACGGCGGGCTGCTGACCGTGGACGGGGCGAGCCGCGGCAACCTGTTCAGCGGCGGCGCCGACCAGCTCGCCCTGGTCCTGTCCGTCGCGGCCCGCCGCGGGCGTGCCAACCGCTCGCGCGCCGGCTACTTCGCGTACTTCTCCGATCCGGCGAACGCGGTCCGCACCGCCGTGTCGTTCGTCGCCGAGGTCGCCCGCGAGATCGGCGAGTCGACGCGCGCCCGGCTGCGCGGTGACGAGCCGAGGGTCGGCCGCGGCGGGCTCTACCCGTTCATCCGCGCGTTCGCCACCGTCGTCGAACGCGATGTGGTGGTGGCCGCGGTGATGGGCGACATGCTCGTCGGACGCACCGCCGTCTACGCCGACCTGGTCGGCTACGACGAGGTGGCCCACCACTCCGGGCCGCACAGCCGCGACGCGTACGCGGTGCTGGAGCGGCTGGACCGGTCGCTCGCCCTGATCGCCAAGGTGGCCGAGCACGCGCCCCGTAGCTACCGGGTCGTACTGCTGTCCGACCACGGCCAGAGCCCGGGGAGCACCTTCGAGGACGCGTACGGGCTGACACTGCGCGACCTGGTGCGCGCGGGCTGCGGGCTGCCCGTACGGCGCCGCGCCGAGCGCTCCAAGAGCGGGGCGGAGGCCCGCGACGCCGCCCGGAACGCGCTGCGCACCGCCCTGCACCGGGACGTGGACGAGGAGGGCGAGCTGGAGCAGGCCGCGACCGGCTCCGACCCGGTCGTGCTCGCGTCGGGCAATCTGGCGCTGATCTCGTTCCCCGACGTGCCCCACCGGGTGAGCCGGGAGGAGATCCAGCGCCGCCACCCCGCTCTGCTGCCGACCCTCGCCGATCACCCGGGCATCGGGTTCCTGCTGGTGCGCAGTGAGCGGCACGGGTCGGTGGTGCTGGCCGCGGGCGGCGTGGCCGTGCCGCTCGCCGACCTGACGGAGGGCGACGCCGGGCCGCTCGCCGCATTCGGGCCCGGCGCGGTGGACGCGGTGCGGCGCACCGACGGGTTCCCGCACGTCGCGGACATCATGGTCAACTCGATGTTCGACCCGGGGACCGGAGTCGTGCACGCCTTCGAGGAGCAGATCGGTTCGCACGGGGGGCTCGGCGGGGAGCAGTCGAAGGCGTTCCTGCTGTCCCCGCTGGAGCTGTCGCCGCCGGTCCCGCCCGGCCGCGAACTCGTCGGTGCGGAGCAGGTGCACCGGGTGCTCCGGCGCTGGCTGCGGGAGTGCGAGGGCCCGCAGGTCCCGATCGGGACGCGCGCCGCCCGTCCACAGGGTGTGCCGGACTTTTCCCGGCGGGACCACCATCCGGAAGAAGAAATTCCGGTTGTTGAGGGCTCTGTGTCGGACGAAAAGATGTGATTTTGTCCAGCCCGTCCCGTACCGGACCATGTCCCGGTCCCCAGGAACACCGCGTACGGGAAGAAGGCTGCCCACCCCATGACCCAGCACGAAGAACAGAGCAGGCACGCCCGCAGGTTCGGGCTGCCGGTCGCCACCGCTCTGGTCATGGGCAACATCATCGGCGGCGGCATCTTCCTGCTTCCCGCCTCCGTCGCCCCGTACGGCACCATAAGCCTCGTCGCCTTCGGCGTGCTCACCCTGGGCGCGATCGCCCTGGCGCTGGTCTTCGGCGGGCTCGCCCGCCGCCACCCGCAGACCGGCGGCCCGTACGTCTACGCCCGTGCGGCCTTCGGCGACTTCGCCGGATTCCTGACCGCCTGGTCGTACTGGATCACCTCCTGGGTCTCCAACGCGGCACTCGCCGTCGCCGGCGTCGGCTACCTCGACGTGCTGATCCCCGTGCACGACTCCCTCGCCGCCACGATCGCCGCCGCCCTCGCCCTCCAGTGGCTGCCCGCCCTCGCCAACCTGGCCGGCGCCCGCTACGTGGGGGCCGTCCAACTCGTCGCCACCGTCCTGAAGTTCGCGCCCCTGCTGCTCGTCGCCGTCGGCGGCCTGTTCTTCTTCGACGCCGACGCGCTCGGTCCCTTCCGCGCCACCGACGACAGCATGGCCGGCGCGCTCTCCGCCTCCGCCGCGATCCTGCTCTTCAGCTACCTCGGCGTCGAGTCCGCGGCCGTCAGTGCCGGCGAGGTCCGCGACCCCGAACGCAACGTCGGCCGCGCCACCGTCCTCGGCACCGTGGCGGCCGCCGCCGTCTACCTGCTCGGCACCCTCTCCGTCTTCGGCACCGTCGGCCAGGCGAACCTGGTCGGCTCCACGGCCCCGTTCACCGACGCGGTCGACGTCATGTTCGGCGGCACCTGGGGCGGCACGGCCGTCGCCTGCGCGGCGCTCGTGTCCATCGTCGGCGCGCTCAACGGCTGGACCCTGCTCAGCGCCCAGACCCCCTACGCGGCGGCCCGGGACGGCCTGTTCCCCAAGGTGTTCGCGACCAAGCGGCGCGGCGCGCCCACCGCGGGCGTCCTCGCCACCGTGGTCCTCGCCTCCCTGCTGACCGTCTACAACTACACCGCGGGCTCCGAGGGCGTCTTCGAGATCCTCGTGCTCGTCACGACGTTCACCGCCACCGTGCCCTATCTGCTCGCCACCGCCGCGCAGATCTTCTTCCTGCTGTCCGGACAGTCCGAGCGGGTCCACCGCGGCCGGCTGGTCCGCGACGCGGTCCTGGCCTGCGCCGCGTTCGGGTTCTCCCTGTGGCTGGTCGCGGGCTCCGGGTACGCGGCCGTCTACCAGGGAGTGCTCTTCCTGTTCGCCGGTGTGCTGGTGTACGCCTGGATGTCGGCCCGAAGGATCAAGGCCGCCCGGCAGCGAGGAGAGGAAACGGATGCGAGCCGTCGTGTTCCAGGAGTTCGGCAAGCGGCCTGAGGTACGGGAGGTGCCCGACCCTGTCCCCGCGCCCGACGGCGTCGTCGTCAGGGTCGAGGCGACCGGACTGTGCCGCAGCGACTGGCACGGCTGGATGGGCCACGACAGCGACATCGCCCTGCCGCACGTCCCCGGACACGAACTGGCAGGCGTGATCGCCGCCGTGGGCTCCGGCGTGACCGGCTGGTCGGCCGGCGACCGCGTCACCGTCCCGTTCATCTGCGCCTGCGGCCGCTGCGCCGCCTGCTCCCGCGGCGCCCAGCAGGTCTGCGAACGCCAGGAACAGCCCGGCTTCACCCACTGGGGCTCGTTCGCCGAGTACGTGCCCGTCCACCGCGCCGACACCAACCTGGTGGCCCTGCCCGACGGCATGCCGTACGCCACGGCCGCGAGCCTCGGCTGCCGGTTCGCGACCGCCTTCCGGGCGGTCGTCGGCCAGGGCCGCGTACGGCCGGGGGAGTGGGTGGCCGTGCACGGCTGCGGCGGAGTCGGCCTGTCCGCCGTGATGATCGCCGCGGCGGCCGGGGCCCGCGTCGTCGCCGTCGACGTGTCGCCCGGAGCGCTGGGGATGGCCCGCACCCTCGGAGCCGAGGTGGCCCTCGACGCCTCTGCGCTCCCCGCCGGCGTCCCCGAAGCCGTCCGCGAGGCCACGGGCGGCGGCGCCCACCTCTCGCTCGACGCCCTCGGCGCGGCCGTCACCTGCGCGAACTCGGTTCGCAGCCTGCGCAGTCAGGGCCGCCACGTCCAGGTCGGCCTGCTTCCCTCGGGCGCCCACGTACCCATGGACCGCGTCGTCGCCCTGGAGCTCGCGATCCTCGGCAGCCACGGCATGGCCGCGCACGACTACCCCGCCATGATGGCGATGGTCGCCTCCGGGGCGCTGCGCCCCGACCTGCTCGTGACGGCCGAGATCACCCTCGACGCCGTGCCCGACGCACTGATGGCGCTGGACACCGCGCCGGCCACGGGAGTCACGGTGATCACCCCGCACGCCGCGCCCTGAGGCGCATGACCTCCGGCGTAATCGACGCTCCCGCGGCCGGACGGCAGTCTGAGGTCACCGGAGTCCGGGCGGCGCACTCCGCCCGGACTCCGGACCCCGTCCGTACGTCCTCGATGGAGGCTGATCCGTCATGTCCCAGGCCCTGCTCGCAGGCATCTCCCGCACCACCGAGCCCCGGACGATGCTGCGCCGCTTCCTCGCCGTGGACGCCGCCGTCACCGGCGCCAACGGGCTCGCGTACGCCGCGGCGTCCGGGCCGCTCGGCCGCCTCCTCGGCGTCGACGCCCTGCTGCTGCTCGACGTGGGGATCTTCCTCGCCGTGCTGGGCGCGGCCATCGGCCTGCTCGCCGCCCGGCCCCACCCGCCCGTGCCGCTGGTCAAGGCCGTCGTCGACGCCAACATCGTCTGGCCCCTGCTCAGCATCGCCGCGCTCGTGCTCTGGCTGGAGCCGACCCCGGCCGGCGCGGTGTGGACCGTTCTCCAGGCCGTGACCGTGGCGGGACTCGGCGCCGTGCAGTGGTCGGCGCTGAAGGCGGCCGGGGCTACGGCTGGGGCATGAGCGACCGCAGGTACGCGACCGTCTCCGGGTCGGCCGGGAGGAACGTCTCGATGGCCAGCTCCGCGACGGTCACGTCCAGCGGGGTGTTGAACGTCGAGATGGACGAGACGAACGACAGCACACGCCCGTCGTGCTCGATCCGCAGCGGCAGCGCGAGATACGGGTAGGGCGTGGGGTCCTCCCGGTCGTCCGGGTCGCCGCCGGCCCCCTCCGGCAGGGGGTAGGCGGCGACCTCGTCGTACAGCTCGCGCAGCGCCTCGGAACGGGCGAGCGCCATCTGCCGTTCCATCTGGGCCAGCAGGTGACCGCGCCACTCGCGCAGGTTGCGGATGCGCGGGGCGAGCCCCTCGGGGTGCAGGGTGATCCGCATGCCGTTCAGCGGCGGTGCGAGCAGGTGCTCGGGCAGGCCGTCGAGCAGCATCGCGATGCCGCGGTTGGCCGCCACCACGGTGTACGAGCCGTCGACGACGATGGCCGGATACGGCTCGTACCCCCGCAGCAGCCGCTCGATGCCCTCCCGCAGGGCGCCCAGGGAGTCGACGGGCGTCTCCGCGTAGCGCGGGGCGTAACCGGCGGCGAGCAGCAGCGCGTTGCGCTCCCGCACGGGTACGTCGAGATGCTCGGCGAGCTTGAGGATCATCGCCTCGCTGGGCCGCGAGCGGCCCGTCTCGACGAAGCTGATGTGGCGCGCCGAGGAGTCGGCGCGCAGCGCCAGTTCCAGCTGGCTGATCCGGCGCCGCTCGCGCCAGCCCCGCAGCAGCGGCCCTGCACCCGTACCGGAAACGGCAGTTGTCATACCCCGACCGTATTACGGCGCCTCCCGCCGCCGCTCAGCCCCTCGCCTCCCCGAGCAGCGCCGCGAGCGCCCGCTCGATGTCCATGGCCGCGCTCTCGGCGGCGACGGGCACGGCCGCGTACGCGTGGACCAGGAAGCGGCGCAGGGTCGCGGTGTCGAACTGGAGCAGTGCGACGCCTTCCGGTGAGCGCAGCTCGACCATGGTCTGTACGCGTCCGCAGGGCCAGATGTGGACGTCGCCGTCGCCGGAGGGGGCGCGCAGTCCGGAGTCGAGCAGGCTGCGGGCGAAGGTCCACGTGACGCCCGTGTCGTTGAGGCAGACCTCCGGCGGGAAGACCATGCGGACGGCGAGCGGGTCGGTTTCGCAGTAACGCAGAATCACCGGCACGGCCACGGGCTGGGGCGCGTCGCTGATGAGACGGGCCACGACGGATTGCTCGATGGGAGGTGACATCGCTCGCTCCTCTTGGTGCTGTGCGGTCTGCTCCTTCTGCATGGGACGACGTCACGGCAGGGCTCACCCGTACGCGAGCTACACCAGTGGCGCGTGTGACCTGCATCACCCACCTTCGAACTCCGGAGCCCGGATGGCCAGACCTTTGCGGTATCGCATTTCCCCGTAAAGGGGACGCCTGCCCGGTAGGGTCCGCCGATTCCGTGCTTCGGGCCCGATCGTCCGGTTTTCGGGCGGTGCGCCGGTGGCCGGAACCCGTCGAGCGACGGGCGACGCGGGCACGGCGCGGCGTGAGGAGAGAAGGCGCCCCAGCCGGACGGGGGTTTCCGGCCGGGGCGGTCAGAGGCGGGGGCCTGGGACGCCGTCCCGGCCGCACCCGCGTATAGGTGAACGATAAACCACTGCTGGACGTTCCCGTCGCCCCACGGGCCCTCATGTGATGCGCGTTACTCTGAGTAAGGCTCTGCTCTGCGGTGGGCCGCTCGCGCCACGTGCGAAGGCAGGGGGCGCGAGGCACCATGGGCGCATGCTTCTCGCCCGGCTCGCCGACGTGTCCCGAGAGGTCGCCGCCACGTCCGCCCGCTCCCGGAAGACTGCCGCGCTCGCGGAGCTGTTCACCGAGGCCCGCCCCGAGGACGTCGCCCTCGTCATCTCGTACCTCGCCGGACGCGTCCCCCAGGGGCGCATCGGCATCGGCTGGAGCGTGCTGAAGGAGCCCGTACCGCCCGCCGCCGAGCCCGGGCTCACCGTCACCGAGACCGACGCGGCCCTCACCGCGCTCGCCGAGGTCGCCGGTCCCGGCGCGCAGGCCGAGCGCCGCAGCCGGGTGCGCACCCTCATGGCCGCCGCCACCGCCGAGGAACAGCGCTTCCTGATCCGCCTCCTCACCGGCGAGGTACGTCAGGGAGCGCTCGACGCCGTGGCGCTGGAGGCGGTCGCCCAGGCCGCCGGCGCCCCCGCCGCCGACGTGCGCCGCGCCGTGATGCTCGACGGATCGCTGCCGAGGGTCGCCCGCGCCCTGCTCGCCGACGGGCCCGAGGCCCTCGCCCGGTTCCGGCTGACCGTGGGCCGCCCCGTGCAGCCGATGCTCGCCCACACCGCGAAGTCCGTGACCCAGGCCGTCGCGGCGCTCGGCACCGGCTGCGCGGTCGAGGAGAAACTCGACGGCATCCGCGTCCAGGTGCACCGCACCGGGGACGAGGTCCGCGTCTACACCCGGTCCCTCGACGACATCACGGACCGCCTGCCCGAAGTGGTGCGCAGCGCACGGGAGATGGCGGGGGACCGGTTCATCCTCGACGGCGAGGTCATCGCGCTCGGCCCGGACGGGCGCCCCCTCCCGTTCCAGGACATCGCCTCCCGCGTCGGCTCACGCATCGATGTGGAGGCCGCCCACGCCGCGCTGCCGCTGTCGCCCGTCTACTTCGACGTCCTCGCCGCCGACGACGAACCCGTCGTCGACCTGCCCGGCCGGGCACGGCACGCGCACCTCGCCCGGCTCGTACCCGAACCGATGCGGGTCCGCCGCCACGTCGTCGACGACCCCGCCTCCGCGGAACAGATCGCCGCGGCGGAGGCGTTCTTCGCCGAGACACTGCGCCTCGGCCACGAAGGCGTCCTGGTCAAGGCCCTCGACGCGGCCTACGTCGCCGGTCGCCGGGGCCGCTCGTGGCTGAAGGTCAAGCCGGTGCACACCCTCGACCTCGTCGTCCTCGCCGCCGAATGGGGACACGGGCGGCGCACCGGCTACCTGTCCAACCTCCACCTCGGCGCCCGCGCCGAGGACGGCGGCCTCGTCATGCTCGGCAAGACCTTCAAGGGCCTCACCGACGAGATGCTGCGCTGGCAGACCGGACGACTGCGGGAACTCGCCCTCGACGACGACGGGTTCACCGTCCGCGTCCGCCCCGAGCTCGTCGTCGAGGTCGCCTACGACGGACTGCAGCGCTCCCCCCGCTATCCGGCCGGTGTCGCGCTGCGGTTCGCCCGCGTGCTGCGCCACCGGCCCGACAAGAGCGCGGACCAGGCCGATACGATCGATCAGGTCCTCGCCTCCGCGCGGGCGTGAGACCCGTCGGCGGCGGCGTCAGCGCACGCCCAGCACCTTGTCCGCGAACGCGGACAGATTCCGTGTCGTGCGGGCGATCCGCTCGTCGAGCGTCAGGCTCTCCTCGTACCGCCCGTGCCGCAGCTTCGGCTGCTTCTTCCCCCGCACATACAGCGAACAGGCCAGGTCCGCGCAGAGGTACGTGCCCACAGTGTTGCCCTCGCGTCCGGCCGCGCCGGCCAGCGGCGCGGCGAACAGCGTCACCCCCGAGGACGCATGCCCGGTGAGACACGCGTGGCACATGCTCGACTTCAGCGCGCTCGTGCGGCCGGTGGACGGGATGCGCAGGGTGATGCCGATCAGCCCGTCCTCGCGCGGCAGCACCATGTGCGCCTTCAGCGGCGCTCCCGGGTCCACCCAGCCGAGAAAGTCGAGGTCGTCCCAGGGCAGTTCGGAGAAGTCCGGAGGCAGGCGCATGCGGGACGCCTCGCCCTTCGTGCAGTTGACGAAGGACGCGCGGATCTGTTTGTCGGTCAAAGGTTCCACTCGGTGGAACGTACACAGCGCGTCCCGGTGCAGGCATCCGAATTACGGGGCATCGGATCTATGGTGTCCCCGTCCCGCACCCCCTCCGGAAGGATCACGGTCATGCCCACCGAGCCGCTGTCGCAGAAGGAGATCGAGGACCGTCTGCGCGAACTCCCCGGCTGGTCGCTCGACGGCGACCGCATCGCCCGCTCCTACCGCCTCTCCTCGCACTTCGCCGCAACCGCCATGGTCGTGCACATCGCCCAGATCCAGGAGGAGCTGAACCACCACTCCGATCTCACGCTCGGCTACCACACCCTGGCGCTGACCGTGCACTCCCACGACGTGAACGCCCTCACCGAACGGGACTTCGCCCTCGCCGAGCGCGTCGAGAAGATCGCCCCCGGTCACGGCGCGACCTGACGCCCGTGACAGGCGGGCCGTGCTCGACTACGACAGTGAAGTGGCCCGCTACGACGCCACACGCGGCGTCCCGCGCGCCGAGGCCGCCGCGGCCGCCGTCCGCGGTCTGGTACCGCCCACCGCACACACCCTGCTGGACATCGGCTGCGGCACCGGTCTGGTGACCGAACGCCTGCCCCGGCCCGGTCTGCGCGTACTCGGCTGCGACGCCTCACCCGGCATGGCCCGCAAGGCGGTTGAGCGTGTCGGCGGCCTCATCGCACTCGGCGACGTAAGGCGGCTGCCGGTGCGGGACGCGGCGGTCGACGCGGTGAGCGCCGTATGGCTGCTGCACCTGGTGCCGGAGTCGGCCGAGGTCGTCGCCGAGGCCGCACGGGTGCTGCGGCCCGGCGGGGTGTTCGTCGCCACCGTCGACAAGGATGCAGGCCACGACGTGGGCAGCGACATCGACGCGGTCCTGCGTCCGCACCGGTCCTTCGCCCGCGCGTCCGACCGGGCCGGCCTGATCGAGCGGTACGCCGCCGCCGGCGGCCTGCGCCTCGCCGGCCGGGCCCGCTTCACGGGACACGGCCAGGGACGCACCCCGCGTTCGGCTGCGGACGCCTTGACGATGGGGCGGTTCGCCTCCTGGTTCACCGACGCGGACGACGGTGCCACCGCCCGGCAACTGGCCGCCGCCCTCGGCCGGTTGCCGGACCAGGACCGGCGGCGGCCGGACCCGTCCTACACGCTCCTCGCCTTCCGCAAGGAGACCTGACGGCCGGACCTGACGGCGAACAGACCTGTCGCGCTGCCTAGGTGCGTGACATCTCCATGACCCAGTTCGTCAGCCACGTCCGCCCGTCGTCGACGGAGAACGCCTGCTCCCAGCGGGCCGTCGACGCGGTGATGCCCGACCGGACGAAGCGCACCAGGACGTCCTTGCCGTCGTGGGCGTCCTTCCCGCGGAACACGCCCCGGCCGTCCGCGCCGAAACGGCCCGTGACGGGCGGGAACAGGGTGCCGGTGCGGCTGCTCGACCAGTAGAGGGACCACTCCTCGCGCACCTGGTCGTACAGCCGCAGCGTCAGCCCCGAGACGGTGTGCTCATGCGAGGTCTCCCGTCATGCCGTCGGGCATCGAGTCGGACAGGTAGGCGTTCAGATCCGGACGGCCGGGGGCGAGTATGTGCCGCACCCACGCGTCGCGTTCGTGCCGGATGGGAGGCAGCTCCCACACGCAGCCGATCCACGACCGCTCCGGGTCCGTCCGTACGAAGTGGGCCGGGTCCCTGTCCGGGCAGCCGAGCACCGGCTGGCCCGCGGCCGCGCCCGCGAAGTGCAGCACGTTGTCCCAGACCCAGCTGTAGGCGTTGAGGTACGCGCCGTCGTCTCCTCCCCTGTGGAGGACGACGAACGTGACCGGGGGAGTGCCGTCCGGCTCGGGAAGCAGCTCGGGAAGGATCGCGTACGCGGCCTTCTCGACCTCGGGCGCGATGCCGGCCGGGTCCGCGGTGACGTGGTAGGGCTTGATGTGACGGCCGCCCGCCTCGAAAGGCGGAAGCGACCACAGGAATTTCTCTGCGAAAGCCATACGTGGACGCTAGAGGGCTTTCACTGACACCCTGTGTCAGTGAAAGCCGGCCGACTCGTCTCGATCCTGCTGCTCCTGCAGACCCGTGGGCGGATGACCGCCGCGCAGCTCGCTCGGGAGCTCGACGTGTCCGTGCGCACCGTCTACCGCGATGTCGAGGCGCTGCACTCGGCGGGCGTGCCGCTGTACGGGGACGCCGGCCACGCCGGCGGCTACCAGCTGCTCGCCGGCTACCGCACGCGGCTCACCGGCCTGTCGGCGGGGGAGGCTGAGGCGCTGTTCCTGTCCGGCATCCCGGGGCCGGCCGCCGAACTGGGCCTCGGCCCCGCGCTCGCGGCCGCCCAGCTCAAGCTGCGGGCCGCCCTGCCGGCGGCCCTGCGCGACCAGGCGGACCGGATACGCACCCGCTTCCACCTGGACGCGCCCGGCTGGTATGCCGCCGACGAGGAAGTCCCGCATCTGACGGCCGTCGCGGACGCGGTGTGGCACAGCCGGGTGCTCGCCGTGCGCTACCGGCGCTGGAAGGAGCCGACCGACGTGGACCGGCGCCTGGAGCCGTACGGCCTGGTGCTGAAGGCCGGCCGCTGGTACGTGGTGGCGGGGCCGGGACCGCGGACGTATCGCGTGGACCGGATCCTGGAACTGGAGTCGCAGGGCCAGGAGTTCTCGCCGCCCGCGGACTTCGACCTGGCCGCGTACTGGCAGCGCTACCAGGCGGACTTCGTCGCCCGCCTGCACCGGGGAGAGGCCGTGGTCCGCCTCTCACCCGCCGCCGCGGCCCGGCTGACCGGCGCGGCGGCCCGGGCACTGGCCGAGACGGGCGTGAGGGAAGAGGACGGCTGGACGCGCGCCGTGCTCCCGATCGAGTCGGAGGACCGGGCGCTCGTCGAGTTCCTCTCGTTGGGCACGGAGGCCGAGGTCCTGGAGCCCCGGTCGCTCCGCAGCCGCATCGCGGCGACGGCCCGCGGCGTGGCGTCACGCCACGCCGCGCCCTGACGTCCGGCCGCGAACGCACTGGACGCCCACGCGTCGCACCGAGTCGCCTGCCGCTCGACGACCCGTTCCTGGGGCTCAGGCGAGGTTGAACTGAGCCGGGTCCGGGCCGAGTCGCCTGCCCTCGTCGAGCGCGGCGAAGGCGGCCAGGTCGTCCGCGTCCAGCTCGAAGCCGAACACGTCGATGTTCTCCTGGATCCGGGACGGCGTCACGGACTTGGGGATGACCACGTTGCCGAGCTGGAGGTGCCAGCGCAGCACCACCTGGGCGGGGGTGCGGCCGTGCTTCTGGGCGACCGCGACGACCGTGGGCACCTCCAGCAGACCCCTGCCCTGGCCGAGCGGGGACCACGCCTCGGTCGCGATGCCGTGGCGGGCGTGCGCCTCGCGGGACGCCGACTGCTGCAGCTGCGGGTGCAGTTCGATCTGGTTGACGGCCGGGACGACCGAGGTCTCGGCGATCAGCCGCTCCAGGTGCTCCGGAAGGAAGTTGGAGACGCCGATGGCCTTGGCGCGGCCCTCCGAGTGGATCTTCTCGAAGGCGCGGTAGCTGTCCACGTAGGCGTCCTTGGCGGGCACCGGCCAGTGGATGAGGTACAGGTCGACGTAGTCGAGGCCGAGCCTGTCCAGGGATGCGTCGAACGCGCGCATCGTCGCGTCGTAGCCCTGCTCGCTGTTCCACAGCTTGGTGGTGACGAAGAGCTCCTCGCGGGCGATGCCGGACTCGGCGAGGGCCCTGCCCGTGCCCGCCTCGTTCTCGTACACGGCAGCGGTGTCGATGCTGCGGTAGCCGGCCTCCAGGGCGGTGGCGACGGCCTGCGCCGCCTCGTCGTCGGGCACCTGCCAGACACCGAAGCCCAGCTGCGGCATGGCGACACCGTTGTTGAGGGTGAGGGAGGGGACCTTGCTCACGAGCGGTCGATCCTTACGTCGTCGGTCGGTACGCCCAGGATCAACGATCACATCCGAGGACGCATTCCCTGCACGCGGACCCGCCCCCGTACGTCCACCGTGCCCGCGCCCGCCCTGAGGCGCGGCGGATTCACCGGTACAGGGCGTCCACCTCGGCCGCGTACGCGGTCTCGATCGCCTTCCGCTTCAGCTTCAGGGAAGGCGTCAGCAGACCGTGCTCCTCGCTGAAGGGGTGGGCGAGTATCCGGAACGTACGGATCGACTCCGGCGTCGACACCAGGGTGTTGGCGGCCACCACCGCGCGCCGGATCTCCATCTCCAGCTCCGGGTCGCGCACCAGGTCCGCCGGCGGCAGCGGTGCCTTGCCCCGGATCGTCAGCCAGTGGTCGACGGCCTCCTGGTCGACGGTGACGAGGGCGGCGATGTAGGGGCGGTCGTTGCCGACGACGAGGCACTGGGCCACCAGCGGATGCGCCCGCACCCGTTCCTCCAGGGCGATGGGCGAGACGCTCTTGCCGCCCGACGTCACCAGCGTCTCCTTCTTCCGGCCGGTGATCGTCAGGTAGCCGTCCTCGTCGAGCGCGCCGAGGTCGCCCGTCGCCAGCCACTTGTCCTTGAGCACGGCGTCCGTGGCCTCCGGGTCGTTGAGGTAGCCGGAGAAGATGTGGCCGCCGCGCAGCCAGACCTCGCCGTCCTCGGCGATGTGTACGGTGGTGCCCGGGATCGGGGGGCCGACCGTGCCGTAGCGGGTGCGCTCGGGCGGGTTGGCGGTTGCCGCCGCAGTGGACTCCGTCAGTCCGTAGCCCTCGTAGATGGTGACGCCCGCGCCCGCGAAGAACAGCCCGAGGCGGCGGGCCATGCCCGATCCGCCGGACATCGCGTGGCGCACCCGGCCCCCCATCGCGTCGCGCACCTTGGCGTACACGAGCTTCTCGAACAGCTGGTGCTGGACGCGCAGGCCCGCCGAGGGCCCCGGGCCGAGCCCGAACGCCCGGTTCTCCAGGGCCTCCGCGTACCGCACGGCCACCTCGACCGCCTTGTCGAACGCCCCCGCCCGGCCCTCGCTCTCCGCCTTGCGGCGGGCCGCGTTGAAGACCTTCTCGAAGATGTAGGGAACGGCGAGGATGAACGTCGGCCGCAGCGAGGCCAGATCGGGCAGCAGAGCGCTCGCCTGCAGCACCGGCTGGTGGCCGAGCTTGACGCGGCCCCGGATCGCGGCGACCTCGACCATGCGGCCGAAGACATGGGACAGGGGCAGGAACAGCAGCGTCGCGGCCTCGTCCCCCGGCCGGGAGTGGAACACCGGCTCCCAGCGGCCGACCATGGTGTCGGACTCGAACATGAAGTTGGAGTGCGTGATCACACAGCCCTTGGGGCGGCCGGTCGTGCCCGAGGTGTAGATGATCGTCGCGATCGAGTCCGGGGTGACGGCCCGCCGGTGCCGGTGCACCACGTCGTCGTCGATGTGCGCCCCGGCCTCGAACAGCTCGGACACGGCTCCGGCGTCGAGCTGCCACAGCCGCTTCAGCAGCGGCAGGCGGTCGATCACCGAGCCGATCGTCATCGCGTGGTCCTCGTGCTCCACCATGCAGGCCGAGACCGCGGAGTCGTGCAGCATCCAGTAGACCTGCTCGTTGGAGGACGTGGGATACACGGGCACGGACTGCGCGCCGACCGTCCACAGCGCGAAGTCGAAGAGGGTCCACTCGTAGCGGGTACGGCACATGAGGGCGACCCGGTCGCCGAAGCGGACGCCGTGCGCGAGCAGTCCCTTGGCGAGCGCCAGCACCTCGTCGCGGAACTGCGCCGACGTGACGTCCTGCCACTGGCCCCGGTCGTCCTTGCGGGCGAGCGCCACGCGGCCCGGATCGCTCTCGGCGTGGTCGAAGACCGCGTCCGCCAGTCCGCCGACCTGAGGCGCCGCGGCCATGGGTGGGACAGAAAACTCGCGCAATGGCCTGCTCCTTGTGGCGCTCCGCACAGCGCCGTGACCGTACCCCACCGTTACTCCGGGCGGGAGGGGCCGCGCAAGGGTGAGGCGACGGTCATCGGTACAGGTCAGCGGCGCGACCGACGGGCTGCTGGGATGGCCTCAGGGCAATTCTGACCTCAGAGTAAGTACGGCGGGGCCAAATCTCCACCGAATCTGTACGCCGCGGTCACCGGCGCTCTACCCGGCGCGGGCACGGGTCCAGACCCGTTTTCGGCGGGTGACCCGGCCGGGGCGGCCCACCGGCCCGCGGCCGGCTCAGCGCGGTGCGGGGCCGTGCAACCGGTCGCCCGCCGCCAGGAGCGCGTCGGCGAGGGCCGAGGCCGCCTCCTGCGCCGCGGGCCGTCGCCGTCCCTGGAGCAGCACGAAGTCCACCGTGCCGAGGTCGGGCAGCCCCGCCCGGTCCGGCACGGCGACCAGCCCCGGCGGGATGAGCCCGCGCGTGTGCGCCATCACGCCGAGCCCGGCGCGGGCCGCGGCCACCAGGCCGCTGAGGCTGCCGCTCGTGCACGCGATCCGCCAGGGCCGGCCCTCCCGCTCCAGGACGTCGAGCGCGCGGGCCCGGGTGACGGCGGGCGGCGGGAACAGGATCAGCGGAAGGGGCCGCTCGGAATCCGGACGTACGCCCTTGGCCGCGATCCAGACCATGCGGTCCCGCCACACCAGCTCCCCGTGCGAGGCGCCCGGGCCGCGCTTGGCGAGCACGAGGTCGAGGCGGCCCGCCTCCAGGCGTTTGTGGAGCGTCCCGGACAGCTCCACCGTCAGCTCCAGGTCGACCTCGGGATGGTCGCGGCGGAACGACTCCAGGATCTCCGGCAGCCGGGTGAGGACGAAGTCCTCCGAGGCCCCGAACCGCAGTCGGCCGCGCAGCCGGGTGCCGGTGAAGTACGCCGCGGCGCGCTCGTGCGCCTGGAGGATCGTTCGCGCGAAGCCGAGCATCGCCTCGCCGTCCTCCGTGAGCTCCACGGTGTGCGTGTCGCGGGCGAACAGCGGCCGGCCGGTCGCGTCCTCCAGCCGGCGCACGTGCTGGCTCACCGTCGACTGCCGCAGTCCGAGGCGGCGGGCGGCCTGCGTGAAGTTCAGCGTCTGCGCGACGGCCAGGAACGTGCGCAGCTGCGTCGGGTCGTACACGCCTCCCACGGTAGCCGCGGTCATTGCCAAACGCGATGACAGTCAGAGTGGCGTACGGGATTCCCGATCGGCTCGCAGCGGTGGACCATGAGGAGGGCACGTCCTGATCCGAGAGCAAGTGGAGCTCATGAACCGCCGCCGTACCCCGCGCCTGCCGTCCTGGCTGCCGCTCGACCCGTACGTCCTCGTTCTGCTGGGGACCGTGGCGCTCGCGGCACTGCTGCCCGCCTCGGGCACCGCGGCCGACGTGGCGGGCGGCGCGTCCACCGGGGCGGTGGCCCTGCTCTTCTTCCTCTACGGCGCCCGGCTCTCCACCCGCGAGACGCTCGACGGCCTGCGGCACTGGCGGCTGCACGTGACCGTGCTCGCCGCGACGTTCGTGGTCTTCCCGCTGCTGGGCCTCGCCGCGCGCGGGCTCGAACCGCTCGTCCTCACGCCCGAACTGGCGAACGGACTGCTGTTCCTGTGCCTCGTGCCCTCCACGATCCAGTCGTCCATCGCCTTCACCTCGATGGCCCGCGGCAACGTGCCGGCGGCGATCTGCGCCGGTTCGTTCTCCAGCCTGGCCGGCATCGTGCTCACACCGCTGCTGGCCGCCCTGCTGCTGGGCGGCTCCGTGGGCGGTTTCTCCGCCGACTCGCTGCTGCGGATCGTGCTGCAGCTGCTCGTCCCGTTCATGGCGGGCCAGCTGCTCCGCCGCGGGATCACGAGGGGCCGCGCGCAGCGCGTCAGGCAGGGCGGTGGTGGGCGACGGGTGGGAGGCTTCCTCGCCCGGCACAGGCAGCTGCTCGGACACGTCGACCGCGGCGCGATCCTGCTCGTCGTCTACACGGCCTTCAGCGAAGGCATGGTCGCGGGGGTCTGGCACCAGGTGACGCCGGCCCGGCTCGGCGGCCTCCTCGCGATCGAGGCGCTGCTGCTGGCGCTGCTGCTGACGCTGACGTGGTTCGGGGCGAAACGGCTCGGCTTCGGCCGGGCGGACCGGATCGCGATCCAGTTCGCGGGCTCGAAGAAGAGCCTGGCGGCCGGCCTGCCGATGGCGACGGTGCTGTTCGGCGCGCAGGCGAGCCTGGCGGTGCTGCCGCTGATGCTGTTCCACCAACTGCAGCTGATGGTCTGCGCGGTGATCGCGAAGCGCCGCGGCGGGCGGCGGGGGGCGGGGGCGGCTTCGCCGCCGGACTCCGCGCTGACGCCGTGGCGGTAGGAGCGCCGACCCCCCGTCGCCGCACGCGGCCGCGAGGCGCACCGATGCCCGCGGCGGCTTCACCGCCCAGGCGTGAGCGGGTGGCCCGGTCTCGGAGACGTCGGGGCGGCATGCGCCGGATGGCTGCGCGGCGTTGATCCGGTCTGCCGCACCGGCTCGGTGCCCCCGGCCGCCGGGACGCCGGGGCGGTTCGCCGCGTCGGCCCGGGACTGCGTCGCTGGCGCCCCCGGCCGCGAGGCGTGCCCGACGCCCGGACGCGGCGCGGCGCGGAGCGGAACGCCTGTGAGGCGCGCGGCGCCGGTCGGCGGTAAACGTGACCGATTCCTCGCTCTGCCGGCCCGTATCGCGGAGCCCGACGCGCCCTGCGGCTGAAAAGATCATCCCGTGACGACGTTCGCGATACGACCCATTGGCGCCCGCCCCTGCACCCTCGTCGTCTGTCGGGGGTGCTGCTGCGGCGACGCCCGTAAGAATCCCGGGACCGACCACGTCGGCCAACTCGCCCGCCTGCGCGGCGCGGCCGACGCGTCCGGGGGCCGTCTCGCCGTGCGCACCAGCGACTGCCTGGGCCCCTGCGGCCAGGCCAACGTCATCGTCGTACAGCCCTCCACCGAAGGCCGCCGCCGCGGTGCCCGTGCCGCCTGGATCGGCTGGGCACTCGACGACGACGCCACCGACGACGTGATCGCGTGGGCCGAGGCCGGCGGCCCCGGCATCGCCGAGCCCCCGGTGACCCTGACGCTGCAGATGATCCCGCCGCCCTCGGACGCCCGCCGCCGCGTCGGCCGCTGAGCCGCCTCCTCGGCGCGGCCGGCCGCGGGGCGCTCAGACCCCGGTGCCCAGGGCGATGCGCTCGTCGCCCGCGTACACGTTCATGTTGGCGCCGCGCAGGAAGCCGACCAGCGTCAGACCCGTCTCGGCCGCCAGGTCCACCGCGAGCGACGACGGCGCCGAGACGGCCGCGAGCACCGGAATGCCCGCCATCACCGCCTTCTGGGCCAGCTCGAACGACGCCCGCCCCGAGACCAGCAGGATCGACCGCGACAGCGGCAGCCTTCCGTCGCGCAGCGCCCGGCCGACGATCTTGTCGACCGCGTTGTGCCGTCCGACGTCCTCCCGGATGTCCAGCAGCTCCCCGTCCGGCGAGAACAGGGCCGCCGCGTGCAGGCCCCCGGTCCGGTCGAAGACCTGCTGTGCCGCGCGGAGCCGATCGGGAAGGCCGGCAAGCAGCGAGGGCTCGACGCGGACCGGGGGAGTGTCGGCGATCGGGAAGCGGGCCGTCGTCCGGACGGCGTCCAGGCTCGCCTTGCCGCACAGCCCGCAGGACGACGTCGTGTAGACGTTGCGCTCCAGCGTGATGTCGGGGACGGTGACGCCGGGCGCGAGTTTCACGTCCACCACGTTGTAGGTGTTCGAGCCGTCGGTCTGCGCCCCCGCGCAGTACACGATCGACTGGAGCTCCTCGGCCGCCCCGATCACCCCCTCGCTGACCAGGAACCCGGCCGCCAGCGCGAAGTCGTCACCAGGGGTGCGCATGGTGATAGCCAGGGGCTTGCCGTTGAGTCGGATCTCCAGCGGCTCCTCCGCCACCAGCGTGTCGGGGCGCGAGGACACTGCCCCGTCCCGGATGCGGATGGTGCGGCGGCGCTCGGTGACCCGTCCCATGAGATCAGACCCGATTCTGTACGTGTGGGTGGCCGAAACGGCCCTTGATGCGGAGGTCGCCGTGGGTCACCGGGGTGTCGTACGGCGAGGTGACCTTGACGATCTCATTGTCCTGCACGGCCGAACCGCCCACCGCACCACCGCGGAAAATGGCACTCCGGCGGGCCGGCGAGCCCGATCAGTTCCCGCAGGGTGACGCCGAACGGTCGCTCATGGTCGATGCGACGGAGACGATCGCGTCACGGCAGCCGACGGCGACCGCGACGGCCGGCGTCCCGGGTGAACGGCCCCGCCCGGCAATCGCAAGGCTTCGTGGGGGAAGCTCCAAAGTCCGGCCGGTGAAGCTTGTCGGATCACGTGCCCTCGTACCGGTGGGTAGCCGCAAACACTGGGTGTATCTGGCATCGTCCCGAGGGGGAACCATCCATGACCGGCTCACGTGTCGTCGCCGTCGGGCACTACCAGCCCGCCAAGGTGCTCACCAACGACGACCTGGCGGCCATGGTCGACACCAGCGACGAGTGGATCCGCAGCCGCGTGGGCATCGAGACCCGGCACGTCGCGGGTCCCGACGAGCCCGTCGACGAGCTCGCCGCCCACGCGGGCGCCAAGGCCCTGGCCTCGGCCGGGCTCACCCCGGCCGACATCGACCTCGTGCTGGTCGCCACCTCCACGGCCGTCGACCGCTCGCCCAACACGGCCGCGCGCGTGGCGGCACGGCTCGGCATGGGCTCGCCCGCGGTGATGGACCTCAATGTCGTCTGCGCGGGCTTCACCCACGCCCTCGCGACCGCGGACCACACGCTGCGCGCCGGGGCGGCCACCCGGGCCCTGGTCATCGGCGCCGACAAGATGGCCGACATCACCGACTGGACCGACCGCACCACGTGTGTGCTCGTCGGCGACGGGGCCGGCGCCGCCGTGGTCGAGGCCGTCGGCCCCGGCCAGGACGCCGGTATCGGCCCGGTCCTTTGGGGGTCGGTCCCCGAGATGGGCCATGCCGTACGCATCGAGGGCACCCCGCCGCGCTTCGCGCAGGAGGGGCAGGCGGTCTACCGGTGGGCCACCACGCAGCTCCCGCCCATCGCCCGCAAGGTCTGCGAGCGGGCCGGCGTCGCGCCCGAGGAACTGGCCGCCGTCGTCCTGCACCAGGCCAACCTGCGGATCATCGAGCCCGTCGCCCAGCGGATCGGCGCGGTGAACGCGGTCGTCGCCCGCGACGTCGTGGAGTCCGGCAACACCTCCGCGGCCTCCATCCCGATGGCCCTGTCCAAGCTCGTCGAGCGCGGCGAGATCACCTCCGGAGACCCGGTCCTCCTCTTCGGCTTCGGCGGAAACCTGTCGTACGCGGGCCAGGTCATCCGCTGCCCCTGAGCGCACGCCGTCACACTGGGTGGCATGGTGACGAAGCTAAGTGCCGGACTCCTGCTCTACCGGCGGCGGGACGCCGAGGTCCAGGTTCTGATCGCGCACATGGGCGGCCCGTTCTGGGCGTCCCGCGACGACGCGGCCTGGTCGATCCCCAAGGGCGAGTACACCCCGGACGAGGACCCGATGGCCGCCGCGCGGCGGGAGTTCGAGGAGGAGCTGGGGCTCCAGCCGCCCGTCGGCGACTGGACCCCGCTCGGCGAGACACGGCAGTCGAACGGCAAGGTCGTGACGGTGTGGGCGATGGAGGGCGACCTCGACACCTCCCTCGTCGTGCCGGGCACCTTCACCATGGAGTGGCCGCGGGGATCGGGCGTCCAGCAGGAGTTCCCGGAGGTCGACCGGGCCGAGTGGTTCGGGGTCGAGGCCGCGCGCGGAAAGCTCGTGGCGGCGCAGCGCGTCTTCCTGGACCGCCTCGAACCGTTCCTGTGACGGCCGCCCGGCGGAACGGGGTCGCCTGACGTGGGCCCGCAACCGCAGGAAGCTCGGCTCCCGTGGCGGACCAGCGCTGTCACAACGGCCCTCAGACGACGTCGAATTCGTTGCCCTCGGGGTCCTGCATGGCGGTGGCGTAGAGCCCCATGTCCGGCTCCTCCTTGATCCGCAGCACGGTGGCACCAGCTTTGACCAGCCGCTCCACCGTGGCCTTGACGCGCTGTGTGCGGACGTCCAGTGGGACGTCACGGCCCCCACCGACCTTCAGGTCGAAGTGCCACCGGTTCTTGGCGACCTTCGGCTCCGGAACCTGTTGGAACCACACCCTCGGCCCACGTCCCGCGGGGTCGATGACCGACTCCGCAATGTCCCCGGCACCGGTCGGCAACTCCGCCTCGGGCACGCCCACCGCCGCCCAGTAGGCACGCCACGTGGCGTGCCCGCCCGGCGGAGGCTCAGGCACGTAGCCCAGGGCCTCGGCCCAGAAAGTGACCATTCTCTGCGGATCGGAGCAGTCGATCGTCAGCTGCACTGTCATCTCCATGCTCGGAGCATCCCAGGCAGGTCTGACAGACGATCCACTCTCGCAACAGGCCCTGGCCGGACCGACCTCGCTGTAGTTCGGGGTAAACCTGGCCGTGTTCGTCACGACCGCGCGGTTCAGCCGTCCGTCGCGAATTGGCCTTGCTTGGCTACGCCAACGCTCCTCGCACCGCCTCCACCAACGACGTCGCACGCGCACGCCGTCCACCTCGCCGATCAGCGCGGCGTACATGCGCGCCAGTGCGCGTGCTGCGCCGTTGCCGTTGGATGCCGGGAGTTCCGTGGCTTGCACTTCCGACGAGTTGAAGTCGATCTCGGCGGGGTCGGTGACCAAGTACGCCTGGTTGCTGAAGGAGTGCGGGTCGCGCCACGCGGCGTGCGGGGCGAGGTACAGGCGGGCCGGTCGTCCCCGCAGGCTCGGTGGCGGGGCGCACGGTCGCCCGGTGCAGCACGACGAGTGAGCGACCTTTGTCCCGAGCGAGGAGAAAGTTGCGCCAGAACTGTGCGCAAGTTCTTCCCACTTGGGCAAAGCGCTGCTACGTTCCCCTCGAAAGCAGACGGAAGGCCAGGGTTCCCCGTGCCGCATGGGCTGAGGCCGAGGGCCAGGGGAGGGGAGGGGTACGTGAGGCGCATGACGGCTCGACCCGCGAACGCGCACCAGGCGCGACTGCTCCGGCTGTTGCGTGACGGCGGGCCCAACTCCCGGGCGCAGCTGGGCGACCAGGTGGACCTGTCCCGGTCCAAGCTCGCCGTCGAGGTGGACCGGCTGCTGGAGACCGGGCTCATCGTCGCGGACGGACTCGCCGCCTCCCGCGGCGGCCGCCGCTCCCACAACATCCGGCTCGCGCCCGCCCTGCGCTTCCTCGGCGTCGACATCGGCGCCACCTCGATCGACGTCGCCGTCACCAACGCGGAGCTGGAGGTCCTGGGGCACCTCAACCACCCCATGGACGTACGCGAAGGCCCCGTCGCCGTCTTCGAGCAGGTGCTGTCGATGGCGGACAAGCTCAAGGCATCCGGCCTCGCCGAGGGCTTCGACGGAGCGGGCATCGGGGTGCCGGGACCGGTCCGCTTCCCGGAGGGCGTGCCCGTCGCGCCGCCGATCATGCCCGGCTGGGACGGCTTCCCGGTCCGCGAGGCGCTCAGTCAGGACCTCGGCTGCCCGGTCATGGTCGACAACGACGTGAACCTGATGGCCATGGGAGAACAGCACGCGGGCGTCGCCCGGTCGGTGGGCGACTTCCTCTGCGTCAAGATCGGCACCGGCATCGGCTGCGGCATCGTCGTCGGCGGCGAGGTCTACCGCGGTACGACGGGCAGCGCGGGGGACATCGGACACATCCAGGTCGAGCCGGACGGCCGGGCCTGCGTCTGTGGCAACAAGGGCTGCCTCGAAGCGCACTTCAGCGGCGCCGCGCTCGCCCGCGACGCCGAGGACGCCGCCCGCGCCGGACTCTCGCCCGAGCTCGCCGCCCGGCTGACGGCGGCCGGGCAGCTGACGGCCGTGGACGTCTCCGCCGCCGCGGCCGCCGGCGACGCCACGGCCCTCGACCTGATCCGTCAGGGAGGCAACCGGGTCGGCCAAGTCATCGCCGGGCTGGTCAGCTTCTTCAACCCCGGCCTCGTGGTGATCGGAGGCGGCGTGACCGGCCTCGGGCACACGCTGCTCGCGAGCGTGCGCACGCAGGTCTACCGGCAGTCGCTGCCGCTGGCCACGGGCAACCTGCCCATTGTGCTCGGGGAGTTGGGGCCGACCGCCGGGGTGATCGGCGCGGCCCGGCTCATCAGCGACCACCTGTTCTCCCCGGCCTGACCCACCTGATCCACCGGCCCGCCCCCGGACCGGTCCGCACGACCAGGCACCACGCGTACGACTGGCATCACACGTAAGACAGGCACCACGCGCGTACGACAGGTACCACCCGCACGGCACAACCACCGCCCCACCACAAGCGCCGGCTCCACGAGCGCCGGCACCACGAGCACCCGCGCCACGAGCACCCGCGCCACGAGCACCCGCGCCACGAGCACCCGCGCCACGAGCACCCGCGCCACGAGCACCCGCGCCACGAGCGCCGGCACCACCGCGCGCACCCGCACCACGAGCACCCGGCACACCGCACCACCCACCGCACCACCCGCACCGGTCGACGCACGAGCCGCACCACCCCGTGCACCCGCCCGTACGCCCCCGCCGCACCGACGGGGGCGCCCCGTGCCCGCCCTCGTACCCTCATCCGCCCTGCCCGCTCACCGGCCGCACCCGCCGAGGGGATTCGTCATGGCACCAGAACCACCCCTGCTCACCATGTCCGGCATCACCAAGTCGTTCCCGGGCGTCCGTGCCCTGGACGGCGTGGACCTGGAGGTCCAGGCCGGCGAGGTCCACTGCCTCCTCGGGCAGAACGGCGCAGGCAAGTCCACCCTGATCAAGGTCCTCGCCGGCGCCCACCAGCCCGACGGCGGCGAGATCACCTGGCGCGGCGAGACCGTGTCGCTCAAGTCGCCCATCGCCGCCATGCGCCTCGGCATCGCGACCATCTACCAGGAACTCGACCTGGTCGAAGGGCTGTCCGTCGCCGAGAACGTCTTCCTCGGCCACGAGCCGACGGCGGCCGGCTTCGTCGTACGCGGCGCGGCCGCCCGGGAGGCGACCGCACAGCTGCTGCGGCGGCTCGGGCACACCGAGATCGACCCGGCCCGCCGGGTCGGCGACCTGTCCGCGGCCCAGCAGCAGATCGTCTCCATGGCCCGCGCCCTCTCCCACGACGTGCGGCTGATCGTGATGGACGAGCCGTCCGCCGCCCTCGACCCCGACGAGGTCGACAACCTCTTCCGCATCGTCGGCGACCTCACCGCCGAAGGCGTCGCCGTCGTGTACATCTCCCACCGGCTGGAGGAGATCCGCCGCATCGGCGACCGGGTCACCGTCCTCAAGGACGGGCGCGCCGTCGCCGTCGGCCTGCCCGCCGAGTCCACACCCACCCGCGACGTCGTCGCGCTGATGACCGGCCGCAACGTCGAGTACGTCTTCCCCGAGCGGCCCGCGGGCGCTGCCGCCGCACGCGAACCGGTCCTGCGCGTCGAAGGGCTGGCCAGGCAGGGCGAGTTCGCACCCGTCGACCTGGAGCTGAGGCCCGGTGAGATCGTCGGTCTCGCCGGACTCGTCGGCTCCGGACGCAGCGAGATCCTGGAGACCGTGTACGGGGCCCGCAGACCCACCGCGGGCCGTGTCCTCGTCGACGGCATCCCCCTGCGGCCCGGCAGCGTCCGCGCCGCCGTCCGGGCCGGCATCGGCCTCGCGCCCGAGGAACGCAAGGCGCAGGGCCTGCTGATGCTGGAGTCCGTCACCCGCAACGTCTCGATCTCCACCCTCTCCCGCTTCTCCCGCGCCGGCTGGCTCGACCACCGCCGAGAGCGGGCCGCCGCCCACGAGGCCACCCGGGAACTGTCCCTGCGGCCCGACAACCCCGACGCCCGCATCCGCACCCTCTCCGGCGGCAACCAGCAGAAGGCCGTGCTCGCCCGCTGGCTGCTGCGCGGCTGCAAGGTGCTCCTCCTCGACGAGCCCACCCGCGGCGTCGACGTCGGCGCCCGCGCCGAGCTGTACGCCGTCATCCGCAGGCTGGCCGACGAAGGACTCGCCGTCCTGCTCGTATCCAGCGAAGTGCCCGAGGTCCTGGGCCTCGCCGACCGTGTGCTGGTGCTGCGCGAAGGCACCGTCGTGCACACGGCCGACGCCCGGGAGCTCGACGAACACCGCGTACTCGACCTTGTCATGGAAGGGAGCCCGACGGCATGACGCAGCCAGTCTCTGCGGCGCAGAAGGACGCGCCGGCCGCCACCGCCACGTCCGCACCGGCAGGCGGGGGGCGCAGGCCGCTCGGACTGCGCGCGGACGTCCGCAACCTCTCGCTCCTCGGCGTGCTCGCCGTGCTGATCGCCGTCGGCGGCATCACCAAGCCCGACGAGTTCCTCGCGGTCAGCAACCTTCAGCTGGTACTGACGCAGGCGTCCGTCATCGGTGTCGTCACCGTCGGCATGACGTTCGTCATCACCAGCGGCGGCATCGACCTGTCGGTCGGCGCGATCGTCGCACTCGCCTCCGTATGGGCCACGACCGTGGCGACCCAAGAGTACGGCTTCGCCGGCATCCTCTTCACCGCCGTGATCGTGGGCGTGGGCTGCGGACTCGTCAACGGTGTGCTCATCGCGTACGGCGGGATGGTGCCGTTCATCGCGACCCTCGCCATGCTCGCCTCGGCCCGCGGCCTCGCGCTGCAGATCACCGATGGCAAGACCCAGATCGTCACCGTGAACGAGGTGCTCGACCTCGGCGTCAGGGACGCCTACATCCTGGGCGTCCCGCCGCTGGTGCTGGTCTTCGCGGCCGTCACCGTCATCGGCTGGCTGCTGCTCAACCGCACCACCTTCGGCCGCCGCACCGTCGCCGTCGGCGGCAACGCGGAGGCGGCCCGGCTCGCCGGCATCGACGTACGGCGCCAGCGCCTGTACCTCTACCTGCTGTCCGGCCTGTGCTGCGGCATCGCCGCGTTCATGCTGATCGTCCTCGCGGGCTCCGGCCAGAACACCAACGGCAATCTCTACGAACTCGACGCCATCGCGGCCGCGATCATCGGCGGCACCCTGCTCAGCGGCGGCCGCGGCACCATCGTCGGCTCCGTCCTCGGCGTCCTGGTCTTCACGACGATCACCAACATCTTCGCGCTGAACAACCTGGAGACCGCCGTCCAGCAGATCGCCAAGGGCGCGATCATCGTCGCCGCCGTCCTCGTCCAGCGCCGTACCCTGCGCGGCGGCGACGCCTGACGGCCCCGCGCACCCGCACCTCCCCCAACCCGCACCGCCCACTTGAAGGGTCGATCCGCCATGCCGCACATCCCCGCAACCAGCCGCAGAGGACTGCTCTTCGGCACCGCCGCCGTCTCCGCCGGAGCCCTGCTGACGGCCTGCACCAGCAACGAGCCGAAGCAGCAGGAACAGGCCACGAACAACGCCCCCGTCGCCGACGACAAGCCCGGCAAGGCCGTCACCATCGGCTTCGCCGGCCCCCAGGCCGACCACGGCTGGCTCAACGCCATCAACCAGAACGCCAAGTCACGCGCCGAGAAGTACGCCGACGTCACCCTGGAGATCACCGAGGGCTCCAACGACACGGCCGCCCAGATCGGTCAGGTCCAGACCCTCATCAACAAGAAGGTCGACGTCCTCGTCATCCTGCCCGCCGACGGCAAGGCCCTCACCCAGGTCGGCCTGCAGGCCATGAAGGCCGGTATCCCGGTGGTCAACCTGGACCGCATCTTCGCCTCCCCGCAGGCCTACCGCTGCTGGATCGGCGGCGACAACTACGGCATGGGGCTCAACGCGGGCAACTACATCGGCGAACAGCTCAAGGACAAGCCGAACGCCAAGGTCGTCGAACTCGCCGGACTCGACAACCTCGAACTGACCAAGCAGCGCACCCAGGGCTTCGACGACGCCCTGAAGAACTACCCCAACATCAGGAAGGTGGCCCGCCAGGCAGCCGACTTCACCGTCGAGTCCGGCCAGGCGAAGATGGCGCAACTGCTGCAGGCCCAGTCGCAGTTCGACGCCCTGTGGAACCACGACGACGACCAGGGCGTGGGTGCCCTGCGCGCCATCGCCCAGGCCGGCCGCGACGACTTCCTGATGGTCGGCGGAGCGGGCGCCAAGTCCGCCATGGACGCCATCAAGGCCGACAACAGCGTGCTCAAGGCCACCGTCCTGTACCCGCCGACGATGGCGGCCTCCGCCATCGACCTGGCGCGGGCGCTCGGACAGGGCAAGGGCGTCAGCGGCATGGCCGAACTGGAGATCCCGGCCTCCCTGACCCTCTACTCCGCCGTCGTCACCAAGGACAACGTCGACGAGTACCTGCCCACCGGCTTCAACTGACCGGCGCGCCGGGCTCCCAGGGAGCCGACCCCCACCGTGCACACCGACGAGGAGGATCCGTATGGAACAGAGGGACAGCGACGCAGCGCCGCCAACACTTGGCGTGGGCATGATCGGCTACGCGTTCATGGGCGCCGCGCACTCCCAGGGCTGGCGCACCGCGGGCCGGGTGTTCGACCTGCCGCTGCGGCCGGTCCTCGCCGCGATCGGCGGCCGCGACGCGCACGCCGTGCGCGCGGCGGCCGACCGGCACGGCTGGGCGGCGGCGGAGACCGACTGGCGCGCCCTCGTCGCCCGCGACGACGTGCAGCTCGTCGACATCTGCACACCCGGGGACAGCCATGCGGAGATCGCCGTCGCGGCACTGGAGGCGGGGAAACACGTCCTGTGCGAGAAGCCGCTGGCCAATTCGGTGGCCGAGGCCGAGGCCATGGCGAGCGCCGCCGAGGCGGCCCGCGCGCGCGGCCAGCTGGCCATGGTGGGCTTCAACTACCGGCGCGTGCCCGCCCTCACGTACGCGCGCCGGCTCATCGCCGACGGCAGGCTCGGCACCCTGCGCCACATCCGGGTCGCCTACCTCCAGGACTGGCTGGTCGACCCCGACTTCCCGCTGACCTGGCGGCTGGAGCGCGAGCACGCGGGGTCCGGGGCGCTCGGCGACCTCGGCGCGCACATCGTCGACCTCGCGCAGTACCTGGCGGGGGAGCCGCTGGTCGGGGTCTCGGCGCAGCTGGAGACCTTCGTCAAGGAACGGCCGCTGCTGCGGGGGGCGTCGGCAGGTCTGACCGCGTCCGGCGGTGCGGAACGGGGGCCGGTCACCGTCGACGACGCGGCCGTGTTCACCGGGCGCCTCGCCTCCGGGGCCCTCGCCTCGTTCGAGGCGACCCGGATGGCGTCGGGCCGCAAGAACGCCCTGCGCCTGGAGGTCAACGGCGAACTCGGCTCGCTCGCCTTCGACCTGGAGCGCCTGAACGAACTCTCCTTCCACGACCACCGCGAACCGGCCGTCACCGCGGGCTTCCGCCGCATCCTCGTCACCGAGGCGGAGCACCCCTACCTGGACGCGTGGTGGCCGCCGGGCCACGCGCTCGGCTACGAGCACACCTTCGCCCACCAGGCCCGCGACCTGGTCGTGGCCATCGCCACCGGGGCGCAGCCGGTGCCCTCGTTCGCCGACGGGCTGCAGGTGCAGCGGGTGCTCGCCGCGGTGGAGGAGAGCGCGCAGAAGAACGCCGTCTACACCCCCGTACCGGCGGCCGGTGCGGACGAGGGAGTAGCGGAACGAGCAACAGCCCGGGCCGTACAGGCACAGGTCTGACAAGGAGGTCCCATGCCACGCCCGTTCACACTGTTCACCGGTCAGTGGGCCGATCTGCCACTGGAGGAGGTCTGCCGGCTGGCCCGCGACTTCGGCTACGACGGTCTGGAACTCGCCTGCTGGGGCGACCACTTCGAGGTGGACAAGGCCCTGGCCGACCCGTCGTACCTGGACGGCCGGCACGCGCTGCTGGAGAAGTACGGCCTCAGCTGCTGGGCGATCTCCAACCATCTGGTCGGCCAGGCCGTCTGCGACCACCCCATCGACGAGCGGCACCAGGGCATCCTGCCGGCCCGTATCTGGGGCGACGGGGAGCCGGAGGGCGTACGGCGGCGGGCCGCGGCGGAGATCAAGGACACCGCGCGCGCCGCGGCGGCCTTCGGCGTCGACACGGTCATCGGCTTCACCGGCTCGTCCATCTGGCACCTGGTGGCGATGTTCCCGCCCGTCCCGGAACGCATGATCGAGCGCGGATACGAGGACTTCGCCGAGCGGTGGAACCCGATCCTCGACGTCTTCGACACCGAGGGCGTGCGCTTCGCCCACGAGGTCCACCCCAGCGAGATCGCCTACGACTACTGGACCACCAAGCGGGCCCTCGAAGCGGTCGACAACCGGCCCGCGTTCGGGCTGAACTTCGACCCCAGCCATTTCGTCTGGCAGGACCTGGACCCGGTCGGCTTCCTCTACGACTTCCGGGACCGGATCTACCACGTCGACTGCAAGGAGGCCCGCAGGCGTCTGGACGGGCGCAACGGGCGGCTCGGCTCCCATCTGCCCTGGGGTGACCCGCGCCGCGGCTGGGACTTCGTCTCCGCCGGGCACGGCGACGTGCCCTGGGAGGACGTGTTCCGGATGCTCCGGTCCATCGGCTACGACGGGCCCGTCTCGGTGGAGTGGGAGGACGCCGGGATGGACCGGCTGGCCGGCGCCCCACAAGCGCTTGCGCATCTCAAGCAGTTCGACTTCGACCCGCCCAGCGCCTCCTTCGACGCCGCCTTCTCAGGCGGCGACCAGTAGAAAACACCTGGTCCGAGCCCGGTGGCACGCATGCCGCCGGGCCGGTCGGACACGCCCGGGTACGCCTTTGTCCTGCTACGGGAAAAAGTTCAACTTCCCTGCTGCGCAAGGGCTTTCCGTCCAGGATGAACCCGGCTACCGTCCCCTCTCGTGTACACGACATAGGTGGTGCAGGAGTGACGGCGCACTCCCGTTCCACGGCATCCAGCCCGGCGCGGAGCTCTCGCAGCTCGAGGAAGAGCACCCGCGAACAGCACCGCTCCACGAGGCGAGCGCGGTACGGGGGACACCCCCAGCGCTCCACGGCAACCCGCTCGTTCGACCGGCCACTACCGGAGGACATCCGTGCACAGAAAAAGGCCCAGGGGCCGCAAGGCCCTCGCGCTCCTCACCGGCAGTCTCCTCGCAGCTACCACGCTCGCCCTCACCGCGCCGACGGCGGCGACCGCCGCCGACCCCGAAGCGGCCCCGGCCGCCGCGGAGTTCCAGCAGGTCACCCTCGCCAAGGGCGGTGAGGAGACCGGCGAGCCCATGTCGCTCGCCGTCCTCCCCGACCGCAGCGTGCTCCACACGTCCCGCAACGGCGAGCTGCGCATGACCGACGCCGCCGGCAACACCCGGGTCGTCGGCACCGTCCCCGTCTACTCGCACGACGAGGAGGGTCTCCAAGGCATCGCCCTGGACCCGAAGTTCGGCGAGAACCGCTTCGTCTACCTCTACTACGCGCCCCCCATGGACACCCCCGCGGGCGACGCGCCCAACGAGGGCACCGCAGCGGACTTCGCGAAGTACGACGGCGTCAACCGGCTCTCCCGCTTCGTCCTCAACGAGGACGGCACGCTGAACAACGCCAGCGAGAAGAAGATCCTCGACGTCCCGGCGACCCGCGGCATCTGCTGCCACGTCGGCGGCGACATCGACTTCGACGCGGCGGGCAACCTGTACCTGTCGACCGGCGACGACACCAACCCCTTCGCCTCCGACGGCTACACCCCCATCGACGACCGCCCCGGCCGCAACCCCGCCTACGACGCCCGCCGCACCTCCGGCAACACCAACGACCTGCGCGGCAAGATCCTGCGCATCAAGGTGAACGACGACGGCTCGTACGCGATCCCCGAGGGCAACCTCTTCGCCCCCGGCACCGAGAAGACCCGGCCCGAGATCTACGCCATGGGCTTCCGCAACCCCTTCCGGTTCAGCGTCGACAAGAAGACGGGCATCGTCTACGTCGGCGACTACGGCCCGGACGCCGGCGCCGCCGACCCCCGGCGCGGTCCCGCCGGACAGGTCGAGTTCGCCCGCGTCACCGGCCCCGGCAACTACGGCTGGCCGTTCTGCACCGGCAACAACGACGCCTACGTCGACTACGACTTCGCCACCAGGACCTCCGGCGCCGCCTTCGACTGCGCCGCCCCCAAGAACGACTCGCCGCACAACACGGGTCTCGTCGACCTGCCGCCCGCGCAGCCCGCGTGGATCCCGTACGACGGGGGATCGGTGCCCGAGTTCGGCACCGGCTCGGAGTCGCCGATGGGCGGACCCGTCTACCGCTACGACGCCGCCTCCACCTCCCCGGTGAAGTTCCCCGAGGAGTACGACGGGGACTTCTTCGCCGGAGAGTTCGGCCGGCGCTGGATCAAGCGCATCGAACACGGCGCGGACGGCACTGTGCAGTCCATCAACCCGGTCCCGTGGACCGGCACGCAGATCATGGACATGGCCTTCGGCCCGGACGGCGCGCTGTACGTCCTCGACTACGGGACCGCCTGGTTCGGCGGCGACGAGAACTCCGGCCTCTACCGCATCGAGAACGCCACCGGAGGACGCTCCCCGGTCGCCGAGGCGAGCGCGAGCAGGACCTCCGGCACGGCGCCCCTGCGCGTGTCCTTCTCCTCCGCCGGGACCACCGACGCGGACGGCGACGACCTCACCTACAGCTGGGACTTCGGCGACGGCGGCACCTCCACCGCGGCCGACCCCACGTACACGTACAAGAAGAACGGCACCTACACCGCCACCGTCACCGCCAAGGACCCGAGCGGCCGCACCGGCTCCGCCAGCGTGCGCGTCGTCGTCGGCAACACCGCGCCCAAGGTGACGCTGGAACTGCCCTCCGACGGCGCCCTGTTCGCCTTCGGCGACGAGGTCCCCTTCAAGGTCACGGCCTCCGACCCGGAGGACGGGACCATCGACTGCGCCAAGGTGAAGGTGACCTACATACTCGGCCACGACAGCCACGGTCACCCCGAGACCTCGGCCAACGGCTGCACGGGCACGATCAAGACCTCGGCCGACGGCGGACACGACGCCAACGCCGACATCTTCGGGGTCTTCGACGCCGAGTACACCGACGGCGGAGGCGGCGGCCAGGCCCCGCTGACCACGCACGACCAGGCGAAGCTGCAGCCGCGCCACCGGCAGGCCGAGCACTTCGACGACTCCGCCGGCATCCGGACGTACGACAAGGCGACCGCGAACGGCGGAAAGACGGTCGGCGACATCCACAACGGCGACTGGATCTCCTTCACCCCGTACCACCTCGCCGGATCCACCAAGCTCACCGCCCGCGTCTCCTCCGGCGGCACCGGCGGCATCCTGGAGGTGCGGGCCGGGTCCGCGAGCGGCACCCTGCTCGGCTCCACCCCCGTGCCGGTCACCGGCGGCTGGGAGACCTTCCAGAACGTCGACGTGCGGCTCACGTCGGTCCCGAAGCGGACCACCGAGCTGTTCCTCGTCTTCAAGGGCGGGGCCGGGGCCCTGTACGACGTCGACGACTTCGAGATCTCCGACGAGCCCGTCGACAAGGCCGCCAAGCGCGTCCTCGTCTTCTCCCGGACCGCCGGCTTCCGGCACGACTCCATCCCGGCCGGCATCACCGCCCTGAAGGAACTCGGCGACAGCAGCGGCATCACGGTCGACTCCACCGAGGAGCCCCGCCAGTTCACCGCCGCCAACCTCGCCCGCTACGACGCGGTCGTGTTCCTGTCCACCACCGGTGACGTCCTGAACGCCGACCAGCAGAAGGCGTTCGAGGACTACGTCGGCGCCGGCGGCGGCTACATGGGCGTGCACGCGGCGGCCGACACCGAGTACGACTGGGAGTTCTACGGCGGACTCGTCGGCGCCTACTTCGCCTCGCACCCGCAGATCCAGCCCGCGACCGTACGCGTCGAGGACCACGACCACCCCGCCACCGAGCACCTGGGCGGATCCTGGCAGCGCACCGACGAGTGGTACAACTACCGCACCAACCCTCGCGAGCAGGCCCGCGTCCTCGCCACCCTCGACGAGACCAGCTACACGGGCGGCACCATGAAGGGCGACCACCCGATCGCCTGGTGCCAGACCTACGAGGGCGGCCGCGCCTTCTACACCGGCGGCGGCCACACCAAGGAGTCCTACGCCGAGCCGGCCTTCCGCCGGCACCTGCTGGGCGGACTGCGCTACGCCACCGGCCAGGCCGACGCCGACTGCACGCCGAGGAAGGGCTACCGCCCGATCTTCAACGGCGAGACGCTGGACGGCTGGAAGCAGGCCGGCCCGGGCGGGTTCGACGTCGTCGACGGCGAACTGCGCAGCGAAGGCGGCATGGGCATGCTCTGGTACCAGGCCAAGGAGCTGCACTCCTACTCCCTCAAGCTCGACTGGAAGATGGCGGGCGACGACAACTCCGGCGTCTTCGTCGGCTTCCCCGCCTCCGACGACCCCTGGTCGGCGGTCAACAACGGCTACGAGGTCCAGATCGACGCCACCGACGCCCCCGACCGCACCACCGGCGCCGTCTACGGCTTCCAGTCGGCCGACATCCAGACCCGCGACCGCGTGCTGCGGCCGCCCGGCGAGTGGAACACCTACGAGATCCGGGTCGAGGGCGAACGCCTGCGGGTCTTCCTCAACGGCGAGAAGATCAACGACTTCACCAACACCGACCCGGCCCGCAGCCTCAGGGACGGCTACATCGGCATCCAGAACCACGGCGCCGCGGACCAGGTGTCCTTCCGTGACATCCAGCTGAAGGAACTGCCCTCGTAGTCCCCCTCCGGGGGCGCGACCCACTGAGGGCCGCCACCGAGCCGGCGGCGGGCGGGGAGGCGCCGTACCCCCGCCCGCCGTCCTCCATCCCCATCGGAACATCGACATGGCAGGGAGGCAGCCCGTGACCAACGACGGGAACGCGACGGAGCCCCGTACCGGGGTCTGGTTCGTCGGAGCACGCGGATCGGTGGCCACCACCGCGGTCGCCGGATGCGCGGCGGTAACCGCCGGACTGCATCCGCCGACCGGCATGGTCACCGAGACCCCGCCGTTCGCCGGCACCGGTCTGCCCGCCCTGCCCTCACTCGTCTTCGGCGGCCACGACACCGCCAACTGCCCGCTGCCCAAGCGGGCCGAGCACCTCACCGAAGCGGGCGTCCTCCCGCACGGCCTCGCGGGTGCCGTCCGCACCGACCTCGCCGCCGCCGACCGGGAGATACGACCCGGCGGCCCGCTCGCCGGGGACACCCGCACCGACGAGGAACTCATCACGGCCTTCGCCGCCGACCTCGTCTCGTTCCGCTCGCGCAACGCACTGACCCGGGTCGTCGTCGTCAACGTGTCCTCCACCGAGCCCCTCCCGGGACCGGACGACGTCCGGCTGCAGCCCAGCTCCCTCTACGCGGCCGCCGCCGTCCGCGCCGGCTGCCCGTACGTGAACTTCACCCCGTCCACCGGGCTGCGCACCGCCGCCCTCACCGACGCCGTCGCGGCCAGTGGACTTCCCCACGCCGGCCGCGACGGCAAGACCGGTCAGACCCTCCTGCGCTCCGTCCTCGCCCCGATGTTCGTCCAGCGCGCCCTGTCCGTACGGGCCTGGTCCGGCACCAACCTGCTGGGCGGCGGAGACGGAGCGGCCCTCGCCGACCCCGCCGCCGCGGCCGCCAAGAACGCCGGCAAGGAACGCGTCCTCGCCGACACCCTCGGCCACAGCCCCCAGGGCGAGGTCCACATCGACGACGTCCCCGAGCTCGGCGACTGGAAGACCGCGTGGGACCACATCGCCTTCGACGGCTTCCTCGGCTCCCGCATGGTCCTGCAGACCATCTGGCAGGGCTGCGACTCGGCACTCGCCGCGCCCCTCGTCCTCGACCTCGCCCGGCTCGTCGCCCGCGCCCACGAGGCAGGCATCTCGGGGCCCCTGCCCGAACTCGGCTTCTACTTCAAGGACCCGGACGGCGGCCCGGCGGGCCTGTCCGAACAGTTCACCGCGCTCCTGTCCTTCGCCGACCGCCTGCGGGAGACCCGGTGATCCGCTCCCTGCTGTCCCGCCTCGCGCCGCCGCCGGGCCGTGCCACATTGGGTGACTGGGCCGAACTGCTGCGGGTCTCCGCCCTGTTCACCGTCCCCGGCGACGCCCTCGCGGGCGCCGCCGCGGCCGGACTGCGCCCCAACCGGGGCACGGCACTCGCCGTGGGCGCCTCCCTGTGCCTGTACGAGGCGGGCATGGCGCTCAACGACTGGGCCGACCACGACGAGGACGCCGTCGACCGCCCGCACCGCCCGATCCCCTCCGGCCGCATCACACCGGGCGCGGCCCTGACGGCGGCCGGCGCCCTCACCGCTGCGGGCCTCGCCCTGGCGTCGCGCGCGGGCCGTCCCGCCCTGGCCGTGGCGACGGCCCTGTCGGCGACGGTCTGGGCGTACGACCTCCACCTCAAGCACACCCCGGCGGCTCCCGCCACGATGGCCACAGCCCGCGCCCTCGACCTCCTCCTGGGCACCACGGCAACGCTGTCCGCGACGCGGGTGCCCGGGACCGGCCGGTTCACGCCCTCGGGAGCGCCCGCCGGCGGGTTGGAGGGTACGCCGTCGGGGGTGTCCGCCCGCGGTGTGCGGCGCGCAGCCGCCGCCGGGGGGCCGGGGGCGGAGCCCCCAGGTTCCCGTCAGGGTTTCGGGAAGGGGTGGGGTGGGGGACTCCCCACGCCGCCCGGAGCGCGCCGCGCTCCCCGCCCGCTCGCGGCGCCCGCCCGCGGTTCGCGGCGCGCAGCTGCCGCCGGGGGGCCGGGGGCGGAGCCCCCCGTGTCCCGTCAGGGTTTGGGGAAGGGGCGGGGTGGGGGACTCTCCACGTCGGCCCGCGCCGCCGCCGCCCTCGCCGCCCACACCTACGCCGTCACCTCCGTCTCCCGCCACGAGGCACACGGCGGCTCAACCCTCGCCCCCGCCACCGCACTCGCCGGCACCACCGCCCTCGCCGCCCTCGCCGCCCGCACCGCGCCACGGCCACCCGGCCGAGCAGCGGCGGCCGCGGTCCAAGCACTGCTCGCCGCCGCGTACCTGCGTACCGCCGGCACCGGCTACCTCCACGCCGCCCTCAACCCCTCCCCGCCCCTCACCCAGCGCGCCGTCGGCGGCGGCATCCGCGCCATGATCCCGCTCCAGGCCGCCCTCGCCGCCCGCTCCGGCGCCCCCCTCACCGGCCTCGCCGTCATGGGGCTCGTGCCGATCGCCCGCAGGCTCGCACGGAAGGTCAGCCCCACATGACCACCCACCCCTCCCCGCTCCGCCTCGGCTACGGCACCAACGGCCTCACCGACCTGCGCCTCGACGACGCCCTCGCCCTGCTCGCCGACCTCGGCTACGACGGTGTCGGGCTGACCCTCGACCACATGCACCTCGACCCGCTCGCTCCCGACCTCGCCGCCCGCACCGCCCGCGTCGCCCGCCGGCTGGGCGCACTCGGCCTGACCTGTGCCGTGGAGACCGGCGCCCGCTACGTCCTCGACCCCCGCCGCAAGCACGGGCCCTCCCTCCTCGACCCCGATCCCGACGCCCGCGCCGCCCGCACCGGGCTGCTCCGCACCGCCGTGGACGTCGCCGGGGACCTCGGCGCCCACGCCGTGCACTGCTTCAGCGGCATCACCCCTCCCGGCACCGACGCCGACACGGCCTGGAAGCGCCTGGAGGACGGGCTCTGGCCCGTACTCGACGCCGCCGCGGCGGCCGGCGTACCCGTGGCGATCGAGCCGGAGCCCGGGCACCTCCTCGCCACCCTCGACGACTTCCACCACCTGCGTACCGCGCTCGGCAACCCGTCGCCCCTCGGCCTCACCCTCGACATCGGTCACTGCCAGTGCCTGGAAACGGTACCGCCCGCCGACTGCATCAGGGCCGCGGCCCCCTGGCTGCGGCACGTCCAGATCGAGGACATGCGCCGCGGCGTCCACGAGCACCTGCCCTTCGGCGACGGCGAGATCGACTTCCCGCCTGTCCTCGACGCCCTCGCCGCCACCGGATACGAGGGCCTCACGGTGGTCGAACTGCCCCGCCACTCCCACGCGGGCCCCGAACTGGCCCGAGCCTCGATCGAGTTCCTCCACGCAGCAGACCCGGCCCGCACCACCGGCACGAAAGGAGCACCGGCATCGTGACGCCCGCACCGGCACCCTCCCGCAAGGAACTCGAGGAGCAGCTCGACACCCCCGCCCGTGCCTGGCTCGGCGACGCGCTCACCGAGGCCGCTGAAGCCGCCGCCTCGCCACCGAACGCCTCCTCCCCCTACGCGACCCACTCCTGGGAACTGCGCTTCGCCGCCGCCGGCCGGCACTGCAGCCAGAAGCACGCCGACGCCGCCCGCATCCTGATCCTCGGCGAGGCCCGCGCCGGCCTGGACACCCTCATCCGCCTCTACCAGCAGGGCAGCGCCGCCGAGCGCCGCGCCGTGCTCCTCGCGCTGCCCGAGCTCGTCCACGGTCCGCAGGCCCTGCCGCTGGTCGACGACGCGCTGCGCACCAACGACACCCGGCTCGTCGCCGCCGCGGTCGGCCCCTACGCCGCGAGCCACCTCGATCCGCACGCCTGGCGGCACGCCGTCCTCAAGTGCCTCTTCACCGGCGTCCCCGTCGACGCCGTGGCGGGTCTGGACACGCGCGCCGCCGGCGACGGCGAACTCGCCCGCATGCTCGCCGACTTCGCCGCCGAGCGCAGCGCCGCGGGCCGCGACGTCCCCGCGGACCTCTCCCGTGTGCTGACCCTGACCGGCGACCGGACCGGCCCCGCGGTCACGGCGCCCGCCCCGTCCCCCGAGCAGCCCGAGGAGGAGTCCTGATGCGCATCTTCGATCCCCACATCCACATGACCTCCCGCACCACCGACGACTACCAGGCGATGTACGCGTCCGGTGTCCGGGCCCTCGTGGAACCGTCGTTCTGGCTCGGCCAGCCGCGCACCTCCCCGGCCAGCTTCTTCGACTACTTCGACGCGCTCCTCGGCTGGGAGCCCTTCCGCGCCGCCCAGTACGGCATCGCGCACCACTGCACCATCGCCCTCAACCCCAAGGAGGCCAACGACCCGCGCTGCGCGCCCGTCCTCGACGCCCTGCCCCGCTATCTCGTCAAGGACGGCGTCGTCGCCGTCGGCGAGATCGGCTACGACTCCATGACACCGGCCGAGGACACCGCGCTGGCCGCCCAGCTCCAGCTGGCCGCCGACCACGGCCTGCCCGCCCTCGTCCACACCCCGCACCGGGACAAGCTGGCCGGACTCCACCGCACCGTCGACGTCGTCCGCGAGTCGGAGCTCCCGACCGAGCGCGTCCTGCTCGACCACCTCAACGAGACGACCGTCAAGCACGCGATCGACAGCGGCTGCTGGCTCGGCTTCTCCATCTATCCCGACACCAAGATGGACGAGGACCGCATGGTCACGATCCTGAAGACGTACGGAACGGAGAAGGTGCTCGTCAACTCGGCCGCCGACTGGGGCAGGAGCGACCCGCTCAAGACCCGCAAGGTCGCCGACGCGATGCTCGCCGCGGGCTTCACCGAGGACGACGTCGACCAGGTCCTGTGGCGCAACCCGGTCGCCTTCTACGGCCTCAGCGGCCGTCTCCAGCTCGACGTGCCCGCCCCCGAAGCACTCCACGAGGGCAATTCGATCCTCCGCGGCGGGGAATGAGGGGAGGAGCCCCGGATGCGCTTCCGCCACCCCGACGGGTCCACCGTCCACCTCTCGTACTGCACCAACGTCCACCCCGCCGAGACCCTCGACGGAGTCCTCGCCCAGCTGCGGGACCACAGCGAACCCGTCCGCAGACGCCTCGGCAGGGACCGGCTCGGCATCGGGCTGTGGCTCGCCAGGGACGCGGCCCACACGCTGATCAACGACCCCGCCGCCCTGCGCGGCCTGCGCCTGGAACTCGACCGGCGCGGACTGGAGGTCGTCACCCTCAACGGCTTCCCCTACGAGGGCTTCGGCGCCGACGAGGTCAAGTACCGCGTGTACAAGCCCGACTGGGCCGACCCCGAACGCCTCGCCCACACCACCGACCTCGCCCGCCTCCTCGCCGCCCTGCTGCCCGACGACGTCACCGAAGGCACCGTCTCCACCCTGCCGCTCGCCTGGCGTACCGCCTTCGACGAGCGGTCGGCCCGCATGGCCCGCACGGCCCTGACGACGCTCGCCGAGCGGCTGGACGCCCTGGAGGAACTGACCGGCAGGTCCATCCGGATCGCCCTCGAACCCGAGCCCGGCTGCACCGTGGAGACCACCGCCGACGCCATCGGCCCGCTCACCGACATCGGTGCCGGCCACCGCATCGGCATCTGCGTCGACACGTGCCATCTCGCCACCTCCTTCGAGGACCCGCAGACCGCGCTGGCCCAACTCGCCGCGGCCGGCATCACGATCCCCAAGGCCCAGCTGTCCGCCGCCCTGCACGCCGAACACCCCCACCTGCCGGACGTGCGCGAGGCCCTCGCCGCCTTCGCCGAGCCGCGCTTCCTGCACCAGACCCGCACCCGGACCGCCGCCGGGCTCCGCGGCACCGACGACCTCGCCGAGGCCGTCGGCGGTGGCGCCCTCCCCGACGGCGCCCCCTGGCGCGCCCACTTCCACGTCCCCCTGCACGCGCCGCCCGCACCGCCGCTCACCTCCACCCTGCCCGTGCTCCAGGACACCCTGACCCGGCTCGTCGGCGGCCCCGCACCCCGCACCCGTCACCTGGAGGTCGAGACCTACACCTGGCAGGCCCTCCCGCCCGAGCTGCGGCCCCGCAACCGCACCCAGCTCGCCGACGGCATCGCCGCCGAACTCACCCTGGCCCGCGACCTGCTGACCGACCTCGGCCTCAAGGAACTGCCATGAACGACACCCGACTCCCCACCCCCCTGCTCGTCCTGGACGTCGTCGGTCTCACACCCGAGCTCCTCGACCACATGCCCCAGCTCAAGGCGATGGCAGCAGCGGGCTCCCAGGCCGCCCTGAGCACCGTGCTGCCCGCCGTCACCTGCGCCGCCCAGTCCACCTTCCTCACCGGCACCCTCCCCTCCGAACACGGCATCGTCGGCAACGGCTGGTACTTCCGCGAGCTCGGCGACGTCCTGCTGTGGCGCCAGCACAACGGCCTCGTCTCCGGCGACAAGATCTGGGACGCCGCCCGCCGCGCCCACCCCGGCTACACCGTCGCCAACATCTGCTGGTGGTACGCCATGGGCGCCGACACCGACATCACCGTCACCCCGCGTCCGGTCTACTACGCCGACGGCCGCAAGGAGCCCGACTGCTACACCCGGCCGCCCGCCCTCCACGACGAACTCACCGAGAAGTTCGGCACCTTCCCCCTCTTCCGCTTCTGGGGGCCGGGCGCGGACATCGTCTCCAGCCAGTGGATCGTCGACGTCACCCGCCACATCATGCGCACCCGCCACCCCGACCTGACGCTGTGCTACCTGCCACACCTCGACTACGACCTCCAGCGCTACGGGCCCGACGACCCGCGCTCCCACCGGGCCGCCGCCGACCTCGACACCGTCATCGGCCCCCTCCTCAAGGACGCGCGGCAGGAGGGCCGCACCGTCGTCGCCCTGTCCGAGTACGGCATCACCCGCGTCAGCCGCCCCGTCGACATCAACCGCGCCCTGCGCCGTGCCGGGCTCCTCGAGGTCCACACCCAGGACGGCATGGAGTACCTCGACCCGATGACGTCACGGGCCTTCGCCGTCGCCGACCACCAGCTCGCCCATGTGTACGTGCGTCGCCCCGAGGACCTCGACGTCACGCGCGAGGCCCTGACGGACCTGCCCGGCATCGACGAGATCCTCGGCGACGAGGGCAAGAAGGCCCACGGTCTCGACCACCCCCGCTCGGGGGAGCTCGTCGCCGTCGCCGATCCCGACGCCTGGTTCACGTACTACTACTGGCTCGACGACGCCCGCGCCCCCGACTTCGCGCAACTCGTCGAGATCCACCGCAAACCCGGCTACGACCCCGTCGAGCTGTTCATGGACCCCGAGGACCCCTACGTACGGCTCAAGGCCGCCACCGCCGTGGCCCGCAAGAAGCTCGGCATGCGCTACCGCCTCGCGGTCGTGCCCCTCGACCCCTCACCCGTGCGCGGCAGCCATGGCCGGCTCCCCGCGAGCGACGAGCAAGGTCCGCTCATCCTGTGCTCCACCCCCCGCGCCGTGGCCGGCCGCACCGCGGCCACCGATGTGAAGTCCCTGCTGCTCCGTCTCGCCGGGGTCGACCGCCAGGGCCCTGCCGCGCGTGCAGAGCGACCCGCGTGAAGTGTTCAATCGAATGAGAGAGGCCATCACCGTGACCGCGTATCCCGAAGAGACCGCCACCGACGACCGCCTGCGCCGCGCCCTCGGTGTCAGCCGCCGACGGTTCCTCAGCACCTGCACCGCCGCCGCAGCCGCGGCGATCGCGGCCCCCGTCGTCGGCGCCGCACCCGCCCTTGCCCAGGACACCGGGGACGACAGAGACGGCGACCACGGCCGTTCCGCCCTGATCCCGCCCCACAAGCGCGGCATCATCCTCTACACCGTCCGCGACGCGACGGGCCGCGACCCCCAGCTCACCGACCTGCCGTCCGGGTTCCGCGAGGTCTTCCAGCAGCTGTCCCGTTACGGCTACCGCCAGGTGGAGTTCGCCGGCTACCGCCAGCACCCGAACGCCCCGGGCGGCGCGAACCTGGAGACCGCGGCGGGCGCCCGACTGCTGCGCTCCTGGCTGGACGAGTACGGGCTGCGGGCACAGGGCAACCACGGCTTCATCCCCAGCTCATGGCCCCTCACCCCCACCGATCTCGACACCTTCAAGCGCCATTTGGAGATCGCCAACATCCTGGGCATGCCCCACATGGGCACCGGCGGCGACCCCACCGGCAGCTCCTACCGGGCGGACTGGGACGTCGCCGCCGACAAGTGGAACGCGCTGGGTGAGATCGCCCGCCGCGAGGGCGTCAAGCTCTACACCCACAACCACGACTCCGCGTACGGCTTCCTGCTCGACGGCGGTCCGCTCGACGCCCTGGGCCGCCCGACCCGCAGCTCCGGTATCCGCAAGCTGGAGTACTTCCTGGAGGTGACCGACCCGCGGCTCGTCTGGCTGGAGATGGACATCTACTGGGCGCACGTCGCCCAGTACAAGTTCCACACCTACACCGCCCACGACGGGTCGACGCGGGAGCAGGTCTTCGACCCGGCGGGCCTGGTGGCGCGACACAACCCCCGCTACCCGCTGTTCCACGCCAAGGACGGCACGGTCAACACCCAGAACGGCCAGGGCTACGACATGGTGACGTTCGGCGAGGGCGACATCGACTACCGCACGTTCTTCCGGCGCGTGGGCGCGAAGAACTACCACAACCCGATGATCGAGCACGACGGCGCGCCCAGCGCCACGAATCCGGGACAGTCCCTGGAGGTCGCGCGGATCAGCTACGACAACCTCGCGGCGCTGCGCGCCCAGCGCTGACGCGGACCGGCCCGTCCGGTGAACAGGGGGCTCCGGACGGGCCGTTCGGGAACACGCGCACGAAAACACGCTACCGACCGGTAGTAAGAACGTCGCCTGCCGTCCATCATTAAGCGCGAGCATGTCAACCCGTTCGCCCGATCACGGCCGAACGGGCTCCCTGAGCTCCTCCACACCCAGGAGAACCCCCCATGCATGCACGCACTTGGACGGTCCGCGTCACCGCGACCGCCGCCACCCTCAGCTTCGTCGCGGCCCTCCCCGTCGCATCGGCCGAGGCCGACACGACGGCGGCGACAGCCACGGCGAGAACGCAGAGCGTCGACTACGACACCTGGCTGCGCGACGTCGCCGCCGTCGTCGCCGAGGCCCGCCCGTACATCGAGCAGCGCACGGACGACGCGTCCGGCGAGAAGCAGGCGATCGTCCTCGACATCGACAACACCTCGCTGGAGACGCACTTCCACCCGTTCTGGGAGCTGCCCACCCCGGCCATCGCCACGATGCGCGACCTCGCCCGCTACGCCGACTCCCGCGGTGTGGCCGTCTTCTTCGTCACCGCGCGCCCCGGCATCATCCACTCCCTCACCGACTGGAACCTCAAGAAGACCGGCTACCCGGTCGACGGCCTGTACGTGCGCGACCTGCCCGACCTGTTCGAGGAGGTCAGCGCCTACAAGACCGAGAAGCGCGCCGAGATCGAGGCCAAGGGCTACACGATCATCGCCAACATCGGCAACAACACCACCGACCTGGTCGGCGGCCACGCGGAGCGGACGTTCAAACTGCCGGACTACGACGGCCAGTTGTCGTAACCCTGGCCGTACGGCCGGCCGTTCACGTCACCCGTACACCCCGAAGGCTCAACCAATGCCCTGGCGGTCGGGCTCCAGCGCGAACGCGCGCTCGGCCGCCTCGGGCAGGGCGGCGCGCACGGCCGGCACCAGCAGCGCGCGATGCCGCTCCAGCGGCTCGCGCCGCGCCTCGGGCACGAGCGGCCGCAGGTCGTCGAGCCCGGCCACCAGCCGCCGGGTCCGCTGCACGCCCACCGTCACGGCTGACCGCAGGATGCGCCCCGACGGCAGACCGCCCCGCCCGCCGTGCACGGCGAGCACGGGTGTCCCCGGCACGACGAAGTCCTCGATGCGGGGGACCAGTCGCAGGACCACCCCCTTGCGCCGCGCGGCCCGCACGAGCCGGGCGACATGGACGTCCCGCAGGGTCCCGGCCCGCCCTGGTGCCCGATCGCGCCTCCTCTGCGGGCAGCCGCCCGGCGAAACGTAGCCGTACGCTGCGCGTCTGTGCGGACACATGCCGTCATGTCGCGGTGTCGGGCCCTTGGGCACCCCCTGACCACGGGTTATGTGGGTGAAGGGCACCTCGAACCCCTGGTATTGTTGTCCATGTCGCCGCGGGAGACCGGGGCCGACCACCGGTCCGGGTGGCGGAATGGCAGACGCGCTAGCTTGAGGTGCTAGTGCCCTTTATCGGGCGTGGGGGTTCAAGTCCCCCCTCGGACACCAGCAGAGACCCCAGTTGATCTGGGGTTTTTCTTTTTTCGCCGCGCGGCTGCTGCGATGCCGGTACGACCCTCGGTGACGAACCGGAGCGCACCGCTGCTTGGCGGTCTCGTTCGCGGGGTCTCCCGTCCCCTCCCGCTCGGTGGGACCCTTTTTCGAAGCTGCACCCCGCGTACCCAGGCGTTGTCATGCGCGATTCATCACCGAGGAGTGGCGTGCCGGTGCAGCCCGTCGAACCCTTGAGGCAGCAACGAACCGCATCGCAGGGAGCCGCCGTGATCGCGACCGTGACCGCCGTCCCGACCCGAAGAGCCCGTCTCCTGCTCGTCCTCGCCGTACTGCTGGCCACCCTCACGCCGACCGCCCCGGCGCTGGCCGTCCCGCCCACGGCGCCGGCGGCGGCCACCGTCGCCGGGGAGCGGGAAGCCGACGCCTCCCGTGGCCCGGCGCCGCACGGCGCCGAGGTCGTCGCGGTCACCTCGGTCGCGGACCGGCAGATCGACCTGTCGGTACGGTCGCAGGCCCTGGGCGGCCGGACGGTCAAGGTCCGCCTGCTCACTCCCGACGGCTGGGACCCGAGCGACCGGCGCCGGCACTGGCCGACCTTCTGGCTGCTGCACGGCTGCTGCGGCGACTACACCTCGTGGACGCGCCTGACCGACGTCGCCGAGACCGACAGTCTGCGCAACGTCCTCGTGGTGATGCCGGAAGCCGGCTGGAACGGCTGGTACAGCGACTGGTGGAACCACGGCCAGGGTGGCGACCCCGCGTGGGAGACCTTCCACACCGTGGAACTGCGCCGGCTCCTGGAGCGCCACTGGGGTGCCGGCAGCCACCGCGTCGTGGCCGGACTGTCGATGGGAGGCCAGGGCGCCCTGCAGTACGCGGCCCGGCACCCCGGAATGTTCAAGGCGGCTGCCGCGTACTCCGGTTCGGCGCATCCGCTGCTGAACGACGAGTCGGTCGACCGCATTATGGGTTTCTTCGCCGGTCAGGGCAACGACCCGCTGCGGGTCTGGGGCGACCCGGTCGCCCAGCGCCGCATCTGGCAGGCCCACGACCCGTTCCACCTTGCCAAGCGGCTCACGTCGGTGCCCGTGTACCTGTCGTGCGGCGACGGCGCGACCGGCCCCCTGGACCCGCCGGGCCGCACGAGCGCCCTGGAGGCCGACTTCAACCGGCAGAACCACGCCCTCGCCGCCGAGCTGGAACGCGTGGGCGCGAAACACGTGACCACCCACTTCTACGGGCCGGGCACTCATGGCTGGGCGTACTGGGAGCGCGAGCTGCACGCCTCACTGCCGGTGCTGCTCGGCGCTCTGCGCGCCGACGGCTGAACCCGGCCCGGGACCGGGACGGCTACCGCACGCGTCGGTAGCCCATCCCGTATGCTAGGTAGACCTACCTACCTAGTTTGGATTGTGATGGGCGAGACAGGCGTGAGTGCGACAGCCGGCGGAAGGCGGCGTCCGGCCCGCCGGCGGCTGCTGGAGGCGGCGGCCCGGCGTTTCTACGCCGACGGTGTGGCGGCGACCGGCATCGACACGATCACCGCCGAGGCCGGCGTGGCGAAGATGAGCCTCTACAACAACTTCTCCTCCAAGGCCGATCTGGTCCGGGCCTACCTGGACGCCCGGCACGAGGAGTGGCTCGACCTCTACCGCGCACGACTGGAACAGGCCGAGGGGCCGCGTGGAGGAGTGCTGGCGGTCTTCGATGCCTACGCCGACCACGCGGCGTTCGCCTACGCCCACGGGTTCCGTGGCTGCGGCCTGCTCAACGCCGCCGCCGAACTCCCGTCCGGCCACGAGGGCCGAGCCGTGGTGCGCGCTCACAAGGAGGAGGTCGAGCGGCTGATCGCCGGCCACCTGGAGGAGCTGCTGCCCGACCGCCCCGACGAGGTGCGCACGATGGCGGAGCACCTGGCCTTCCTCCTGGAGGGCGCGATGGCCCGCGCGGGGCTGGAGGGTGACGGCGATCGTCTCCAGCACGCCCGCTCGCTGGCCGCGACCCTGCTGGACCGGCTGTGAAGGGGCTCGACCGCGGCCGTTCCGCCGGATGGGGGGCGCTGTGCGTGCTGGCCGCCTCGGTGCTCTGGGGTACGACAGGGACGGCCGCCACGTTCGCCCCGGAGGTGGGCCCGCTCGCCATCGGCGCCGTCGCCATGGGCCTGGGCGGACTCCTCCAGGCCCTCGTCGCCGCCCCGCAGCTCGCCCGCCACGCTCGCCGCCTGCGCGACCGGCGCGGCACGGTGCTGCTCGGGGCGGCGTCGGTGGCGGTGTATCCCCTCGCGTTCTACAGCTCCATGCACCTGGCCGGCGTCGCTGTGGGCACCGTGGTGTCGCTCGGCACCGCCCCTCTGGCCTCGGCGGTGATCGAACGCGTCATGGACGGCCGCCGGCTCACACGCCGCTGGATGCTCGCGGCCGGCCTCGGCCTGCTCGGCACGGTCCTGCTGTGCGTGGCGGAAGCCGCCCATGCCTCGGACGGCGCGGGCCAGTTGGCCGTGGCCGACACGCTGCTGGGCGTCGGCCTGGGACTCGTCGCGGCCGGGACGTACGCCCTCTACTCCTGGGCCGCGCACCGGTTGATCACCCATGAGGTTCCCTCACGTGCGGCGATGGGCGCCGTCTTCGGGCTCGGAGGTCTGCTCCTCGCCCCCGTTCTGCTGGTGACCGGCGCTCCGCTCGTGGACTCCCCGTCCAACGCGGCCGTCGGCATCTACATGGCGCTGGTCCCGATGTTCGCCGGCTACGTCCTGTTCGGCTGGGGACTCGCGCACGTACCCGCCAGCACGGCCACCACCCTGTCCCTGCTCGAACCGGCCGTCGCGGCCGTCCTCGCCGTCCTGGTCGTCGGCGAACGCCTCCCCGCCGCCGGGTGGGCCGGTATCGCGCTCGTCGTCATGTGCCTCGCCGTGCTGACCACGCCGACCGGCGCTGGTGGCAGCCGGAGCCGACGCCGCCTCCTGCACACTGCCGCGGCGGACCATGCCGGCGATGCGGGGCGGGAGGGCATGGCGCACCCAGGCGGCACGCCCGCTCCAGCGCAGGCGTACACGGCGGAGGGTTGATCGGCTGGGCGGCGGGCAGGCCACCGGCCGGGCCCGGGGTGGTTCTAGTGTGCTCGCATGATCCTTCAGGGAATGGGCGGGCCGTGGCGCACCCGGTTGGCCGCTGCCGCAGCGGTGGTTGTGATGGTCGGGGCGGGGCTCGGGGTCAGGGCGCTGGCGCACGGGAGCGTCGCCACGTACGCGGGGGACGCGCTCTACACGGTCCTCGTTCTTGCGCTGGTCGTGTGCCTGGCGCCCCGGACGCGGCCCGCGGTGGCAGCGGGGGTGGCGCTGGCGTTCAGCTGGGCGGTCGAAGCCCTGCAACTCACCGATGTCCCCGCCGAGTTGTCCCGGCACAGCGCCGTCGCCCGCCTCGTCCTCGGCTCCACCTTCAACGCGCCCGACCTCGTCTGGTACGCCGTGGGCGCGGCCCTGGGCTGGTGTGTCCACGGCTCGCTCGTCAGGCGGTCGGGCGGTACGGCGGCCCCGGCCGCGGCTCGCTCCTGAACCTCCACGGCTCGCTCGTGAGGCGGTCGGGCGGTACGGCCGCTCCGTCCGCCGCCCGCGCGTGACGGCGCTCGGGAGGCACCCGGCCCGCCCGCTCGCCTGAGCGCCCGCATCACGATCTGATCTCGCTCTCCGACCGGGCTCTTGCATTCCGGCCATGTAATCGATTCCATTCAGTCTTGTAATCGTTTCCATGGCTCGATACGGCCTGGACGAAGGCTCACGGAACCACAAGGAGGTGGTCCGGACATGGCCGGCATCAAGGATGTCGCCGCCGCGGCGGGGCTGTCCGTCGCCACCGTCTCGCGCGCCCTGAACAACCACCCGTCCGTCAGCGCCGAGGCCCGCGCCCGCGTCCTCGCCGCCGTCGACGCCCTCGGCTACCGGCCCAACGCCGTGGCCCGGTCGCTGCGCACCGACCAGACCCGCACCCTCGGGCTCGTCATCAGCGACGTCCTCAACCCGTACTTCACCGAGCTCGCCCGCTTCGTCGAGGAAGAGGCCCGCGCCCTCGGCTACAGCGTCATCATCGGCAACGCCGACGAGCGCCCCGAGCTCCAGGACCACCACGTCCGCACCCTGCTCGACCGGCGCATCGACGGCCTGCTCGTGTCGCCCGCCGACGGACGCTCCCCGCTCACCCTCGACGCCGCCCACGGCAGCACGCCCATGGTCTTCCTCGACCGCTGGCTCCCGGGCGTCGACGTCCCCGTCGTCCGCGCCGACGGCCGCGCCGCGATCCGCGACCTGGTCGCCCATCTGCACGGCCTCGGCCACCGTCGGCTCGCCATCATCGCCGGCCCGGCGGCCACCACCACCGGCCGCGAACGCGTCGAGGCGTTCCGCGAGGCACTGGGCGAACACGGGCTCCCGCTCCCCGACGACCTCATCGGCCAGGGCGACTTCCAGGCCGCGAGCGGCCGCCGCGCCACCGAGCGCTTCCTCGACCTGCCCGAACGCCCCGATGTCGTCTTCGCCGCCGACAACCTCATGGCACTCGGCGCCCTCGACGCCATCCGCGCCCGCGGCCTCGGCGTCCCCCGGGACATCGGCCTCGCCGCGTTCGACGACATCCCGTGGTTCGTGCACACCGACCCGCCGATCACGGCCATCGCGCAACCGACCGCCGAGCTCGCCCGGGCCGCCGTCCGGGCCCTGAGCGCCCTGATCGAGGGCCGTACGCCCGAGTCGGTCACCCTCCCCGCCCGCCTCGTCGTACGCCGCTCCTGCGGCGAAACCCCCTCGACCGACCCGAACCAGAGGAGCACCGTGTGAGCAGCCCCGACGCGTTGCTGCGCATCGAAGGCATACGCAAGACGTTCCCCGGAGTCGTCGCGCTCGACGCCGTCGACTTCGACCTGCGCCGCGGCGAGGTGCACGTCCTGCTCGGCGAGAACGGCGCCGGCAAGAGCACCCTCATCAAGATGCTCTCCGGTGCCTACCGCCCCGACGCCGGCCGCATCGTCGCCGACGGGCGCGAGGTCCGCATCCACGGCGCCCAGGACGCCGAACGGCTCGGCATCGCCACCATCTACCAGGAGTTCAACCTGGTGCCCGACCTGACGGTCGCCGAGAACATCTTCCTCGGCCGCCAGCCGCGGCGCTTCGGGATGATCGACCGCAGGAGGATGGAGGCCGACGCCGAAGAGCTGCTCCGGCGCGTGGGCGTCGACGTCTCGCCGCGGGCGCGCGTACGCGAACTGGGCATCGCGCGGCTCCAGATGGTCGAGATCGCCAAGGCCCTCAGCCTCGACGCCCGCGTCCTGATCATGGACGAGCCGACCGCGGTCCTCACCTCCGAGGAGATCGACAGGCTGTTCACGATCGTGCGGCAGCTGCGCGACGAGGGCGTGGGCATCGTCTTCATCACCCACCACCTGGAAGAGATCGCCGCGCTCGGCGACCGCGTCACCGTCCTGCGTGACGGCCGGTCCGTGGGCCAGGTGCCCGCCTCCACACCGGAGGACGAGCTCGTACGGCTCATGGTCGGACGCAGCATCGAGCAGCAGTATCCGCGTGAACGGCCCGAGACCGGGCAGCCGTTGCTGTCCGTCCGCGACCTGACCCGGGACGGCGTCTTCCACGACGTCAGCTTCGAGGTGCGGGCGGGCGAGGTCGTCGGCCTCGCCGGGCTCGTCGGTGCCGGCCGCACCGAGGTCGCCCGCGCCGTCTTCGGCGCCGACCCGTACGACGCCGGAACCGTCGACGTCCTCGGCACCACCCTGCCCGCCCGGGACGTGAACGCAGCGATGGGCGCGGGCATCGGCCTCGTCCCCGAGGACCGCAAGGGCCAGGGCCTCGTCCTCGACGCCTCCGTACAGGAGAACCTGGGCCTGGTCACCCTGCGCGCGGCCACCCGCGGCGGCCTCGTCGACCTCAAGGCGCAGCGCACCGCCGCCGCGAGGATCGCCGAGCAGCTCGGCGTCCGCATGGCGGGCCTCGGCCAGCACGTGCGCACCCTCTCCGGCGGCAACCAGCAGAAGGTCGTCATCGGCAAGTGGCTGCTCGCCGACACCAGGGTGCTGATCCTCGACGAGCCCACCCGGGGCATCGACGTCGGCGCCAAGGTCGAGATCTACCAGCTCATCAACGAACTCACCGCCTCCGGCCACGCCGTCCTCATGATCTCCAGCGACCTGCCCGAGGTCCTCGGCATGAGCGACCGCGTCCTGGTCATGGCGCAGGGCCGGATCGCCGGCGAACTCCCCGCCGACGAGGCGACCCAGGACGCCGTGATGACCCTCGCCGTCTCGGCCCCCACGACGAACACCGCAGTGAAGGAAGAGGAGGGCCCCCGTGGCCACTGACACGCTGAAGCACGACACGGGCGCGGGCGGCGCCTGGCCCGTCCGCCGCATACTCCTCGACAACGGCGCGCTGACCGCCCTCGTGGCCCTGGTCGTCGCCATGTCGCTGCTCTCCGGCGACTTCCTGACCACGCAGAACCTCTTCAACGTCGGTGTCCAGGCCGCCGTCACCGCGATCCTCGCCTTCGGCGTCACCTTCGTCATCGTCTCTGCCGGCATCGACCTGTCCGTCGGCTCCGTCGCCGCGCTCTCGGCGACCGTGCTCGCCTGGACGGCCACCTCCGAAGGCGTCCCCGTCTGGCTCGCGGTCGTCCTCGCCGTCGCCACCGGTCTGGCCTGCGGATTCGTCAACGGCGCCCTCGTCTCGTACGGCAAACTGCCGCCGTTCATCGCGACGCTGGCCATGCTGTCGATCGGCCGCGGCCTGTCCCTCGTCATCTCGCAGGGCAGCCCCATCGCCTTCCCCGACTCCGTCTCCGTCCTCGGCGACACCCTCGGCGGCTGGCTCCCCGTCCCCGTCCTCGTGATGGTCGCCATGGGCCTCGTCACGGCGCTGATCCTGACCCGCACCTACATCGGCCGCTCGATGTACGCGATCGGCGGCAACGAGGAAGCGGCCCGCCTGTCCGGCCTGCGCGTCCAGCGCCAGAAGCTCGTCATCTACGCCCTGTCCGGCCTCTTCGCCGCCGTCGCCGGCATCGTCCTCGCCTCCCGGCTGGTCTCCGCCCAGCCGCAGGCCGCCCAGGGCTACGAACTCGATGCGATCGCCGCCGTCGTCATCGGCGGCGCGAGCCTCGCGGGCGGCGTCGGCAAGGCGTCCGGCACCCTGATCGGCGCGCTGATCCTCGCCGTCCTGCGCAACGGCCTCAACCTGCTCTCGGTGTCCGCCTTCTGGCAGCAGGTCGTCATCGGCGTCGTCATCGCCCTCGCCGTCCTGCTCGACACCGTCCGCCGCCGCGCCGGCGCCACGCCCGTCGCCGCCGGGGCCTCCGGCGGCGGCGGGAAGCGCGGTGCGATCCAGCTCGCCGTCGCGGCGGTCTGCGTCGCCGCCGTCGTCGGCGCCGTGTCGGTCCTCAACCCGGGCTCCTCCTCGACCACCACCAAGGTGGGCATGTCGCTGTCGACCCTCAACAACCCCTTCTTTGTGCAGATGCGGGAAGGTGCCGAGGCGGAGGCGAAGGCCGCCGGGATCGACCTCACAGTCACCGACGCGCAGAACGACGCCTCCCAGCAGGCCAACCAGCTGCAGAACTTCACCAGTTCCGGCGTGACGTCCGTCATCGTCAACCCGGTCGACTCGGACGCCATCGGCCCCGCCGTACGCGGTGCCAACAAGGCGGACATCCCGGTGATCGCCGCCGACCGCGGCGTCAACGAGGCCGAGACCGCGGCACTCGTCGCCTCGGACAACGTGGCCGGCGGCAGGCTCGCCGCGAAGACCCTGGCCGAACGCCTCGGCGGCAAGGGCCGCATCGTGATCCTCCAGGGCACGGCCGGCACCTCCGCCAGCCGCGAGCGCGGCGCCGGCTTCGCCGAGGGCATCAAGGCGTACCCGGGCATCCAGGTCGTCGCCAAGCAGCCCGCGGACTTCGACCGCACCAAGGGCCTCGACGTCATGACCAACCTGCTCCAGGCCAACCCCGGCGTCACCGGCGTCTTCGCCGAGAACGACGAGATGGCCCTCGGCGCGGTCAAGGCGCTCGGCAGCAGGGCGGGCAAGGACGTGGCCGTCGTCGGCTTCGACGGAACCCCCGACGGGCTCAAGGCGGTCGAGGCGGGCACGCTGTACGCGTCGATCGCCCAGCAGCCCGCCGAGCTCGGGAGGATCGCCGTGCGGAACGCCGTCCGGGCGGCGCAGGGCAAGGACGTCGAGCAGATGGTGAAGGTGCCCGTGAAGGTCGTGACGCAGAAGAACGTGGCCGACTTCTCGTGACGCACGACAGCCAGAAGCGCGTGACGCGGGACAACGGCGGCACGTCGCCCGTGACGCACGAGAGCGACAGCGGAACAGGCAGGACAGGAATGTACGACTACGACCTGCTGGTCGTCGGGTCGGCCAACGCGGACCTCGTCGTCGGCGTCGAGCGCCGCCCCGGGCCCGGCGAGACCGTCCTCGGTTCGGACCTGGCCGTCCACCCGGGCGGGAAGGGCGCCAACCAGGCGGTGGCCGCCGCCCGGCTCGGCGCGCGGACCGCACTGCTCGCCCGGGTCGGCGACGACGCCCACGGCAGGCTGCTGCTCCAGTCGCAGCGCGCCGCCGGGGTCGACACCGACGCCGTGCTGACCGGCGGGGCGCCCACCGGCGTCGCCCTGATCACGGTCGACCCGTCGGGCGACAACAGCATCGTGGTTGCACCGGGCGCCAACGCCCGCCTGACCCCGGCCGACATCCGGGCCGCGAGCGGCCTGCTCGACCGCGCCCGGGTGGTCTCGCTCCAGCTGGAGATCCCGCTGGAGTCCGTCGCCGAGGTGGCGCGTTGCCTGCCACCCACCACCCGTCTCGTGCTGAACCCGTCTCCGCCCGCGCCCCTGCCCGACGAAGTGCTCGCCGCCTGCGACCCCTTGGTGGTCAACGAGCACGAGGCCGCCTTCATCCTGGGCCCGGCGGCCGGCCCCGAACCCGAGGACCGGGCTCAGGGGCTGCTGGCCCTCGGCCCGAAGTCGGTGGTGATCACGCTCGGCGCGGAGGGCGCGCTGGTGGCGTCCGCCGCCGGAGCCGTACGTGTCCCGGCCCCGAAGGCCGACGCGGTGGACACCACCGGGGCCGGGGACGCCTTCACGGCCGCGCTCGCCTGGCGCGTCGGACAGGGCGACAGCCTGGCGGAGGCGGCCCGCTTCGCGGTACGGGTCGGCGCGGTGGCAGTCACGAGGCGGGGCGCCCAGGAGTCGTACCCGACGGCGGAGGAAGTCGCGGACCGGTGAAACGCTCCGGCATCCTCAACCGCCATCTCGCAGGAGCCGTGGCCGCACTGGGCCACGGCGACACGGTCCTGGTCTGCGACGCCGGGATGCCGATCCCGCCGGGACCGAAGGTGGTGGACCTCGCATTCGTCGCCGGCGTCCCGTCCTTCGTGGACGTGCTCGACGGCCTCCTCGCCGAGCTGGTGGTCGAGGCCGGAACGGCGGCCACCGAGATCCACACGGCCAACCCGGACGCGGCGACCCTGCTGGAACGCAGCCTCCCCGACCTGAACTTCGTCCCGCACGACGACCTGAAGTCGCTGTCGGCGGGTGCGCGCCTGGTGGTGCGTACGGGCGAGGCGCGACCGTACGCGAACGTGCTGCTGCGCTGCGGCGTGTTCTTCTGACCGGCGCGGCTGTCACGGGGCGGCCCGGCGCGGCCCGCCCGGAGCGTCAGCGCGGTGGCCGCGGCCCCCGGCGCCACCACGGCGCCCGGGCCGGTCGCCGTGCTGGGCGGCGGTGTAGCGGGCCTGACCGCCGCGCACGCGTTCAGAGCGCCTCGGCGGCCCGGAGGACCACCGCCCCCAGCCGGCGTTTTTCCGGCGCGCCCCCGCACCGCCGTACTTGACGCCCGTGCCGAGACCGTCTGAACGGTCTGCCGGTCGACGGCGGTCAACAGACCCAGGGACCGGGCAGCTGTCCGCGCATGAGGTCGAGGTGCGCTGCCGTCTGCCCGCCGGCGTGTACCCAGGAGTGGTCCGCGAGCCCGTCACGCCGCAGTACGCGGCCGGGAGCGGCGTACCAGCGCAAGGGCGAGTCGGCGGCCCCCGCCCACAGCGGATGGTCGGGCAGATCCACCCGCGCGTACTCGCACTCGAGCGCCGGCAGCAGGGCGTCCGGAAGTTCGCAGGCGTCGTACCGGCGGCCGGAGGACAGCAGCGTCTCGCTGAGAACCAGCTCCACCCACGCGGTGGACATCCGCTCCAGGAACGGGAGCCACCCGTCGACCGCCTCGACGACGACCGGCGGGTCCTCGTCCGCGATACGGTCCATGGGGATGCCCCACGACGCGCAGTCCTGGTTCTCGCGGCGGAACACCAGCACGCCGCCGCCGTCGTAGCCGTCGTCCACGTACAGCCCACTGGGCGGTACGAGCGGATCCTGCCCGGTCGTCAGATCGGCCCGCCGCCCGAGCAGCGCTTACCCGTCGCACACGACTCGCGGCAACGCGAACCCCAATGCGTGCTCAGCGGCGGCCACTTCGCCTTCTGAGCAGCCATCGCCGTCACGCAGCGGGTGCCCGGTCCACGCGGCGGCGAAGTCACGCACGAACGCCCAGGCATGCTCCAGGCCCGCCACACCACCGCGCAGCGCGGCGGCGACGTCGAACCCGGGGGTCACCGGCCCGGGTAGCCCGTCGCGGCGACCTCCGCCATGACGTCGGCGAAGGACGCCCGCGGGTTGAGACGGGCCACGACGTCCTCGGTCAACGGACGCTCCTCGTATATGTGGCGCACGGGTTTGATGTCGACGGGCTGCTCGTAGTAATCCTCCGCGAACGACTGGAAGGCCTCCGGCGTGGGATCGACCAGGAGCTCGAACAGCCAGCCGGAACCGTCCGGATCGGCCTCGCCCTCGGGATACTCGACCGGGCCCGTGTGCCAGCTGTCGTCGCCCGCCTCGCGCCACAGGCACGCGGTCACCAGGGGCATGTATCCGTGCGAGAACGCAGGCTCCTCGACACAGGACCGGAAGACCTCGGGCACCGCGTCGACGACACCCGGCCATACCACGTCACCGTCATAAGGGCTCATCGGCGACTCGTGGTCGAAGCCGCGTATGTACGCACCCGCCGGTGAGAAGACGACGTCGAACTCGTCACCGCCGCCGTTGCGCATCGAGAAGACCTCTTCCGTCTCCGACCAGTTGGCGTCGAAGGAGTAGGTGCGGTAGTCCCCGGGATTGAGCACGGCCTCGGCCACGGCGACGGCCCGGCACAGCCTGCGCACGGCGGGAATGTCGGGAAGGGCGGCGGCAACGTCGTGAACGGTCATGCGGCCATCAAAGCGCACGCCACTGACATTGACAGGGGGAGGCCGGGTCGCGCCGACGGTGTCAGCCGCGCGGCTATCGGTCCCCGCCGACCGGGTAGCCGTGAAACGCCTCATCCCTCAGCCCCGGCGTCGGCCGCCAGCTGTCGAGCACGGCGGCCGAGGGCGCGAACAGCGGCTCCGGCAGGGCGTCCAGGGGCCACCACTCCCAGCCGGCGATCTTCTCCGGTTCACGGACCTCGGCCGTGCCCGACGCCGCCGCGACCAGCGCGGCAGCGGTGACCCTGCTGACCCCGCGTGTGCCGTCCACGAGGACAGCGCCGATGCGGACGCCGTCCGCGTCCGCCCGTAGCCCCGTCTCCTCGGCCAGTTCACGCACGGCGGCCTCCTCGAAGCTCTCCCCGGGGTCGACCTTGCCACCGGGTAGCTCCCACACGCCGTCGTGACCGAGCCCGAGCAGCACCCGCCCGTGAAGGGCCGGGACGGCATCTCCGTCCGACTGCTCCCGCAGGTCCGCACTCCGAGCGTCGAGCACGACGACACCGACGCCGACGAGCCCATTGGGAGTCGGAAAGGCCCGCTCGGGCCGTTCCGCGGGCTGCGGGCCACGGTTCATCCGGCTTCTCCTTCGTTCGCCACCGCATCCACAAGGCCCGCCAGTGCGCCGGCCAACCTCCCGAGACCCGCATGTGCGGCTCCGCCCGGCTCCTTCATGTACACGTCCCGCCGGATCTCGATCATCAGCGCGCTGACACGCTCGTCCCGCCCGTAATGCTTCAACGGCACGTACGTCCCCGCGAACGGGCTGTCCGTCCCGGTCCCGCCGAACCCGGCGAACGCCTCGCGTGCCGCGTCCAGCAGCCAGGCCGGCGTGTGGACCGGATCGGTCCCCAGGCAGATCGGCGGCCGGGGCCCGTCACCGTGCAGCTCGTACGGCAGGGGCTCGGTCGGGTACGAGTGCACGTCGATGACCACGGCGCGCCCGGCGGCGGCGAGCCGTGCGTCGACGGCCGCGGTCATGGCGGCGGCGTACGGCTCGAAGTAGCGTCGGACCAGGTCGCCGCCGTCGTACCCATCGGGCCGCAGCGGCTCGCGGTGTGTGGTCCGCGTGTAGATCGCGCCCATCCCGACAGCGAGCATCTCCTCCCGCTCGTCGGGGAAACGCTCGGGGTCGATCACCAGCCGGGACAGCTGGTTGACGAACCGCCAGGGCGTCACACCGGCGGCTGTGGCAGCCGCCGCGGCGATCTCCGCGGTGTGCGAGTCCGTGATGTGGTCCAGCTCCAGCACCAGCGCCGCATCGTCGAGCACGATGCCGCGCCGGACGTCGGCGGGTATGGCGCGGGAGGAGTGGGGGACATGCAGGAGGACGGGGGAGTCGGGAGCGCCGGGGAGGAGGTGGAAGGACGGCGGGCTGTCGTTCACGCCAATTTCCTTGTGGTTGCTGTGGATCGAACTCGGGCTGGCAAGCGCGCCTCCCCACCGGTGGTGTGGTCCGCCCGCGGGGGCGACCTGTGAACGACTCTAACGGGAGGGTCCGACACCGAAGTCGTGCGTGACCAGGCCCCCCGCATCGCCCCGCGAAAGCGCCGGGTAGCGTGCCGACATGACGCGCAGCACCCAGCGACCCCGCCCGGAGCCGGTCCCCGCGCCGATGACCGACGCGGACGGCGTACGCCTCCCGCGACTGCGCTTCACGGACGTGGTGGTCCGCGGAGCCGTGCAAGGAGTCGCCGCGGTGGTCCTGCTGGCCGTCGTCTCGCTGTTCGTCGCCGACCACCACGACCGCGAGACGTTCCTGGCCGTCGTGGCGGGGTTTTCCATGGTCGGTTCGGGGGTGTGCCTCGTGTTCGGCGGTTTCTTCTGGGCCGTCTGCAGGGGCGATGTCCGACGGTGGCGCGACTGGCGGACCATCACCGGTCAGACGGACGCCGTCACGGTCATGGGACCGGCACTCTTCCGTCTCGGCGTGCTCGCGCTGGTGCTCTTCCCCGGCGCTATCGGCCTCTACCACCTAGTCGACATCGCTCCGTACGACAGCTGGCTGTACGGGTCCTGAGCGGGGCCGTGTGATGCCCACACGGTCACGCGGTCCAGCAGGCGCGGGTCTCCACCATGGAGTTGGAACCGGAGCGGAACGCGTCCACGAGGGCGTTCGTGCTGCCCAGCGCCTGCCGATACCGACCACAACGATAGGCTGTGCGTCGAACATGTCAGGCAATTGACGACGTTTTTCATGTCATGCTTTGCTTTCTGGGCTTGCGATGGGGTGGGGTTCCTCGTCGTCTGGTTCGAGGGTGGGGGTCTCATGCATGCGCGACTGGTCAGCGACCAGGTCGTGTGCACGTCAACCACCTGGTGATCGACCCGGCTGTGCGCCGGGGTCCATACACGGCATCCCGTGGGGGGATCTTCCATGTCTTACGTTCAGCCGACCGGACCAGTTGTCGACGGCGGTCAGCCGGCCAGGAGCAACGGCCTGGCCACGGCCGGCCTGGTGCTCGGTATCATCGCGGTGATCTTCAGCTTCATCCCTCTGGTCAACGTGATCGTGTGGCCGCTCGCGATCCTCGGCCTCATCTTCGGTGCCATCGGTCTGAACAAGTCCGGGAAGGTCGGAAAGGGCAAGGGAGCGTCGATCACCGCCCTGGTCACCTCGCTCGTCTCGGTGGTGATGTTCTTCGTCATGAACGCCGTGTTCGTGTCCGCGGTCGACGAGGCCGTCAAGGAGACGCAGAAAGAGCTCGACAAGTCGTACGACTCGGCGAAGGTCGACGACGGCAGCGCCAAGACCGGCGAGGGCACGGATGAGAACCCGGTCCTGAAGGACTTCCGCCTCTCCAAGTGCGATGTCACCACCTCGGAATGGGGCGGCAAGGAGCTCGCGCTGCACATCGACTACACCAACAACGGTGACCGCCGGTACTCGTACTTCCTCGAGGGTGAGGTCCTCGCCGACGGCAAGAAGATCAGCGACTTCCTGTCGACCGCGGAGAACCTGGCCCCCGGCCAGACCTTCAAGGACGAGGACGCGGGCGTCCTGGTGTCCTCCGACAAGCTCGAGGGTGCGAAGAAGCTCGAATGCAAGGTCATCGAGGCCAACCGCCACGACTTCTGAGCGTTCTACGTCATCGCAGCCGCCGTGCGGGCGGCTGCGATGACGCCCTTCGTGCGGACTGAGCTGCAGGGTTGGTGCTCAGCCTTCGACGGCGTACCGCACGAAATCCGCCCAGCCGGTGTGGCTCACGCTGAGGTGGGGGAGCGTGACGTCCTTCGAGTCCCGTACGAGCATGGCGCGCTCGGTGACGGCGACCTCGATGCAGGCGCCTCCCTCGCCACTGCTGTGAGTGCTCTTGAACCAGGCGAGGTCGGCGGACTCGATGCGCTGATGAGTGCTCACAGTTCTCCCAAGATCTTCTCGATCAGCGTCGCAGACTCTCGTGGGTTGAGTGCCTGACCGCGGATGCTTCCGTATCGCGCCGCCAGAATACGTACCTCTTCGGGATCGGTGACCAGCTTGCTCGTGTTCTGGATCTCCAAGTAGCCAACCTGCTGCCGTCCCTTTGGCGTGAGCAGGATGAAGGGGCCTCCGAGGCTTGGATGCTGCTCCAGCTGGGTCGGCATGACCTGCAACTCGACGCTGCGCAGAGCGGCAAACTTGAGGAGTTGCCGCAACTGGTGATGATGCACGTCCTCCCCGCCAGTCGGCCGCCGAAGGACGGACTCCTCGATGGTGAAGGTCGTCAGTGGTGGCGGCCACTGAGTGAGGATCTTCTGGCGTTCCAGCCGTGCGAGGACCCGCTGTTCAACGATGTCGTCCGACAGCAGTGGTTGCCGGCTGGTGAAGACGGCGCGTGCGTGTGCTTCGGTCTGGAGGAGCCCAGGAAGCGCCAGAGAACTGTAGTCATGGATCTCGACCGCATCCTGCTCCAGCTTGGCGTAGTCCCGGAACCACGCCGGATGCTTCACCCGCGCCCGAGCCTTCGCCCGCGCCACGTCCTCCGTCGCCGCCCGCAGCAGCCCACCCGCGCCCAGCAGCTCGTCCGCCGCATCCAGGAACTCCGCCTGCGGCGTCCTGCGCCCGCGTTCCAATGAGCGGATCAGCTCCTCGCTGTAGCCGAGCCGTTCCCCCAGCTCCTTCTGCGTCAACCCGGCCCGTTCCCTCAGCAGCCGCAACTGCCGCCCGACGACCCGGAACAGATCCGCCGCGTCCTCGGCCTCGTCGTTGTCGTCGGCCTGCCCCGTGAGGTCCACCGCCCGTGCCCCCCGCTCTCGATGCGTGCTGCCCCGGTACACACCCACCGTGTACCGGTCGTCAACGGAAGGTTATGGTGCGGCGACCACGCCGTACCCCGATACGGGCGACAAGGCACCCCATCGTGTGTCCAGCCACCGCCCGGCGCGGTGGGACGGCCGCCCGTGGTCATGAAGCAACGGACGTCGCATTACGCGCTGTTGCCGCGTCTGCACCCCGCGATAGCCTGTCGCTGGTCGGTATTTCAGAAGCAGTGACGCAATTTCAGAAGCAGTGACGCACGAGGGGGATCGTGGAGCGGCGCGATGTGCGGGGGCACTACGACGAACTTGCCGCCGAGTACGACGAGCACTGGGTCTACGGGCCGGACTACGTCCCGTGGATGTCCGCCCGTATCGCCGAGGCGCTGCGCCTCACCTCGACCGACCGGATCGCCGACATCGGCTCCGGCACCGGCCTGTTCGCCCGCGAGGTCGTCAAGGCGCTGCAGCCGAGCCACCCCATCCTGTGCGTCGACCCCTCCGCCGCGATGCTGCGCCGGCTCGGCACGCCGCCTCCGGCCGGCCTGACGCCCGTTGTCGCCTCCGCCGAGGACATCGCCCAGGGGCGCTGCGCCCTCCCGTACGAGCAGCTCGACGCGATGTGGCTCAAGGAGTCGGTGCATCATCTGCCCGACCAGGCCGGCACACTCCGCGGCCTCGCCGACCGCTTGGCACCTGGTGGTCGCCTCCTCGTGGTCATGCTTCCGGCCACCATCCAGTACCCCCTGTTCGCTGCCGCCCTCACCCGCTTCGAGGAACTGCAGCCCGCCCCGGAGGACATCGTCGGACACCTGCAGGCGGCAGGGCTCGAGGCCGGGTTCGGGCATGTCGAGCACGAACTCCGCATCGACCGGGACAAGTACTGCGGCATGGTCCGCGCACGCTACATGTCGCTGCTCTCCACCTTCACCGACAACGAGATCGAGAAGGGAATCGAAGAGATGCGCGCCGCCCATCCCGAGCCCGTCCTGGTCTTCCCCGACCGATTCGCCTTCATTCTCGGCGAGCGGCGCGGGGAGGACGCGTGAGCGCCGTGGTGGACGAACGCCTCCGGCGCTTACGCAGCGAGCTCGACGACCACTCGCGCATCGCGGACCGCCTCGGCCTGGACCTCGAACGTCCGCTGCGCTCCCTGAACGACGGCTATCCCGAGAACGCCGTCGCCCTCATCGGCAAGCTGACCGAGAAACTACTCAAGGAGCTGTGGCGGCATCACGGCATCGAGGGCGACCCCTCCACCAAGGCGCTGAACGACCTGGTGAAACGCTGCCGTCCGCACATCCGCAGCAGCACCGTGATGGACGCACTCGACGACATCCGGCGGCTGCGCAACCGCTCCACCCACGACGGCTACGACATCAGCGAGGAGGACGGCCTGCTCGCCGTACGCCGACTCGTCGACGTACTGGTCTGGTTCACGGACACGGGCAGCGCCGCCCTCCTCGGCGGCGAACCCGACATGGCTCCCGAGGTCGCTGCCCGTTGCGAGTTCCTGGCCGGCCTGTACGTCACCCTCGGGTACCGGCAGGCCAAGCGCTTCGTCCTCAGTCCCGACACCGTCTACCAGCTCTTCTGCCGCGAGGCCGGGATACGGCTGGAATACGTGGAGCTGATGCTCTCCCGCGACGCCGACGACCTGAGCGCCGTCCTCGGCTCCAGTGGCGGCGAGCTGCTGCGTACGCGACTGCCGAAGCTGACACGCTTCGTCATCCTGGAGAACCACGAGGACGACGGCTCCGGCGCACTGCACCAGTTGCTCGGGCTCGACTTCCGGGTCGTGCGCTACGACGGATTCGTCGACACCCTCGTCAACCTCGACACCCACCTCGGTCCCGTGATGACCGCGGGCGAACCCGTCGGTCCTCGGACGACGGTCGCCGCAGCGGTGCTCTCCACCGACCCGCACACCGGCGACATCACGGTCGCTGAATCCGGGGACGCGGTCGGGCTGCTGACGCGCCTCGCACACGGCAGCGCCAACGTCCTCGTCACCGGCCGCCCCGGCAGTGGCAAGAGCACCCTGTTACGCGCACTGGCAGTCGACCCAGACGTCCGCCGCTTCCGCTTCTACTTCGACCTCGGCCTGAAACCGAAGGACGAAGCCTTCGCCGAGTACGCGGGCCGTCTCCTCGCCCCCTCGATGGCGGCCGAAGACCGCGCCCGCGCCTACGACCTCTTCCTTTACCTGATCCGCTCCGGCACCGCGCTCTGCGTTCTCGACGCCGTCGACGAGGGTGTCGAGGAGCCGAGCGCTGCCGGCTTCCTGCGTCTCTTCGCGGACCTCGCGGCGGTCCTGTCTGCCGAATCCGCGGTGGTCATGAGCTCACGTGTGTCGTTCCTGGCCGACTCCCCGCAGGTCCGCCAACTGCTGGACAGCGGCGCGGGCCGCTCCGAGCAACTGGTCGAGCAGCTGTACGCCAACGGGGTCGACCCGGCTCTCGTCCCCCACTTCCACGTGGTGCGTCTCGCCGAACCCGACGACACACCGCTGGAGAAGCACCTCACCGCCACACTCGAACTGCCCGGCGGCCGACCGCTCGCCGACATCCTCGGCACCCACATCGACCGCATCCTCGCCGATGCCGGCCGACCGGACCTCGGGCAGCTCCTGCCCGAGGCGTTCGGCCTGGCCTTCCTCGCGGACCGGACGGTCTTCTCCCTCCTCGACCTGCATCGACTGCTCGGGGCATCGGCGTTCGCGGACGGCCGTCTCGCATTCGATGCCTGCGTACTCTTCCCGCTGCTGCGTCCGGCCGGACCCGAGCAGGTCGCCTTCGTCCACACCGCCTACCAGGAACTCCTGGCCGCCCGCTACCTCGCGGAGCCCGCACACCGGGATGCCGCCGCCGAGATTCCGGGCGGCGCGTTCCTCACCGAGCAGGTCCGGGCCTTCCTGGCCGGGCTGCCGGCCGAGCCCTCTCGCGACGACTGCGTACTGCCCGCCGGGACGTATCTCGTCGGCCCGGCAGAGCGGCTGCTGCTGCACCGCGTGGACCGACCGGTGCGCTTCGACCGGCATGCGGTCACCGTCGGACGCTACCGCCGCTTCCTCGCAGCGCTGAACAGCGACGGCACTTCCACCTGGGACCACCCCGAACAGCCGGCCAACGTCACGCACCACCCCTGGACGGACCGCCTGCGCGCCCCCGACTACTACGAGAACCCGAGCTACGAGACCCACCCCGCCGTCTGCGTCAGCTGGTGGAGTGCCTACGCCTTCGCCGCATTCGAAGGCAAACGCCTGCCGACGTCCCTCGAATGGGAGGCTGCCGCGCGCGGCACCGACGGCCGCCTCTTCCCCTGGGGCGACGAACCCGACACCGCACGCGTCAACTGCGCGGACTTCTGGGTCGGCCGCCCGGTCGTCACCTACCAAGCCTGGTACCGCGACTTCGCCCAGGACGCGGTACGCCGCGCCGGGGTCACGCCGGCGGACCGGCGGCCCGGCAACCGCTCACCGTTCGGCGTTGCGGACATGGTCGGCAACTGCTGGGAATGGACGTCCACCAGCCTCGCCGACGCAGGCGAAGCGGTGATCTGCGGCGGCAGCTACGACAACCCGATGCGGGCCGTGCAGACCAGCAGCAAGGGCATGTATCGCAAACGCGGAAGCAGTAACGCGGTCGGCTTCCGCTGCGTCCAGGACGTCACCGAACCATCGAGCACACAGAAGGCGGAACGATGAGCACCGGGCCGCGCCACGGCACGATCGTCGACCGGCGGGGGAGCGGCGGAGGCCTCAACGGCAGCGTCGGCTCCTACACCGTCCAGGACGACGAGGACCAGCGTTACTACAGCTTCGACTACCGGCAGATCGTGACCGAGGGATTCCGGACCATCCGCACCGGGGAGAGGGTTCGCTTCCACATCTCCGCCGAGGGCTACGGCAGGGCGGAGTTCGTCGTCCGACTCGACCAGCCCGACCCCTCGGAGTACTACGGATGACCGCCTCCATGCAGGCGCTCGACACCGTCACCGGCGCCCGCCAGGAGCTGACCGTCGTCCTGCCCGTGCGACTGCGGCGCACACCGGACTGGGAGGAAGGGCCCTTTCCGTTCGAGCTCGGGAGCCGCCGCACCGACGCAGTGACACGGTCGACGTACTTCGCCCCCGCATCCGCCCGCGTCCTGTACGGGGCGCCCGGCAGGCCCCGGCGGTGGTACCGGCCGCTTGAGGTCGAGCACGACGGGCTGCGGCTGCTCGGCATGGAGCTCCTGCGTACGGCCACGGCCCGCAACCCGGATCACGCACTGGCCGTACTGCACCTGAGCGTGGACCGGCCCCTGCTGCCCGTGCTGCGCGCCATAGCGACAAGGGGACCGGCCGCCGCGCTGCCCGCCCCGCTCTCGGGTCCGCTGACCCCGTCCGAACTCCTCGCCGGCATCGCGGAAGTACGCGACGGCGACGGACCGTTCGCCATCGCCCGCCCGTACACCGTCGCCTTCATGACTCCCGGTCCTGAGCACACACCGGTGCACCGCCTCGGAACCGAAGGAGAGCTGCCCGCCGGAGCCGACCGCTGGCTGTGGCAGCTGGCGTCCCGATCGAACCCGGACGACTTCCCCCTGGCCCCCGAGACGGCCCGCGAGCAACTCGCCGGTGCCGTCCGGATCTCGGCCGACTGGAGTGCACTCGTCCTGCGTCAGGGAGCCGCGTTCCTCGGCCACCGTTCCGACACCGGGCCGGGCGACTTCTTCGAATTCGGCGCCCTGCACTCGCGCACGGTCTACCTGGACGCACTGCTGCTCGGCTCGCTGCAGCGTGACCACATCGACGAGTTGACGGACGAACTCTCCGACGTCTTCGACTCTCCGCGCCTCGCCCGCCGCGTCGCCGCGCTGGAGCGGAACATCGCCGTCTTCCGCAGCACCTACTGGCGCCAGCACCTGACCGCGCACGGTCCTGCGAACGAGCTGCTGCTCGCCTTCCAGGAGCAGCACCGTCTGCCCGCTCGCTTCGGCGAGATCCTCGCGGAAGCCGCCGACTACAGCCGACTCGTGCAGACGCGCGAGAGCCTGCAGATCAGCGGGGCTCTGGGCATCCTGACCATCCTGGGCCTTCCGCTCGGAACGGCTATTGGCATACTCCAGGTGCTCGGAGACAAGTCGCCCACGCATCTGCTCGTGGCGCTCGGTGTGTCCGTCCTCGTCACGGCGGGCGCGCTGACGACCCGGTACGGCCGACTGGTGCTGTCGTCGCTCCGGGGCGGTGGGAAGCTCTGACCGGGTGCAGTCCCAGGGCCCCACGCGGGAACCGTGGACGCTCCGGTACGGCAGGCTGCCGAGACCGGTACGTACCAGGTGCGTACCCCCGTCGTTGCTGGTCAGCGGCGTTGTGCATCGCCACGCTGAATGGTGTGACGAGCGAATCCGTACAGATCCACATGCCCCCTCAACCGCACGCGGCCGTATTGCAGTTCACCCAGCTGCTCAGCGCGACGCGCCGCGGCGCCCGCCTGGCGCGGCTGCTCACCGTCGAGCAGCTCGTGCAGTGGGGATGGCCGCGCGACAGCGAGCGAGTGGAAGCCGCGGAGGTCGTCGTCGCCGAGCTCGCCGCGAATGCGGTCGTCCACGGGCGTCTGCCCGGACGGGGTTTCCGCCTGGGGCTGATGCTGCTTCCCGACTCGCGGTTGCGGATCGAGGTCACCGACCCGCGCGGTGACCGGCTCCCTGCCGCATGCCCCGTCGCCGACGAGGACGGTCGCGGGTTGGTCATCGTGGACGCACTGACCGACGGCTGGGGTGTGCTGCCGTACCCGCCGTCCGGGAAGACGGTCTGGGCGGAGGTCTCACCTGCCCGAGGAAGGGCGTGACCGCAGGTGTGCCCCCGGGGGCACCGCCCTCTTGGGAGCTGTCGCGGCCAACCTCGAATCAAAAGAACCCGGGAGAGACCCTGCCGCGTGATACCGGGATGGTTCGCCCGCGCGACGCGGAGACGGGCCGCTGCTTCGAGCCGGTGCTGTCGAAGCTCCTGGACAGAGCCGGTCAGGGTGTTCCACGGGAATCATCGGCGGCTTTTCAGGCGGCTATTGAGGTGGTGGAGGTGCTGCCAGGCGATGGGGTCGGTGCCCTCTCCGAGCGTGTAGTGCAGGGCGGGACGGGCGGCGGGGCCGAGTCGAGTCGGGCGCGGGTGCTGGACGGATTCGGCGTGGGTGTGGCCGGTGGCGTGTGCGGCGTCGGGGCCGAGGGTGAAGGAGAGCGGGACCGGGGGCGGTTCGTGGTGGGGCGGAGTGGTCAGGTCTGCCCGGGCGGGGCGCAGGTACGTGAGCATCGAGGTGAGGTTGTGCCGGGTGGCGAGGGACTCGGCCAGTGTGGGGAGGGCGTCGAGGCGCGGCGTCTGGTCCCGCGGGTGGCCGATGGCGAGGGTGATGTGTTCCTCGACTCCGGCCGGGGTGCGAGTGATGCGGCAGATCGCGATCGCCGGCCGGTTCGGGGTGCCGACGGCGACGAGCCAGGTGGGGGCGGCATTCTGGGCGCGGGTGCGGGCGAGTTCAGTGAGCTGTCGCGGTGACCAGGGGAGGGTGACGGGTTCGGCGGTGGCCCAGCCGGCGGGTGGGGCGCCGGTGAGCGTCCGCCAAGCGGTTTCCAGCGCGTCGCCGAGGAGGAGGTCGTCGGTGGCGGGGTGTGTGGTGCGGATGGAGACGTGGAGCTGTCTTTCGTCCTGGGTGTCGGCGCCGGTGTGGAAGGCGTCCGCGATCGGAGCGTCGCCGTCGCCGTCCGTCGCGGGCACTGGGGTGAAGCGGCCTTCGTGCCAGTGGAGTACGGCGCCCGTCAGGCCGTCGTAGTAGCCGCTGCCGGGGTTGTGGATGATCCAGCGGGCGGGAACGTTTGTCACAGGCCGCCGCGACGCGCCGGGCTGTCCCGCCCGAGATGCTCACGGAGAAGGTGTGCAGGGCGCTGCGCCACCTCCGTTTACGCGGCTTCCGGCCGGCTGCGCCTGGGAGCTGTCCGACTTGTAGTATTCGGCAGGGCACAACACCGCCCTATGGCACAAGAGATTCAGAGGCACGGTTCTGTGAAGGCACGTAACAAGTGGCTGACCACCCCGCTCGCGGCCGGGCTGGCGGCCGGCCTGTTGAGCGGCTGCGGCAACCAGGAGGGCGGTGCCGGTAGTGACGGCAGCGACTCGCTGGTCATCGGAATGTCGGACGAGGTCCTCGCCACTGATCCGGCGGCAGGCTACGACCCCGGTTCCTGGCTGCTGTTCAACAACGTCTTCCAGTCGCTGCTCAGCTTCCCCAAGGGCAGCGCCACCCCACAGCCGGAGGCGGCCGAGCGCTGCGCCTTCGACGAGGGTGGCAGCACGGTCTACCGCTGCACACTGCGCGACGGTCTGACATTCAGCAACGGCAACCCTCTGACGTCCAAGGACGTGAAGTTCTCCTTCGAGCGTGTGCGGGAGATCGCCAGCGACGCGGGGCCCCTGCCGCTGCTCTCCACCATCGACAAGATCGAGACGCCGGACGAGAAGACGGTCGTCTTCCGGCTCAACGTCCCCGACGCCACCTTCCCGAGCAAGATCGCCTCGGGCGCCGGCTCCATCGTCGACCATCGTGAGTACGAGGCCGACGAGCTGCGCACCGACGGCAAGGCAGTAGGCTCGGGGCCGTACAAGCTCGACTCGTACGGCAAGGACGAGGCGGTCTTCTCGCTCAACTCCGGCTACCGGGGCACCGCCAAGGCGCAGAACTCGGGCATCACCCTCAAGCTCTTCCACAGCGACCAGAAGGCGCTGGCATCGGCACTCGGCGAGGGGCGGGTCGACATCGCCTACCGAGGACTGACCGCGGAGGACATATCCGAGCTTCAGAGCTCGGCGTCGGCCGACGCCCAGGGGATCGGGGTCATCGAGGGCACCAGCGCAGAGGTGCAGCACCTGGTCTTCAACCTCAACGACCCGGTCGTCGGCAAGCTCGGCGTACGCAAGGCCATCGCGTATCTCATCGACCGCGACGCCCTGGTCCGGGACGTCTACCAGTCCACGGCGACCTCGCTGTACTCGATCGTCCCGGCCGGCATCACCGGCCACAACACCGCCTACTTCGACATGTACGGCGGCACTCCGCAGCCCCAGCGGGCGAAGCAGGCACTGCGCTCCGCCGGCATCAACGACAAGGTGAAGCTCACCCTCTGGTCCACGCCGAGCCGCTACGGCCCCGCCACGGACCAGGAGTTCCACGCGATCGCCCAGCAGCTCAACGACAGCGGCCTGTTCGATGTGACGGTCAAGTCGGTCGGATTCGAGCAGTACGAGAAGGACATCGCGGCCGGGAAGTACGGCGTCTACGTGAAGGGCTGGATCCCCGACTACCCCGACCCCGACAACTTCACACAGCCCTTCTTCGGCCAGGACAACGTCCTCGGCAACCACTACCAGAACAAGAGGATCACCGGCTCGATCCTCCCCGGGACCGCCGCCGTCGCCGACCGGGCCGCCACCGAGCAGCAGTACGGGGAACTCCAGGACCTGGTCGCGGCGGAACTGCCCATCCTGCCGCTCTGGCAGGGCAAGCAGTACGCGGTGGCCTACCGCAACATCACGGGGCTCGAGTGGACCCTGGACGCATCGACCGTCTTCCGCTTCTGGGAGATCAAGAAGAGCTGACTCGCCCTCCCGGCGCCCCGGCTGCCCGCTGGGCGCCGGGGACGCACGGGCTGCTCTCGCAGGCTCCACAATCGCCCGTGAACGGAATGCTGCCAGACCGAACCTCCGGCCTCGGCGCGGCGGGTGGCAGAACGCCGAGCAGCGGCCATGCCGTTCCCCTACTTGCCACTCGGATGTCGACCACGGCATCCACAAGGTCCACCAGTGCGCCGGCCAACCTCTCGAGCCCCGCATGGGCGGCGCCGCCCGGCTCCTTCATGTACACGTCCCGCCGGATCTCGATCATCAGCGCGCGACGCGATCGTCGACCAGCTCGGGACCGGATGGAACGCCCGCGCCGACTGCGTGGCAGCGGCTGAACTCGCCGGCCTCACCCCTGACGACGCACGGTGGGCCGTCACCTGCCTGGACCCTCCAGGTCCTGGACCGGGACGGCACGCGCCTGCGCGTCGAGCCGGCACTCCACGCGGCGCTGGTCAGGCTCGACGACAAGGTGTGACCTGCTGGCGGGGCCGAATCACGGTACGGCCCCACCGGTTCCCGGTGCGGCAGCGCGCAGCCGCTCCCGCACCGGGAACCGGTCCGCCGTCGGGACGGCTTGCCGATGCCACTCCACATCACCTCTCGCACAGGTATTCTTGATCACATCGTCATCGCGGCCCGACGGGCTTCCGCTCCACCCCGGTGGAGTCTCGAAGGACATGCCCCCACCCGCACGAGTCACTTCGTGCTGCCTGGGGGATCCTTGTTGTTCCGTGCGTCAGCCACGTCGGTCGCGGCCGCAGTGCTGGACAGTTCGCTGTTCCTGCATCTGACCGAGCAGTTCTCCCACATGCACGGCTACCGCCCCAGCGCCTCGGAAGCCCGTTCCTGGGAGCGCAGCATCCCGCCCTGGTCAACGCCCTCAACGAGGCCGGCCTGGGTGACGTCGAGGTGCTGATCGAGTACGCGCTGCCGTCAACAGCAAGCGCGCGGATGTCGTCTCGCCGGCGTCCACCCCACGACAGGCGAACCGTCGTACGTGGTGGTCGAACTCAAGCAGTGGAGCCAGGCCGAACCAGACGAGGACGATCCGGCCCTGTGCCGCATCGGCGCTTACGCATACGCCGTCCTCAACCCGATCGAGCAGGTACGCAGCGAGTACCTTGTCAACTTCAACGGCGCGCTCGCGCCCCACCCCGGACGCATCTCTGGTGTCGCCTACCTTCACAACGCCACCGAGTTCGGTGCGTCGGGCCTGCGTGCGATCGAGACGGACGACCGCGGCCGCCTCTTCACCGCGCAGCAGCGCGGCGCGTTCCTCGACCACCTCCGCACCAAGTTGAGCGACAAGCATGCCGGCGCCGTCGCGGCAGACGAACTGCTCGCGGGTAAGCCCGTCCCGTCCAAGCAACTCATAGCGGTGGCCGCCGACGAGGTCCGCCACCGGGAGCAGTTCGTTCTCCTCGACGAACAACAGGTCGCGTACCGGATGGTGCTCAACGCCGTCGATAAGGCCAAGCGATCGCATCCGCGAGACGTCAGCCAACCGCTATACTCCGGCCGCCCACCGCACCGGCCGGCCGCAGATCGAGGAGCTCATCGACGTCGCACGCGTCCCCGTCTTCCTTCTCGACGAACACCAAGTGGTGCGGCCGGGGGAGATGGGCACGGTGGCCGAGATCAGGGCGGCCGCCGCGAAGAAGGGCTTCGAGTGCCATGTCATACCGCTCGACAGCCAGTTCCGCTGCGGCGGCAGTGACGCCTACCTGGGTGGGTCGTACGGCTCCTCGGCCTGGAGCCGGGCGGCCCGGTGACCTGGGACCCGGACAACCGTATGCAGCTCGTGGTCGCCGAGAGCCCCGAGGAGATGGAGACGTTCCTCGAAGGCCGCCGCGATCAGGGCTACGGCGCCCGCATGTCGGCCGGCTGCTGCTGGCCCTGGTCGAAGGAGCCCAAGCCGGGCGACCCACTCCCTGCGGACGTCGTCATCGGCGTCTGGGCCCGCCCCTGGAACCTGCGCGGCGACCGCGCCATCTCGGGCGCCCCGCCCTCGGCCCTGTGGGCCACCGACCCGGCGGGCTTCGGCCAGGTCGGCTGTGTCTACACCGCCCAGGGCTTCGAGTACGACTGGTCAGGCGTCATCATCGGCCCTGATTTGGTCTGGCGCGGCGACCTCTGGGTTACAGACCGTACGGCGTCCAAGGACCCGGTTTTCAAGAAGTCCACACCGGACGCGGACGTCGACCGGCTGATCCGTAACACCTACAAGGTGCTGCTCACGCGCGGCATGGTCGGCACCGTCGTGTACTCGACGGACCCGGAGACGCGGGCGAAACTGCGGGAGCTGGTGGGCAGCCTGGAGCGGCAGCCGGCTGCGGTGTGACGGGCGGCCGGCGCCGTCAGAGCTTGACGACCACCACGCGGTTGCCGCAGAGCTTGCGTATGTCGTCCTCGTCGGAGGTGAAGACGGTGACGGGCCCGTGCTGACGCAGGGCGACGGCTGCGAGCGCCGCGTCGATGGCGTACTTGTGGCCGTGCAGCCCTGCCTCCCGGAGGAGGGCGATTGCCTCGTCGGCGACGTCCTCTGTGACCGGCTCGACGTGGATGCGCGACAGCGCCCAGTGCCAGGCCGGGCGGTACGCCTTCACGTCGTACGCCTCGATCAGCGTCATTGACGTGGTCATGACCCGGATGCCGAGCCGGTGTGCCTCCTTGAGTCGGAGGCCCATCCGGCGCTCACCTCGCACCCACTGCGACAGGCCCTCGCTGTCGAGCAGGTAGATCGCCTCGTCCGTCACGCGGCCCGCCCGTTCCCGTCGGACGCCGGATGGTCCGCTGCCTGCCGGTCCTGAGCCAGCTGTGCGTGCAGGCGCTCGATGTCCCGGCGCTCCGCTGCGGCGTCGGCCATCTCGGCGTCGGTGACCTCGCCGTACTCGGACTCCCACCAGTCGACCGCCTCACCGAGGCGCTCTCTCTCACGCTGACGCTCTATGGCGTGCGTGACATAGCGGCTGAAGCCGCCCGGCCCCACTTCGGCACGGATGGCCTCGGCCAGCTCCTCGGGGAGCGTGACGGTGTACTTCTTGGTTGCCATACCATCGACCATACCGGCGTTGCCGGGCGTCGGCCAGCTCGGCCCGAAGCGGCCTCCTGGCATGGTCAGACCGGGTAGCCGATGTCCTTCGCCTCCCGCACGACGTCCGCAAAGGAGACGTCCGGATTCAGCCGGGCCACCACATGCCCAGTCAGTGACCGCTGCTCGCAGATGTGCCGCACGGCGTCCAGGTCGACGGGGCGCTCGTAGTGGTCCTCGGCGAACGACTGGAAGGCCTCGGGTCTCGGATCGAGGAGAAGGTCGAACATCCATCCCGAGCCGTCCGGGTCCGAGTGAGCGCTCGGGAACTCGATCCGGCCGGTGCGCCAGCGGTCGTCATCGACCTGACGCCACAGGCAGAAGGTCACATTGGGTATGTCGCCGTCCCTGAAGGCGAGCGGCACAGGGCCCGCAGATCACGGATGGAGGGAAGCGCGGCTGCGACATCATGGACAGTCATGCCCCCATACAAGCGCAGGTCACTGACAAGACGATCCGGTTGCGAAACCGGCCGATCAGGCCGACGGCCGGTCAGCGTCCTGGCTGTCGGCGACCTGTCCGCTGCCAGTTGAAGTGCTCCAGGAGGTGCTGTACGAAATCGTTGCTCTTCGCGCGCGCCCGTGTGCTGATGAGTCTAGGTCGCATGTACGACAGTCCGGCAGCAATCAGGGCGACGGCGGCAGCCAGCGCGCAGCTTGCTCGCGGCTGACCTTGGCCGCGTCCACGTACCACTTCCCGCGGGCGGGATCCCACCGCGCGCCGAGGAGCTTCTTCGCCTCGTCCTTGTCGGCGTATGGAACTTCGAGATAGAGGCGCTCTCCGTCGGCGCCACTCCCTCCGCCGGCTCTCCCTGCCCCTGCCGTTCGCGGGTTCCACGCTGCCTTCTCCTTGCGGGCGCGCTCGATGACCCGCCCAACCCGCTCGCACGCCAGCGGGTCCGTGAGGCGCATCATCAGGTCTGTGGGGCCTTTGTTGGCCAGGAGATTGAGCGAGCCGTGCCACAGCACGGTGCGGTCCAGGATCAGCACCTTCTCGTGCATCCGCTCCCGGTACTCGACCCGGCAGCCCACCGAACGCAGCTCGTCGACCAGTCCTTGGACGCGTTCAGCCGCCGCATCGGTCGTCTGCTCTTGCGGATCCCGTGTCGTGACTGTCACCTGCACGCCGTCCACAACGCGCTTTGCAAGGTGCGCCGACCAGGTGCGGACCGGCTGGCGGTCGAGGAACGGTGAGTACAGCTCGATGGTGCGCTCTGCCCGTGCGATGTCCCACTGGACGGCTGCGGGGACTTCGTCGGCGGGGAAGAACGCGGGCCGGGCCAGTTCCTCCTCGGACAGGGCCGACAACTGGGCGGCATCACGGACCGGGATGAGCTGGTCCACGGACATGCACTGTGCGTTCGCCGCGAGGTGATCGAGCATGCGCAGCGCCTCACTGCCGGCGGTCAGATGCTCCCGCAGGTGCTCGACGTCCGCGAGGACGACCAGATGGTCCTGCGCCCGGCTCAGCGCGACGTTGAGCAGACGGCAGGTGTGCGAAGACAGTCCGCTGCCGTTGAAGAAGTAGCCCGGTGACCTGCCCGAACCGGCCGTCGTGTCGAGGATGACAATCGGCCGCTGGCTCCCCTGGAAACGGTGGACGGTGTCCACAAGGCCCTCGTAGGGCTTTCCGAACCGGTATGCCAGGCTGCTCTTGAGAGCCTGCACCTGCGCCCGATACGGGGCGATCACCGCCAGCCGGTCTGTAGCCTGCTCGCCGGCGAGTACGTCCTCCGCCTTGCGGCCGGGCAGCACGCCCTCGTACTGGAGGCCGCGGACGAGTTCATGGACGGCCGCCTCGTGCACCGTGTTCGTGAGGTGGTCCCGCCCGGCGATCCGCTGCTTCGACGTGTCGATGAGGATCACCGGCGCCTCGACGAGCGGATTGAAGGGGATGCGGGAGCTGTCGCCGCGTCCAGTGGAGAGCGGCGCGTCCGGATAGGCGACGGTGTTGACCAGATCGCAGATGGGACTGCGCATCCGGTACTGGGTGTTCAGTGCCACGAGCCGGTTGTCCGGTACGACGGACCCGGACGCCCCGACCATCCCCGCCGCGTGGAAGACGTCACGCGCGCACCACTGCAGCGCGTGGTCGCGTTCCTCCGGCGTCGCCTTGCGGTCGTCGCTGCCCTTGGTCACGGCCGGAAGCTGACGGAAGTCGCCGGCCACGACGACCCGCTTTCCGGCGAGACCTGCGGCGTACCAGGCGGAGGGAAGGTCGACCATCCCCGCCTCGTCGATGACGACTACGTCGACCCGGTCGAGCAGCTTGCGCGACTGGACGGCTTTGGCGACGGTCGCGCCGAGGACCCGGCACTTCGAGCGGACCGTATCCTTGATCTGGCGGCGCTGCTCCTCGATCGTGTTGATCTCCTGCTGCAGCCGGTCGGCCTGCGACACCAGCAATGCCCGACCCGGCAGGCCGGACACCTTGGCCTCCTCGACCGGCAGGGCAGACAGCAGCCGGGTCACCTCCGCCATGGCATGCCGCCGGGTGCGCTCGGCAGCGGCGAGGTTCGATGTGATCGACTCCAGGCGGCCACGGGCACCGGCGACGGCCGCCTCTGCGTCGTCCAGTTGCTTCTGCTTCCGGTCGGCGAACAGACCGCGTGGGATGCCGATCTTCTCGATCAGGGCCGTCTGTTCGGCGATTTCCCTCCGGGCGCCGGCCTGAGCGGAGTTCGCCGCGTCGCGGCTCTGCGTCGCCTGCGTGTGCTGCTGTTGCGCCGTCGCGAGATCGGCCCGGATGACGCCCCGGGCCCGTGGGCGCAGCTGGAGGCCACGGCTGTCAGCCTGTGCACGTACGAGTGCCGGGTGGCGCCAGGGCTGCTGCAGACCGAGGCCTACGCGGTGCCGTGTGCGCATATCTGAATTTCACTGCCCCGCCCGTAAACCTCCCCCCGCCCTCCCGCAACCAACCAGCACGCAACGACGCCCCGAACGAGGGCGTGTCCATGTGCTGATGTGTGCGGGAGGACGTGCGAATGCAGACCTCGAAGCAAGACGGTTGGGGCAGTGGGCGGCGGCGGGGTGTGACCGCCCTCGCCGCCACCGCCGCCCTGTTCCTCGGCCTCGGCGGCGCCTCCGCCGTCGCCGAGACCACCGACCAGCAGAGTCCCCGGCACCGTGTCGTCGCCACCCCCGACGCGCCCGCCGCCATCGGGCCCTACTCGCAGGGGATCTCCGCCGGGAACTTCACCTTCGTCTCCGGGCAGTTGCCCATCGACCCCAGGACCGGGGCCATTCCCGCCGGCGCCTCCGTCGAGGAGCAGACACGGCAGGTGCTGCGCAATGTCGAGGCCGTGCTCGAGGCCGACGGGATGTCCATGTCTCACGTGGTCAGCACCACCGTCTACCTCGCCGATCTCGACGACTTCGCGCGCTTCAACGCCGCCTACGCCGAGTACTTCGGGTCCGCCGCGCCTCCCGCGCGCGCCACCGTCGAGGTCGCCCGCGTGCCGCGGGACGCCAAGGTCGAGATCTCCGCCATCGCCGTCCGTTGAGTCGCGTTCCGTTGAGTCGCGTCCGTTGAGTCGTCGTCCATCGAATCGCCGTTCGTCGCGTCACCGCTGAAGGGACATGATCATGTCGAGACACACGCGCACACGCTCCGGGGTCTCCCGGCGCGGCTTCGTCGGATTCCTGGGGGCCGGGGCCGCGAGCGTCGGTATCGGGACCGCCGGTGCCGCCCCGGCCGCACACGCCGCCACGCCCGGTGCGACCGCCGCCACCCTCCCGCCCCCGTCGTCCCCCGGCTACTGGCGCGAGGTGGAGCGGCTGTTCATGCTGGACAAGGACGTCCTCTTCATGAACGTCGGCACCGTCGGCTCGCCGCCCCGCGAGGTCGTCGAGACCGTCGACCGGGTCCACCGCGAGGTCGCCGCCGGGGCGATATCCGCCTACAGCGACTTCCCCGACGTCCGTGCCGTGGCGGCCCGCGGCTACGGGTGCGATCCCGACGAGCTCGTGATCTCCCACAACACCAGCGACGGCATGTCGAAGATCCTCGCCGGTCTCGCCCTCAAGGAGGGCGACGAGATCCTCACCACCAATCACGAGCACTCCGGCGGCAACGTGCCCATGGCCATCGCCCGGGACCGCCACGGCGTTGTGATCAAGCGGGTCGCCCTGCCTGTCGGCAACAGGCAACGTGCCGAGGACTACGTCGAGTTGTTCCGGCGGGCCATCACCAAGCGCACCAAGGCGCTCGTGTTCTCCGCTCCCACCTACAAGACCGGCACCATGCTGCCCATCGCCATGCTGGCGAGGCTCGCGCAGGACCACGGCCTGATCAGTGTGGTCGACGGTGCGCACATTCCCGGCATGATGGCGTACAACTTCCACGAGCTGGGCGTCGACTTCCTTGCCGGGTCGGCGGCGAAGTGGCAGTGCGGGCCGGGCGGTACGGGCGTCCTCTACATCCGCAACAAGGTCCTGCCCCGCTACAACCCCAACCCCCTGCCGGAGTTCTGGCCCGTCGTGTCCAGCGGCTACCCCTCCGAAGGAGGAGTGCCGCCCCGTTCGAACGGCCCCACCGAGAGCTACGACATCGGCTCCGACCTCCAGACCGTCGGCAACAGCAGCCTCGCGGTCATGGCCGGCGTGCGGCATGTCTGCGAGGTGTGGGACAGCATCGGGCGGCAGCGCATCGAGGACCATGTGCTCGGCCTGTCGGCGTACCTCAAGGAGCTGATCGTCGAGCGGTGGGGTGTGGACTCCCTGTACTCGCCCAAGGACGACCCGCGCCTGATGTGCGCCCTCACCTCCTTCGCGCCGTTCCGCGACCCGCGTGACGTGCACGACGCGCAGAAGACCACCACGCTGGTCGCCCGGCTCAAGAACGAGTACGGCATCGTGATCCGCACCAGTGACTTCCCCGTCATCGGCTCGGCCAGGCCCCATCAGGCGGTCCGGGTGTCCACGCACCTGTTCCACCAGAAGGAGGACGTGGAACGGGTCGTCGACGCACTGTGGGAGCTGTCCGGCGACATGGCCTGAGTACCTCGACAAGGGGCCGCGGCGTTCCCTCCGCGGCCCCCTTTCGCCTGCATGGGCTCATGGCTGTACGATCACGTCGATCCGTTCCTGGCCCGGCGGCCGGTCGGGGGCGGCGAAGGAGTGGAGCGCCCACAGACCCACCACGTCGGCGACGGCCACGACCAGTACGGCGAGGACCAGCATGACGAGCCGGCGCCGCCGGTCCCGCCGCTGCCACTCCGAGCGGGCCCTGGCGTAGGCGTCGGGCGACGGCACCACCGTCGACGCCAGCGAGTCGAGGGTGTCGCGCAGCCGGGCCTCGGGGTCGTCCACACTCATCGATGGGTCTCCATGGCCCGCGACAACGCGTGCATCCCGCGGGAGATGTGCGACTTCACCGCACCGGTGCTGATCCCCATCGACTCGGCGATCTCCCTCTCCTTGAGGTCCATCCAGTAGCGGAGGACCAGTGCCTCCCGCTGCCGGGTGGGCAGGTTCTTCAGCGCGTCCACGACCTGCCGTTGGTCCTCGTGGAGCATCGCGGTGGACTCCGCGGAGGCGATCTCGGAGACCTCCATGTCGGCATGGCGACGGGACACCTGAAGGCGCCGTATTCGCATCCGGACGAGGTTGCACACCACAGAACGAAGGTACGCGGGCGCGGCCTCCGGCGTACGCAGTCGGTACCAGCGGTGGTGCAGTACGCAGAACGCCTCCGCCACCACGTCCTCGGCGTCCTGCTCGGCACCCAACAGTACGGCCAGGCGGACCAGTTGGGCATGGTGGCCGTCGAAGAGCCGGATCATCGCCGTCTCCCGTTCCACGTCCCGCAGGTCCACACCGGGCTCGGTGCCCGCGGGCATCGGTTCCGGCGTGCCGGCGGGGGAGGAGACGGGAGGTGGGGAGGCGGGCCCCACGGCGTCGGGCTCCGTGGCGGTGCGGCCACGGCGCCACGGCTGGTCCGTACGCTCCATGCCCTCCGTGCGCTCGACAGGCTCTGTGCGTTCGACACGCTCCGTGCGCTCGGTACGCCTCATCGCGCCACCCCCCTGCCGTACGCCGAGCGGCCCGGTCTCAGCACTCCCGCCAGGCCGCGCGGCACGCCGAGCCGGTCCAGCAGCGGGCTGGTCAGCGCGACGACGCCGAGGTTGACGGCGAGGCCGACCACGCCGGCGTACACCTGGACCTCTACGGGGCCGAGGGCAAGTGACACGAGGGAGGAGTAGCCGCTCGCGTTCACCAGGGCCGTGCCGACGACCATGCCGAGCAGCCATCCTGCGAGCAGAGAAACGCGGTGCGGGGTGCGATGCAGCAGGCCCAGCGCGATCGTCGGCAGGATCTGCAACACCCACACCGCCCCCAGCAGATGGAGGTTGATCGCGGCCTGGTCGCGCAGCCCGAGCGCGAAGGCCAGCGCGCCCACCTTGACGACCAGCGACATCAGCCGGGCCATCCGGGTCACCTGCGCCGCCGTGGCGGTGGGGTTGACGAACTCCAGGTAGACGTTGCGCGCGAAGAGGGTCGCCGCGCCGATGGACATCACGGCGGCCGGCACGAGCGCCGCCACGACGATGGCGCCCAGCAGGAGTCCGGCCGCCCAACCGGGTGCGAGGTCGAGGACGAGCAGGGGGATCGCCAGTTCGGAGCGGCCCGGCGGCGGGCGGACACCCGAGGCGAGTGCCGCGATCCCGAACAGGGCGAACAGGCCGAGCATCGTCGTCCAGCCCAGCAGGCCGACGGACGAGCGCCGCAGGACGTCCGTCGTGCGGGCGGAGAAGGCCACCTGGAGCACGTGGGGGAAGGCGAACAGGGCGAGAGCCGAGCCCAGGGCCAGCGACGCATAGGCCGGCGCCAGGGAAGGGTCGGGGACGAGCGTGGCGACACCGTCGCGTGCCGCGAACGCCGCGTCGGCGCGGGCGAACAGCGAGGCGGGGGACCCGATGTCGGTGAGGACGAGTGCGCCGATGCTGAGCGTGGCGCCCACCACCAGCACGGCCTTCACCACCGACACCAGGGTGGGCGCCCGCACCCCGTACCGGTAGGTGGAGACGGCCAGCACGGCGAACACGGCCGTGAGGGCGGCGTCGCCCAGCAGTCCGTCGGGCCGCAGCCCCAGCACGCTGAGGACCGCCCGGAGCCCGATCAGCTGGAGCGCGATGTACGGCATCGTGGCGAAGATCCCGGTGAGCGCGACCGCGAGCGCGAGCAGCGGAGAGCCGTACCGCTCCCGCACGAAGTCGGCGACCGTGACGTGACCGTGGGCGCGCGCCGCCGATGCCAGCCGCGGCAGCAGGACGAAGGCGATCGTGCAGATGATCACGGTGTACGGGAGGGCGTAGAACCCGATGCCGCCGGAGGTGAAGACGGCGCCCGGCACGGCGGTGAACGTGTACGCGGTGTAGATCGTGCCGCCGAGCAGGCACCAGACGAGGCCACCGCCCTGGCGGCGGTCGGCCAGGGCCCAGTCCTCGAGGTCCGCCCTCACCCCGGTGCCGCCCGAGGCGAGGCGGGCACCCTTCAGTGCGATCGCCGAGGCCACCAGTACGACCGCCGTACAGGTGATCACTGGGGCGAGGTTACTCATGGCTCCTCCACGCTCGTTGTGGCCTGTTGCCCGTTCACGGCCCTTGGATCACCCTCGGGAGCCCGACGGCGCACCGGCCCTCGGCGAGGGAAATCCGGCCACGTCGCGGTAAACCCCTGCGGGGCCGAGCGCAACTACACGGACGCAGAAGCCATGCCGGGCGGCCGTCGCGAGGCCGAACGCATCACCAGCACGGAGAAAGCAACCCCCAACAGATGAGGAGTGAACCACTGAATTCAGCCAAGGGATAGACCCCGTGACGTGGGGAAGAACCGCGCGGTGTGACACCTCCAGCTGCCCGTCATCCCGTTTCAGCAGCGGGCAAGGCGGGGCAGGCGTCGAACGCTGCGTCGGTCGTCGGCGGTTGAGGACGGTGGCCGAAAACTTCCGGAAACCGGCTGTCAACCCGCGCACGGCCGACCGCAACTCCTCCGTGAATCCGTTCCGCGGATCCGCCGCGCGTCGCGACCCTGCGCCGCCCGCACCCGATCCGCTTCGCGTGTTCTCCGTGCCTTCGTGCAGGAGACCCCGGCAACTGGAGCAACTGTGCTACGTAACGGCGCCCGCAGCGCGAGACCCACTCCGACAACGATCCTGACCTGGACGGGCGTCGCCCTCGTCGGCGCCGTCGCCTGGGGCATGGTCGCACTGGCCAGGGGCGAGGAGATCTCCGCCGTCTGGCTGGTCGTGGCCGCCCTCAGTTCGTACGCGATCGCCTACCGCTTCTACTCCCGCTTCATCGCCCGCCGCGTCCTGGAACTCGACGACCGCCGCGCCACCCCGGCCGAGCGGCTGGACGACGGCATCGACTACCAACTCACCGACCGCCGAGTCCTGTTCGGCAAAACAGCGTCGAGCATCTTGTGGTGGCAGTGGCCCTCAGGGCGCCCGCCCCGGCCCGCCATCCACGCCGGCACCGGCAGCAGCGGCCTGAGTTCCGCCCACTGCTCATCCGTCAGATCCGTGTCATACACCGGCGCCCGGTCGGGCTGATCCGCCGCGTTGCCGAACCTGTGCGCGAGACAGTCACGCGACGAGGCGTACGCGTTGGACTCGGATGGCTCAAGAGCGTACAACTGCGACAACAGGGCGTCCTGTGTACCTCGTTGCTTCAACAACTCCGAGATACCAAGAGGCCCTGTCTTCATGCGCAGACTCGGCCGAGTTCACCCCCGCCACCAGCCATATTCGATCACACCGCACTCAAGATCGATAGGAATAGAGCCTCTCAACTCCGGTGCGTAGGAGGGCATCTGGAAGATCCGCAGCCAGTCTTGTGCTCCTCGGCGAAGTCCGCGAGGGTTCCCCGACCCTGGCCGCTGTCTGATGGTGTGACGTCAGGGGCGTTTGTGACGCCGTTGTCGTAGTTCCTCCAGCCTTGCGCGGGCCGCTTCGGTTCGCCTCGTCGGCGGGGTTGCCTGTGCCGGACGAGGCACCTGGGGTGGCGTAGGCAGGCTCAGGGACGTGGATACGAGGGTGAAGACTTCTTCCAGGTCAGTGGCAGCCAGGTAGGCAAGAGCACCCTTGTTCAACCCGCGAAAGCGGGCCTCGTTCCTGCGGAACGAGGCCCACGCCCGTCCCTTTCTAGTAGTGACGCTATTGCGCTCCGTCCGAGAACCGTATTCGATCTCGATAGCCAGGTCGCTCTGCTCGGCACGCGACCACCAAGTACGCCACTGCGAGTCGCTCCGCATCAACTCGACTACGGTGCCAGCCGCATCGAAGTACGCCACAGGAATGTCGTTGTCGCCGTGCAGAGCGAGGCTGAGCCATGGGAAATCCGCGGTCACAGTGGCCGTCGACGTTTCGGGTTCATCTACATGGAATCCAGGCGGTGGGCCTGGCCATGGTTGTCCGGTGGTGTTCTCGTAGGCCATGGAGACGGCATCGGCCAGGCCGTCTGACTCGCTGAAGTCCCAGGCCCAGTCAGCCACCCGGTCTGGATGTTCCTGGATTTGATGGAATCGTGACTTACCGGCTGCCACAACCGCGAAGTGGAGACTGATAAGTGCGTCACCAACCAGTGGCAGGGGCGGCGCGTCTGATGGATCATTCACATCACGTGTGGGGATTCCCGATAGGGACTCACTTTCGAGTCGCTGAAGCTTTTCCGTCAGTATATCGGCGAACTCTTCAGTGCGAGCCTTTCCCTCTCTGGTCAGGGCCTCTGTCAGTGCGGAAGTGGTGCGCTGGTTTGCCACGCCTCCAAGAAGGTCGATGAGGGACCAGAACTCTTCTTCTGTCATGGATTAGCCTCCTTTCTGCCGGCGAGTGCAGCGGGTGGGGCGCCATTGTGGCACCCCACCCGCTTATTTTTCACTCAGCCCTGTGCATGCGGCATCTTACCGGCAGACTTTCTTCGCCTGTCCGGGTGGGCAGTGGCCGTGCCTGGCCACGTACTGCAGGATCATGGCTGCTTCCCAACTGCGGGCGTAGAACCATCCCCCCAAGTTTCTCCTCAGTACGGTGTACCTACATCCGCTGGATGTGCCGTAGTACTTGTTACAGGTGCGAATCTGACTGGCCGGCCTGCTGTTGCCGACACGAGATATCCCGTATTTCCAGATCTTTCCCTTGTAATAGATCATGTAGCCGATGTACTTGGTGTTCTTGTACTTCTTGGCAGAACCCGAGTTCTTGTCTGGAATGGCAACGTTTGGGCCGGGTAGGCTGATCGAGCACCCAAGTTGCTGACAGATCCAAGCGGTTGCCAGAAGGATGATATAGCCGATCAGGATTGCGGTTCCGAGGGCAAGGAGGGCCCCAGGGTTCATGGCAATGGCGTAGCGGCCGTCCGCGTCCATGTAGTTGACCGGGTCAGTGGGATAACCGTAGGCGTTGGGGTTTCCTCCCACGACAGGGTCGGGAGACAGGAAGAGCCCCGTTACCGGGTTGTACACCCGAACTCCCGCGACCAGCAGACCACCGAGGGCGTCCTTGGAGACGCCCTGGCTTCCGAGCCAGCTGTACCGGGCCTCGGTCCGGCCGACCTTGGAGTTTCCGTACTCGTCAGCGTCCAGCACCGTCGGTGCGATGCTGGTGTCCAGAGGAAGCAGAAGGCTGACGTCTCCGTGGATGTTGGTGAGCTGGAGGACTGTCCCGCCGGTCTTGGTGGTGGTGGCCGCCAGGCCGCCATCGAGGCCGTTGACGTTGCGCGTCAGTGCCCCGGTGGCGGTGTCCTCGATGATCCAGCGGGGGTTGCCGCCGTCGCTGTCGTAGTGGTTGATCTTGGAGGCGGTCTGGGTCCAGGTGGAGCCGCTGCCAGTCTCCGTCTTCCAGGACCGGAACCGCAGCCTGGCGTCGAGCTGCCAGGTCTGGCGCTCTCCGTTGGCGGTCTGCTGGTAGGCGAGGTCGTTGGCGTAGTACGCCATCGTGCCGTTGCCGGGGGTTGCGGTGGCGCGGCCGAAGGCGTCGTAGGTGTAGCCGGTGTCGACGATGCGGTCGGCGCTGTCGTAGGTGTGGTTGTTGGTGGTGCCGCCTGTGGTGGGGCAGTCGACGCCGGGGGCGCCGGCGTTGGTGGTCAGGGACGTGCGGTTGCTGCGGCTGTCAAAGGCGTACGTCCGCCTCGTGCAGACGGTATCGGCGGTGTCCTCGACAGTGGCGAGGCGACCTGCCTTGTCGTACGCGTAGGACTGGTTGGACCAGCCTGCGTGGGTGGTGACCTGCCCGAGAACAGACCGGGTCACCGTGTCGGTCATGATGCTGACGCCGTCGCTGTCGCGGGTGTACGTGCGCCGCCGGACAGATGCCCCGGTGGTGTCTTCTGTGTGCTGCAGGGTGTAGCCGCCGGGCAGCTTCTGCGAGAGGACGGAGCCGTCGGCGTCGTAGGCAGCCTGGAAGATACCCGCAACGGAGTCGGTGGCCTTCGTGGCGAGGCCGCGCGGCTCGACGGCATGGTCGTAGGTGTATGTGACAGTCGAGGGTGAGTTGTCCGTTGTTTCCGGACGGTTGAGCAGGTCGTACTCGGTGGTGGTGATACCACCGTCGGCGTCGGTGTACGAGATCAGGCGGCCGAGCTTGTCGTACGCCTTGATGATGGTGCCGCCGGTCGGTGAGGTCAGCTTCACGGGATGGCCCGTGGCCGGGTCGTATTCCGTGGTGGACTCAGGAACCGCCTGCCCGATTCCGCCAGTGATGGCCGTCCTGGTGGGGCGGCCGACCGCGTCGTACTGGATCGTGGTGGTACGGGTGCTGCCGTTCGCCGTGTCGCGCACCGTGGCCGATCGGCCCCACCAGTTGTATTCGGTGGTCGTGGTCGGCATCTGGGACGGGTTGGTGCCGCCGCCGGTGATGGCACCGGCCGGTCCGGTGGAGCAGACCAGGTCAGCCCATTCCGGGCGTCCTTGGCAGGTGCCCGTGCCCGTGGCCGTCCAGTATGTGGTCACGCGGGTCGCGGCGTCCGTGCCGGTAGTTCCGGGCCGGAGCTGCTTGGTGACGCGCCCCTGGGCGTCGTACTCGGTCGTGGTGGTGATCGCCAGGCCACCAGGATCCTGCACGGTCTGGGTCGGCAGACCCTTTGCCCAGTCGTAGGAGATCTGGGACGTTCTGGTCTCGCCGTGGACAGTGGAATGCTCCCGAACCTGGGCACCTATGGTGCTCTTGGTGAGCTGGTCCCTGACCTTAGCCGTGCCGTCTGTCGGTCGGCTCGTGTCGTACTCGTTGATGACCCAGCTGCGGGCAGTCACCGAGGTACCCGCCGCGACCAAGGTGGTGGTCCCCGACTTCAGGTCGGCGGTCAGATCGATGCGGCGCAGCGGACCCAGCTTCTCCAGTGCCCGTGTGCCGGTCTCGTTGAAGACCGAGATGGCGGCCAGAAGGTTCGCCCGCTCGGCACTGGGCAGCAATCGGATGCCCAAGTCCTCCTGTACGGCCCGGTCTGCGGCGCTGATGCCGAGGGCGAGAGCGCGGTTGCCTGCCGAGAGTTCGCGAACGGTGTTGCCGAAGCGGTCGTATTCGGTGGTGGTGATGTGCCCGCCCGGAGTCGCCGTGTTGACCTCACGGCCGGAGACGCACGGGGTCGGTGATGGTGCTGGCCGTGTACGGCTGCGGCATCGCGTGTGCTCCGAGTGCGAGTCCATGGGGCGAAGGTGCTGGTCAGGAGCCAGCGCCTCGCGAGGCGTGTGCGCCTTCACTTCCAAGAGACGGGGCAGGGAGGCGATGTATTACGCGGAGGGTCACTGGCACCCTGGAGGGGCGCGCGAAGGCACGTTCGGCCAGCGCCCGCAGCCGGGCGTGGTCCCGGTTGAACTGGGCGTACTTCTCGGGGAGGTCGCGGCCGTAGTAAGGGGTGCGCACGGTGGCTCCGGCGCCCTGGTAGGCGCGGTCGGCCAGGACGAGGAGCTGACGGGACAGGCAGGCTTGGATCACACCGTGTGCGCGGGCCGCGGTCAGGTCATGCGTGCGGCCGGGCAGCGCTCGCGAGAACCACAGGGGTGTTCCGTCCGGGGCGGCCACGACCTGTACGTTCATCCCGTGACGGCGGTGTTTCATCGAGTAGTACGGCTCATCCGCCGCGATGCGATCAGTGGCGATCAGGGTGCCGTCGAGGATGACGAACCCCTCCGGGGGTGACTCGCGCAGGGCCTCGTGCAGGCTCGGAGCGCACTCGGCGAGGAGCTCGACCGTCTCGCTCACGTACCAGCCGGCGGTGGCGGTGGAGACACCAAACCCTCCTGCGACCTGGGCCAGGGTCTCGTTCTTGCGCAGGTGTACCAGGACCAGCAGGGCCTGCCGGAAGCAGCCCAGCCTGCGCCAGCGGGAGTTCAGCTCACACCTTCGGGCGTAGGTGAGCCAGGAAACGTGCTCAACGACCTCGTGCGGGACGTCGAGCATGGCACGATACGGGACCAACAGGGCTCCTGTGTCGCAACGTTGGCGAGTGAGATCACCAGCCGCAACGACCAGGAGCCCTGCCGCGTCACGGGACCCGACCACCGGCCGTCATCACCCTCGAACCAAAGGATGAGAAGGGTTATCGAGCTTGTCCACGCGGAGTCGGGCGGCACCTATGGCGCCGGGCGGATCACCCGCGCGCTTCGGCGCAAGGGCGTCGACGTGGCCCGGTGCACCGTCGAGCGGCTGCTGGCCGAGCTGGGCCTGGAGGGCGTGATCCGTGGGCAACGGCGGCGGACCACCGTGGCGGAGCCGTCGGCGCCCCGCCCGCCGGGCGTGCTCGACCGCGACTTCACCGCTACGCGGCCGGATCAGCTGTGGGTGGCTGACATGAGGTATGTGCGTACCTGGTCCGGCTGGGCATACGTGGCGTTCGTCCTGGACGTCTACTCACGGATGATCGTCGGCTGGCAGGTCGCGAACCACATGCGGACCGAACTTCTGCTGGATGCCCCGGAGATGGCGCTGTGGGGAAGGAGGGTCAAGAAAGATTCCGGCCTCATTCATCACAGCGACCGCGGGTCGCCATACGTATCAATTCGGTATACCGAGAGGCTGTCCGACGTCGGGCTTCGGCCTCGGTCGGCTCGGTCGCGGACATCTACGACAACGCGATGGCCGAGGCCCTGAACGGCACCTTCAAGGCTGAGTTGATCGAGATGCAGGGCCCTTTGGCTTTGTTCATGAGTCGTGGTTCTGGCACGACTTCCGTGAAGCGGTCACGGTTAGTGATCAGTGGGTGTTTCGAGTGCTTGGAGGATCTGTCGCACTTCCTGGCGCCACTGGTTGGCGTCGGCGCTGTCCACCCAGCCGGTTGCCATTTCTGATCCGTCCCGGAGAACCCGGTCCAGTGCGAGTCTCGCCGACGCGCGAAGGGTGGCGGGCAGTTCGGGCAGCGGTTGGCTGGGGCCGTCATCGGGGTCGATCGCGATGGGGCTGTCCGGGAGGGTGCTGGCGACGAGAGCGCCAGCGGCAACGGCTTCGGCCCCGTCTCCGCCATCGACGCGTTCTCCCGAGTCGGTGACTCGCTGGAATGCCCGCTCCAGTACGTCGATGACCTGCTGGTGGGTGAGTCCCTCAAGTTGATCGACGAAGTCTGCGGCGAGGTCGCTGTCGAACGGGCCGGTTCCCCACGTTCCCATGCATGGCTCCTGGTAAGGCTGTCTCGGACGAAGGCATGGTTCCAGGCGCCTCTGACATCGGTCACGGGGCGAGGAGGACCCGCTTGCGGAGCAGTGCGAAGCCGGCGCGGCCGAACATCTGGCGCTTGAGCATCTTGATCCTGTTGACGTGTCCTTCGACGACGCCGGAGTTCCAGGGCAGGGTCAGTCCGGCGGTGACGGCGTCGCGGTCGCGGTCGATGCCGGCTGCAAGAGTGTGGAGGCTGGGGAGGTCGTCCTGGCGGACGGCGTCGAGCCACTGCGGGAGTCGTTCGCCCTGGCGCTCGGTGAGCATCTGGGCGAAGGACCGGACGTGACCGGTCAGGGCTTCGAGTTCGGGGCAGTTGGCCAGGACGGCCTTGAGCCGGAGCTGTTCGATCTCGGTCAGCGTCTCGGGTCGGCTGAGGATCCATCTCGTCACCACGCGGGGTGCCGGCGGTTGCGCGGTGACCGGCCGTGGTGAGGTCCGCTTCTCTCGCAGGTAGGCGCTGACCCGGCCGTAGCTGCCTCGGTAACCCAAGGGAACGATCTCCTCCCAGAGCTTCCAGGCGTTGGTGCAGCCCTCGTCCCAGCGTTCGTCCAGGTAGGGCTTGTACTCGTCGAGGATGGAGGTCCTGTTGTGCTGCCACTGGCCACGAAAGAGGTCTTCCGGCTTCGCAGCGTCGGCGAGGCTCTTGACGGTGCGGTGGGTCATGTTCAGCTGGCGCCCGATGGAACGGCGGCTGTGGCCGGCTTCCATCAGTGCGTGGACCGTGGCGTGCCTGGCTCGGACGCGGTTGGCGAACCGCTCGCTCCGCCATGGAGAGTCCGCCTCTTCCTCGGGCGGCGCCGGTTCGTCGGCCTTTCCCTCGGGATCGGGGACCAGGACGCGAAGGCACTGGCGGTGACGGGCGACAGCCCGCTCAGCCGCTTCCCCGAGGTTGTGCCACAAATGCCAGCGGTCGGCGATTTGCGTCGCCTGTGGTGCCCCGGCTGTGGCGCCTTCCGCGAAGAACGGTGCGCGGTCCCGGCAGACGATCTCGATCCCGGGTCGCTTCGCGAGCCATGCGGCCAGGCTGGACGCGTCCCGGTCAGGCAGCAGATCCACCGGCCGGCGGGTCTCGACGTCGACGAGCACCGTGCCGTAGACCCGTCCTTTGCGTGTGGCGTACTCATCAACACCCACCACCCGCGGGGCGGGGGCTTCGGGTTCGGGCAATGCATCGAGCAGCCGCAACACCGCGCTGCGGCTGATGGACACCCCGAAGGCCCGTGCCATCCGGGCGCCGGCCCGGCCTGCGAGGGCGAGACCCACCGCGGCGAGAGTCGACCGCAACCGCTCCGTCCACCTGCTGTGCCGCCGGGTCAGCCCCGGTATCTGCTCAGCGAACGTCCGCCGAGCACACGAAGGCTCCGGACAGAAGAACCGCCGAACTCGCAGTTGGAGGGCCACCAGACGTCCCCCGCTCGGCACGTCTGCAGGAAACCGCAGGTAAGAGCTGTGCACCCGGGTCGACTCGCTCCCACAGTCCGGGCATGCCGCCCCGGCCGTCGTACTGCGGACGTCGATGCGTATCGCCTTGTGGCTCACGTTCAGCGACAGCACCGACACGTCCGCGATGGACGGTAACAGCAGGCCCTCCAGACGGGGCGAAGTCTCTCCCACGAGGCCGCACTGTCGACCACATCAAGATCGGCGCTGGTCATTTTCAGGCAACTTCCCGGAGCCTGATCGAAGCATCAGCCGTCACTCAGCGTGCGCTCATCACGGAAAGCGAGCCAGAGCCGCTTGAAATGAACGAAGCCAGCCCTTGGCGGGACGTCGACCAGGCCGAGCGGGCGATCTTCCAGTGGTCACGTGGTACAACGAAGAGCGTCTGCACTCCGCGCTCGACTACGTGCCGCCGGCCGAGTACGAGGAAGCGTTCCGGCGAAGCCAAGAGCAAACCCCGCAGTCCGCCTGAAACAAGATCACCGGACTCTACGAAACTCGGGGCAGCTCAGGCGTAGCGAACGTTCCCGCGGGTTCAGCCTGAAGTGGGAGTGGGCATGGTCGCCAGCCTGTTCAGTTCGTCGCCGTACTCCCTCAGCTCGGGGGAGACCAGGGTGGCGCCCTCGACGATCTCGCGCGCCTTGCGCGCCTGCTCCCTTACACAGGCTGGCGTCGTCAAGCCTTTGCCATCCCGCATGGCCTCCTCTGCCGCCTGGAGCACTGACTTCGTGCCCTGAGGGTTCATGAAGACCACAGCGTCGGTCGTCAGGCGGCTCTTGTCGTCCGCCAAGAGGGTGACGGTGAAGGTGTACACCCTCGGCAAGGAGCCCTCCGGGAGGATCTCAGGTCCCACGGTGAATCCGATGCGCTCGTTGCCGTGCGGCGGCACCTCGAACTTCAGCGGCCGAGTCAACATGTCCGGAGGTGTGAACCCATCGGGAACCTTGATGTCGTACCGGGCCATTACCACCGAACCACCCGCACCGTACGGGCAGCCCAGCTCCGTGACCGCGCTGATCGCGAATTCCGCCCCTGTCACCAGCACCTCGTCCGCGGATCGGTTGCGCAGGGCGATCGAGAGCAGCGAGGCCTCCCAGTCCTGAATGACCGGTTGCGGCTCATCCCCCAAAGTCCAGTCGGCGGCGATGTCCTGCTCCCGGGCGACGTCCACGTTGGAAAGTTCCAGCTTCGGCGGATCCCGCTCTGGCGTGCACCCCGGGAAGAGGTCGAACACCAGGCCCAGAATCGCGACCAGGATCGCAACCGCTCCTCCCACTACGGAGATCACCCCCTGCGGCTTGTGAAGGAACGGCTTGTCCTGGTTCTCTGCTGGCCCGTCGCCCTGCTGACCTCGCATCGTGCCTCCCGTCACGGACCAGATCAGCATTCGAGGCTGGCTCGCGCACCAGGACGCGCCGTGCCCGCGTGAACCAGCTACTGACGGCATGCCGGATTTCCGCCGTTCGTCGGCAGCCGCCATCGACCTGCCGCAAGGCTGACCCGCGTAGGGCGGGGCCCGGCCGAAGCGTCAAGGACCGCGTCCCCTCCGGCAGGGAAGAGGTCGCGACCATTGGGACTCCAGGCCCTTGGCCTACCTGCTTGTGAGCCACATCGCCCCCCAAGGAGGTTGAGGTCCTTCGCAACGGCCAGGCTCTCGGTAGAGGCCGCCAGGAGCGGACCGGATCCGCGCTCACGGCTGGCTCCGGGCGTGCGGCGTCCCGACGGCGCCGGCACGCCCGCACCCCAGGCCACGGCCGCCGAGCATGGTGCGGAGCGCGGCAGGGATGCCGGAGACGGTGTCCCGGCGCGGCGATGCCGCCAGTGGATACGTACGGGGGACGGCCGATCCGGAACGTGCCGCGGCACGCGGGTCGTTCCGGGCCCCTGGTGGGCTGCGAACTCGGCGCCCCTTCCGTGCCCGGAGTGCAGCGCCTGCACGGCGACCCTGCACCAGCCACACCACCGCCCGGTCGAACAACGCGCGCGGCCCCTCCAGCGACGACCACACCCGCGCCGCCAGAAACTCCCGCAGCTCCTCCTCGCCGGCGGCAAACTCCCGGTAGTCGTACTCGTCCCGGATCTCCCACGCATGCTCGTACACCGTCTGCGAGCGCGCCCCGTGCTCGGCGCCGGGTTCTCGATGACGCCGCCGACCTCACGCACCTGGGCAAAGCGCGGCAGCACACCCGTCATCCGGGTCCGAGGGCGCTCGCAGCGGCGGTTCTCGATCGCCGCGTTGACCTGCTACAAGCTCG
>NZ_JBKFFO010000018.1:0-105196 GCF_046506645.1 Streptomyces sp. 5K101 | reverse complement strand
GCAGCACCATGAACAGCGTCGTCCCGGTCTCCCGGGCCAGGGCGATCAGTCCGGCGTGCAGCTCGGGCCCCACCAGGGTGGTCACGAGGTCGCCGCGGTGCGAGGCCACCGGCGGCCGCGGCCGGTCGATGGGCAGGTCGAGTTCCTCCGGAATCCCGGCCAGCACGCTGTTCCAGTAGTGCAGTTGGCGCAGTGCCAGGCTCTGCTCGTCGCGCTGATCGCCGAGCAGCTCGCGCTGCCAGGCCGCGTAGTCGGCGTACTGCACCGGCAGCGGGGCCCAGTCGGAAGCGCTGCCCTCGGCCCGGGCCGCGTACGCAACGCTCAGGTCGCGGCTGAGCGGGGCCATGGACCAGCCGTCGCCGGCGATGTGGTGGACGACCAGGACCAGCACGTGGTCGTCCTCCGCGAGCTCCAGCAGCTCGGCCCGCATCGGCAGGTCGGCGGCCAGGTCGAACTCGTGCTCGCCGGCCCGGTTGGCGCGCTCCCGCAGCTCGTCCTCGGTGCAGGGGCTGATGTCCAGCTCGATCGTGGGGTCGGGCACGATGTGCTGGCGCGGCTCGCCGTGCACGGACGGGATCGTGGTGCGCAGCGCCTCGTGCCGCAGGGCGACGTCGGTGAGCGCGGCGCGGAGCGCGTCGTGGTCGAGCGGGCCGCGCAGCCGGACGGCCAGCGGGATGTTGTACGTCGAGCCGCCCTCCTCCCACTCGCGCAGGAACCACAACCGCTGCTGCGCGTACGACAACGGCAGCGGATCCGGCCGGCTCGCGGCCGCGACCAGGGGGGGCCGCCGGCCGGAGTCCTTGCGCAGACCGGCGGCGAGTCCGGCGACGGTCGGCGTTGCGAACAGCGTGCGGATGCCGACCTCGGCCCCGAGCGAAGAGCGGATCCGGCTGATCAGCCGGGTGACGAGCAGGGAGTGGCCGCCGAGCGCGAAGAAGCTGTCGTCCACGCCGACCCGGGGGACGCCCAGGACCTCGGCGAACAGTCCGCAGAGCACCTCCTCCTCGGGGGTGCGCGGCCCGCGGCCACCCGGGGCGCCGGTCACCGGCGCGGGCAGGGCGCGCCGGTCCAGCTTGCCGTTGGCGGTCAGCGGGAGCGCGTCGAGGAACACGAAGGACGCGGGGACCATGTACGCGGGCAGCAGGCGGGCGACCACGTCCCGCAGCGGGGCCGGATCGGCCGGGGCGTCCTCCGCCGCGACGACGTAGGCGACCAGGCGCTTGTCGCCCGGCCGGTCCTCGCGGACCACCACAGCGGTCTGGACGACGCCGGGGAAGCGGGCGACGGCGGCCTCGACCTCACGCGGCTCGATGCGGAAGCCGCGGATCTTGACCTGGTCGTCGCGGCGGCCGATGAACTCGACGGTGCCGTCCGGCAGCCACCGCGCCAAATCACCCGTGCGGTACATCCGCTCGCCGGGTGCGAAGGGACTGGCCACGAACCGCTCGGCGGTCAGGCCGGGGCGTCCCGCGTAGCCGCGGGCGAGTCCTGAGCCGGCCACGTACAGCTCGCCGGGGACACCGGTCGGGACCGGCCGCAGCAGCTCGTCGAGCACGTAGGCCCGCTTGCCGGCCAGCGGGGAGCCGATCGGAATCGACGGCGTGTCCGCGCTCACCTCGCCGATGGTGTACGAGGTGGTGAAACCCATGGACTCCACCGGGCCGTAGCCGTTCAGGATCCGCAGCTCCGGGTGGAGATGGCGGGCCCGGGCCACATGGGCCACGGAGGCGGCCTCGCCGGCGGTCATCACGGTGCGCAGCCCGGAGAACACCTCGGGCCGGTCGTCGACGAGGACGTTGAACAGGCTCGCGGACAACTGGAGCACACTCACCCCGTGCTCGGCGACCAGCCGCGCCATCTCGTCGAGGTCGGTCCGCGGGCTCACGGGGAGCACCGAGCGGCCGCCGTGGAACAGGGCCGAGAACACCTCCAGCGCGAAGGCGTCCCAGGACACCGGGGAGGACTGCAGGTACACGTCGTCGGCACGGAACTCCAGGTAGTCCGGTCCCACGAACGTGGACACCAGGGCCCGGTGCGGGGCCACCACACCCTTCGGACGGCCCGTCGACCCGGACGTGAACATCACGCAGGCCGCGTCCCGCGCCCCGCACCGCAGCCCGAGGTCGGAGCCGTCCAGCAGCTCGATCCCGGTGCCGTCGGCGTCGGCGTCGAGCAGCACCAAGGCCGGGCCCTCACCCAGCGCCGACGCCAGCGCCCGCCGGGAGACGACATGGCGTACGGACGCGTCCTCGACGACGGTCGCGAGCCGTTCGGCCGGGAAGGCCGGGTCCAGCAGCGTGTACGCCGCGCCCGCCTTCAGCACGCCGAGCAGCGAGGTGATCAGCGCGGTGCCCCGCTCCAGGTACACGCCGACCGTTTCGCCGCGGGTCACGCCTCTGCTGCGCAGGTGGCGGGCGAGGCGGTTGGCGCGAGCGTTGAGCTCCGCGTACGAGACCTCTTCCGCCCCCTGCACCAGCGCGACCGCGTCACCGCAGCACCGCACCCGCTCCTCGAACACGGCCTGCACCGACCGCTCGTCGACGCCACCCGCGGACGCCCCGCTCCACTCCTCGAGAATCAGCCGCTCCTCCGCCGGCTCCAACAGCCCCACGCCCGCCACCGACGCATCCGGGTCCGCGACCACCGACTCCAGCAACCGCACGAGCCGCGCCGTCATCGACTCCACCGTCGACCGGTCGTACAGATCCGTCGCGAACTCCACGTCCCAGCGCAAGCCGTCCGCCGCCCCCGTGGCTCCGACGCGCTCCTCGACGAAGAACGTCAGGTCGAACTTGGCGATGCGGTGGTCCAGCGCGTAGCGGGTGGCCGTCACCCCGGGCAGGTCCAGGGCCGAGGCGGCGTTGCTCTGCAGCACCAGCATGGTCTGGAAGAGCGGGTGCCGGGCGACGGACCGCGCCGGGTTGAGTGCCTCCACGACCCGCTCGAAGGGCAGGTCCTGGTGCGCGTACGCGTCCAGATCGGTGGCCCGCACCCGCTCCAGCAGCTCCCGGAACGTCGGATCACCCGACACATCCGTCCGCAGCACCAGCGTGTTCACGAAGAACCCGACCAGATCGTCCAACGCCTCATCCGTACGCCCGGCCACGGCCGTACCCAACGGAACGTCCGTCCCCGCGCCGAGCCGGGACAGCAACGCGGCGACGGCGGCGTGCAGCACCATGAACAGCGTCGTCCCGGTCTCCCGGGCCAGGGCGATCAGTCCGGCGTGCAGCTCGGGCCCCACCAGGGTGGTCACGAGGTCGCCGCGGTGCGAGGCCACCGGCGGCCGCGGCCGGTCCACCGGGAGCTCCAGCTCCTCGGGCGCGTCGGCCAGTTGCCTCTTCCAGTAGGCCAGTTGGCGGGCGGTCAGGCTCTGCTCGTCGTCCTCGTCGCCCAGCAGTTCCCGCTGCCACAGCGTGTAGTCGGCGTACTGCACGGGCAGCGGGTCCCACTGCGGGGCCCGGCCTGCGGTGCGTGCCGCGTAGGCGGTGCCGAGATCGCGGCTGAGCGGGGCCATGGACCAGCCGTCGCCCGCGATGTGGTGGACGACCAGGACCAGCACGTGGTCGTCCTCCGCGAGCTCCAGCAGCTCGGCGTGCAGGGGCAGTTCGGCCGCGAGGTCGAAGGTGTGCCCGGCCGCCTCCCGGACCAGCGCGTCCAGGCCGCCCCCGGGCACCCGGGTGTGGTGCAGTTCGATCTCACCGGCCGGGTCGATGTGCTGGTACGGCTCACCGCCCGGGGCGGGGTAGCGGGTGCGCAGCGCCTCGTGCCGGCCTGCCACATCGGCGAGGGCGGTGCCCAGCGCCGGGCGGTCGAGGGGGCCGCGCAGCCGCAGCGCGAGGGGGATGTTGTAGGTGGCGCCGCCCTCCTCCCACTCGCGCAGGAACCACAACCGCTGCTGCGCGTACGACAACGGCAGCGGATCCGGCCGGCTCGCGGCCGCGACCAGGGCGGGCCGCCGTTCACCGCCGTTGCGCAGGACCGTGGCGAGTCCGGCCACGGTGGGGTGGTGGAAGAGGGTCACGAAGGACACCTCGGCACCGAGGACGCTGCGGATCCGGCTGATCAGCGTCATGCCCCGCAGTGAGCTGCCGCCGAGGTCGAAAAAGCTCTCGTCGATGCCGACCCGGTCGATGCCCAGCAGCTGTCCGAACAGCGCGCAGAGCACCTCCTCCTCGGCGGTGCGCGGGCCGCGCAGGCCGGCCGTGGTCCCGGCGACCGGCGCGGGCAGGGCCTTGCGGTCGACCTTGCCGTTGGAGTTGAGCGGGAGGGCGTCGAGGACGACGCAGGCCGAGGGGACCATGTACGACGGCAGCGCCGCGGCGGCATGCGCGCGCAGGGCGGCCGGGTCGACCGTGGCTCCGTCGGCCGGGACCACGTACGCGACCAGCCGCTTGTCGCCCGGCCGGTCCTCGCGGACCACCACGGTGCGCAGGCCGACTCCGGGGAAGCGGGCCAGTACGGCCTCGATCTCGCCCGGTTCGATGCGGAAGCCGCGTATCTTGACCTGCTGGTCGGCGCGGCCGGCGAACTCGATGGTGCCGTCGGGCAGCCAGCGCGCCAGGTCACCCGTGCGGTACATCCGCTCGCCGGACGCGAAGGGGCTGGCCACGAACCGCTCGGCGGTCAGGCCGGGGCGTCCCGCGTACCCGCGGGCGAGACCGTCGCCCGCGATGTACAGCTCGCCGGTGACGGCGGGCGGGACCGGGCGCAGCGCCTCGTCGAGGATGTACGTGCGCATGTTGTCCATCGGCCGGCCGATCGGCACGGTGGCGCCGACCCGGTGCGGTGCGCGCAGCGCCACGAAGGTGGCGAAGGTCGTCGTCTCGGTGGGCCCGTAGACGTGCACGAAGTCAGTGCGCGGGCACAGGTCGAGAACGCGCTGGACGGCATCGGGCGAGCACGCCTCGCCGCCGCTCCACACCTGCCGCACGGAGTCGAAGACCATGGGGTCCTCTTCCGCGACGAGGTTGAAGAGGGCGGTGGTGAGGAAGAGGCTGGTGATGCCGTGGGCCTCGGTCAGCCTGCGCAGCAGCGGGGCGTCCAGTTGGCCGGCCGGGGCGATCACGGCCTGGTGGCCGCCGAGCAGGGGTACCCAGATCTCGTACGTCGCCGCGTCGAAGGCGTGCGAGGAGTGCACCAGCACCCGGGCCTGGGTCTCTGCGTCCCAGCACTGGTCGGCGGCGAGCGCCAGGATGTCGCGGTGGGTGACGGCCACGCCCTTGGGCTCGCCCGTGGAACCGGACGTGAACATCACATAGGCCAGCCGGCCCGGCTTGATCCGGACCTCGGGCGCGGTGTCGGGCAGTCGCGCCAGGTCGGGGTCGGCGTCGACGACGAGGGTGTGCAGCAGGCCGTCGAAGGCGTCGCCGGGTGTGGTGGCGAGGTCGGTCAGGAGCACGGGCGCGCCGGTCTGCTCGATGACCGAGCGCATCCGGGCCTCGGGATAGGCGGCGTGCAGCGGCACGTAGGCGCCGCCCGCCTTGAGTACGGCCAGCAGGGCGACGACGAGCTCGGCGGAGCGTTCCATCAGCACGGCGACGGCGGTTTCGGGTCCGACCCCGAGCCCGGCGAGGCGGTGCGCGAGACGGTTGGCGCGCCGGTCGAGTTCCGCGTAGCCGACCGTGCCGTCGTCCGTGCGCAGGGCCACGGCCTCGGGGGCGCGGCGGACCTGGCGGGCGAAGGCCTCGACGACGTCGGTGGGACGGCCCGCGGTGGAACGGGCGGTGTCGTTCCACTCCTGCGTGACCTTGTGGAGCGACCGCGCGTCCAGCAGGTCGAGTTCGCCCACCGTGCGGTCGGGGCCGCCCTGCGCCGCGGAGTCGAGCAGGGCCCGGAAGGAGGCGTGGAGCAGGGCGGCTTCGGGTGCGCCGAGGCACCCGGGGGCGGCATGGAGGGCGAGCCGGCCACGGTCCGGGTCGACCGCGACGGTCAGGCCCTCGGCCGGGGCCTCGGGGGAGCCGGCCACGACCAGCGGGCCCGTCGGCCCGTATCCCCCGGCCCCGCGGGGCAGCAGCTCCGCCAGCGCCTCGGGAGTGACGCCGGCGTGCGCCAGCGCTTCGGCGGTCGCGGCCGCCGCCCGGGCGGCCAGGTCGCGCAGCGGAATGTCACGGTCGGCCCGGATGCGCACCGGCAGCGCGCGGTGGCCCGGTGCCGGGACGCCGACGAGCTGGTCGGCCTCGGCGCATGTCCGGGCGAGGAAGGCGGCGGTGAGTGCGGTGAGCAGGGCGTCGAGGCCGGTCCCGGACGCAGCGGCGGCCGCGTGCAGTCCGTCCAGCGTGCCGGGCGCCAACGCGGACTCCACGGCCGCGGGTTCACCGTCGGCGTCCGTGACGGGCAGCAGCGGCCCGGTTCGCTCGGCCCGTCCGGCCAGCCGCTCCTGCCACCACTGCTGCTCGTCACGATCGGTCGACATCGTCTTCACTCCACCTTTTCTCGTTCTGCCTCGTCGGACTCGTGGGACTCACGGGACTTTTCCGAACGTCTGCCCGGCCCCGGATCAGGCCGAGAAGACACCGGGGAGCTTGGGATAGGCACTGGCCTCCCAGACGTACTGGACCCCGGTGATGTAGCGGGTCAGCCGCTCGAATCCGATGCCGAATCCGGCACTGCCCTGAATTCCCTCCCGGACCATGTCCAGGTACCAGCCGTACTTCGCCGGGTTCTCCCCGGTCTCACGCATCCGCGTCACAATGCGGGCGTATTCGAATTCGCGCTCGCTGCCGCTGGCGAGTTCGCCGTACCCCTCGGGGGCCAGCAGGTCGAAATTGCGGAGCATGCCGGGGTGTTCGCGGCTCTCCCGGTCGTAGAAGCCGCGCGAGCCCTTGGGATAGTCGGTGACGAAGAACGGGCGCGTCGCCTTGCGGGAGATCCGCGCCTCGCCCTCCCAGTCGATCTCGGCGTGCGGATCGCCGTCGACCTGGCCGACCGCCTCCGCGTGGGTGATCACGTCGAACGGCCGTTCCAGCAGGTCCTTGAAGGCGTCCGTGTCGCGGCCGAGGCGCTCCAGCTCCTGCGGCATCGTCGTGACGACCTCGCGGACCGCCGCGACCACGATGCCCTGGGCGACGTCCATGATCTGCTCGCGGGTGTACCCCGCCACCTCGACGTCGATCTGGTGGAACTCGGCGAGGTGCCGGCTGGTGCTCGCCGTCTCCGGCGGCTCCAGACGGATGTTGGGCGCCACGCAGAAGATCCTGTCGAAGGCGTGCAGCGACGCCTGCTTGTAGAGAATCGCGCTCGTCATGAGCTTGTAGCGGCGCCCGTAGAAGTCGATGTCCACCTGCTTGGCGCCCCGGCAGCCCGGGTCGGTCACCGGCCCGATGACCGGGGCGTGCAGTTCGGTGAAGCCGGCCTCGTCGAGATGACGGCGTATCCCCATCAGCATGCGGTGCTGGATGCGAAGGACGGTGCGGGTGGTTTCGGAGGAGAGGTGTTCCTGTGGAGTTCCGGGAAGTCGTTCCGCTCCGGAACGGGCAACGGATTCCATCTGCTGTTCCTGCTGCATGTCGCACCCTCGTTTCTCTGCGGAATTCCTGGTGCGGCGAATCTATTTGCTGGAATTCCGCACGAGCGGCAGTTGCGGGCGGCAGCTTGCGGACAGCGGGGAGGAAGGGCGGATCAGACGTGTGCGAGCCGGCGCTCCATGAAGGCCACGCCCCGGTCGACCGTGACCAGCCGCCAGTTCTGCTTGGCCATGTCGTTGAGCGCGTCGGCCCAGTCGCCGTCGCCCGAGTCGGCGGACAGCGCTTCGAGCAGCATGGTCGCGTACTCGTACGCGCCCTCGCGCGGCTCGTCCACTAGGTGGAGGTCGGTCAGGTGGGCGCGGTCGCCGGCGGGTGCGGGCCGGGCGGCCCGCTCGAAGGCCTCGCGCCGCCGGTCGTCGAGCCGCAGCGCCTCGGCGAGCAGCCGTACGGTGTCCCGCCTGGGCCGCTCGGCCCGGCCGCGCTCCAGGTCCCTGATGGCCCGGACGCTCATCGCGGAGAAGTCCGCGAGCTGTTGCTGTGTCATCCCTTCCCTGGCCCGGTAGAGCTGGAGAAGAGACCCGAACTGATTCACCTTGCAGGGCGTGTGCACTACCCCTCCTCGGGTTCGGAGAAGAAACGCGTGGGGAAACGCTGCTGAGGGCGGATGCTGCGGGCTGTGCCTAGTCCCAGCCGGTGGTGTCCTTGGACTGCGACGGGCTCGGGGTGGGGGTACCCTGCGGCACGTCGGCCGTGGGGCCGTCGGCGGCCGAGGCGATCGTGGGCCGGCTGCCGGAGGGGCCCTCGCCACCGCTGGTGACGACGGCGGCGACACCGAGGGCCGGGGTGGTGACGAGAGCGAGGACCGCGGCGAACGTGGCGAGCGACAGACGGCTGGACACGACAGACTTCTCCCTTGGTCGGGGTGGTGTGGAGTGGGATCGAGAGCACGTACGGGTGGTGCTCCGGAAGGCTGGTCCGGCGCGTCCCGCGGTTGACGCCCCGTCCGGCTCCGGCCCCTCGTTCGGAGGCCGCCTCCCTGCCGGTGGAACCAGACTGGCGTGCGACCCGGGCCGCCGCTAGCTCTGGCCCGTGTCCTGATCCGGCAGCCGCATAGTCCGTCCATCACGTCCTGGGGTGATGACGAGCCGGTCGTAGAACTCCGCCACGAGCGCACCGGAACAGCCGATCACCCGCGCCCCGCGCAGGGCGTCGGCCACCGTGCGTTCGGCGACCGCCAGCGCCACGGCCTCGGCCGTGCGCAGGGCGTCCGCGGTGACGAAGAAACCGACCGTCACCAGTCCGTTCTCGCCGGGATGGACGCTGATGTGGTCGACCCGCTCAGCCGGAACGGCCCGGGCGCGGAAGAGGTCGCGCAGTTCCTGGGAGGCGGGGCACTGGTCGGGCACGAGGACGCGCACGTGAACGAGATGCATTCATCGAGCTTGCTCAGCCTCCGCGGGGGCCAACAAGGCGATCCGGGGGGACGGTGTATGCCCGGTCCTAAAGCGGCCAGGGCCGTACCCGCGGCCCTGCCCGGCCATTCCTGGCCATGGCCCGCCGGTGGCTACTCAAGCCCCGCCGGAGCGTGCTGTGATGCCCATGTCGACTCAACAGGGGGGACTACGTCATGTTGGACGCACTTGGCTTGGACAACACCTGCGCGACCGTGTACCGGACCTTATTGGCCCAGCCGCAAGCAGGGCTCGAGGAACTGCGCTGCTTGCTCGCCGTCTCCGAGGAGGAACTGCGCGCCGCCCTCGACAAGCTCAGCGAACTGGCTCTGATACGCCCCTCGCTGGATGCGCCGCGGGCGTTCCGCGCGGTCGATCCCGAGCTCGGCATCCAGGCCCTGATCGCCCGTCAGCAGGAGCGGCTGGCGGCCGAACAGCAGCGGGTCGAGCGGTTGCGGGTGGCAGCCGTCCAGCTGGCCGCGGACTTCGCCGCCAGCCGGCCCCGCAAGGCGATGGCCGACGTCGAGCGGCTGGACGGCATCGAGGAGATCCGCGACCGCATCCAGGTCCTGGTGCACGGGGTGCGCGACGAGGTGATGACCTTCGCCCCCGGCGGCGCCCAGAGCCCGGCCAGCATGGAGGCCGCCAAACCCCAGGACCAGGAACTGCTGGAGCGCGGCGTGCGGATGCGGACCCTGTACCTCGACAGCGTACGCAACAGTCCGGCCACCGTGGCCTATGCCAAGTGGCTGTCGGGGCTGGGCGGCGAGGTCAGAACCGCGCCCTCGCTGCCCATAAGACTCATGATCATGGACCGGAACGTGGCGATCGTGCCGGCGGACTGCGAGAACAGCGCCGCCGGGGCGCTGGTCCTCACCGGCAACGGCACCCTGACCGCGCTGTGCGCCCTCTTCGACTCCATCTGGGAGAGCGGCGTCCCGCTCGGCACCGTCTCCCGCGACCGGGACCGCGACCACCGGGGGCTGACCGCCCAGGAGACCGAGACGCTGCGGATGCTCGGCCAGGGGTTGACCGACGAGGCCGTCGCCAAACGGCTGGGCGTCTCGCCGCGCACCGCCCGCCGCATCGCCGCCGATCTGATGGAACTGCTGGGTGCCCGCAGCCGCTTCCAGGCCGGCACGCGCGCCGTGGCGAAGGGCTGGCTGACCGGTGACGAGTGACCGGACCGCGCGGGGCGCCGGGCGCGGGGCCGTGACCGGCGGGACGCAACTGCCGCTCCCAACTGCCGGTGCCCTGAGCCGGGCCGTTCCTAGGGTGCGGACCGAGCCAAGGACGTCATGTCCGGGACTTCGACCCAGGAGAGGCTTCATGAAGCACACTCGACTCACCGCCACCGGCGCGGCAGCCGTCATCGCCGCCGGCCTCGCCATCGCCGCGGCCGCCCCGGCGAGCGCCGCGCCCGCCAAGGCCGAGCGCATCACCTCCGCCGAGCAGCTGCGCGCGAGCCTGGCGGAGGCGATCGCCGCCGAGCGGACGCAGAGCGGCCCGCTGGGCACCAACGTCGTCGGACGCGCGGCCGCGCCCACCGCCGACCAGGACACCGGCACCGCATCCGCGTCCGGCGCCGTCCCCTGCTGACCGGGAGGTGAGCACCGTGGGAACCGACGAGTCCACACCTTCCTGGTGCCCGAGCGGCGACGCGCACGCGCCCGAGTCCGTCGTACTCGGCGTCCGTTCCGGCGCGGACGGCCAGGTCACCTACCTGGCCGACCCCGTACCGGCGGCGGAGGTCCTGGGTGCGGTCCCCGAGGGGATCGCGCCCACGCGGGTCCTGCGTTTCGCCTCGCACTGCGTCTCGGACTGCGTCAACCGGCGTGGCGGCGACTGCACCCTGGTGGAGCGGGTGCTCACCCTCCCGCCCAGGCAGGAGACCCGTGCGGTTCCCCGGTGCCACCTGCGGACGCAGTGCCAGTGGTGGCGCCAGACGGGCGTGGACGCCTGCCACCGCTGCCCCGCCGTCTCGACCGCGCACCACGCGGACGACGAGCTGTCCGAGCTCGTCGCCGACCCGTCGACGACTCCGGAGCAGCTCCGGTCCTGGATCGCGGCAGCGAACTGACCGGCCCGCGCCCCGTCACCGCCCCGGATCGCCGGCCCGCCCCCGGCGGGCCGGCCCCCAAGGCGCAACCGCAACGCCTCTCAGTCGAGACAGAACTCGTTGCCCTCGATGTCCTGCATCACGATGCACGACTCGTTGACGCCATCGGCACGCAGCAGTCGCACGCGCACCGCGCCGAGCGCGACCAGTCGTGCGCACTCGGCCTCGAGGGTGGCGAGGCGCTCTTCACCCACGAGCCCGGTGCCGACCCGCACGTCGAGATGCAGCCGGTTCTTGACGACCTTGCCAACACTCGCACCAGAAGCGGGCGACGCGCTCAGGTTCCGCGCAGTCGAAGGTGACGTGGAACTGCTTGATCGACGTCATCAGGAACGCGGGGCCACCTTCGACAGGCCGTTGATGATGCGGTCCATCGCGTCGCCGCCCGTCGGGTCGGTCAGGTTCGCCAGCATCTTCAGCGTGAACTTCATCAGCAGCGGGTGCGTCAGGCCGCGTTGGGTGGCGACCTTCATGACCTTCGGGTTGCCGATCAGCTTCACGAACGCACGGCCCAGCGTGTAGTAGCCGCCGTAGGTGTCCTTGAGGACCTTCGGGTAGCGGTGCAGGGCCAGTTCGCGCTGGGCCGGGGTCCGGCGGGCGTGGGCCTGGACGATGACGTCGGCCGCGATCTGCCCGGACTCCATCGCGTAGGCGATGCCCTCGCCGTTGAACGGGTTGACCAGCCCGCCCGCGTCGCCGACCAGCAACAGGCCCTTGGTGTAGTGAGGCTGGCGGTTGAACGCCATGGGGAGGGCCGCGCCGCGGATCGGGCCCGTCATGTTCTCCTCGGTGTAGCCCCAGTCCTCCGGCATCGAGGCGCACCACGCCTTGAGCACCTCGCGCCAGTCGAGCTCCTTGAAGGACGCCGAGGTGTTGAGGACGCCCAGGCCCACGTTGGACGTGCCGTCGCCCATGCCGAAGATCCAGCCGTAGCCGGGCAGCAGCCGGTCCTCGCCCGGGCCGCGCCGGTCCCACAGCTCCAGCCACGACTCCAGGTAGTCGTCGTCGTGGCGCGGGGAGGTGAAGTATGTACGCACCGCGACGCCCATCGGGCGGTCCTCCCGGCGGTGCAGGCCCATCGCGAGCGAGATGCGCGAGGAGTTGCCGTCGGCGGCGACGACGAGCGGGGCGTGGAAGGTGACCGGCGTCCTGTCCTCGCCGAGCTTGGCGTGCACGCCCGTGATGCGGCCGGTGCGGTCGTCGACGATCGGCGCACCCACGGTGCAGCGCTCGTACAGCCGCGCGCCCGCCTTCTGCGCCTGCCGTGCCAGCTGCTCGTCGAAGTCGTCGCGCTTGCGGACGAGCCCGTAGTCCGGGTACGAGGCGAGGTCCGGCCAGTCCAGCTGGAGGCGCACGCCGCCGCCGATGATCCGCAGGCCCTTGTTGCGCAGCCAGCCGGCCTCTTCCGAGATGTCGATGCCCATCGCGACGAGCTGCTTGGTGGCACGCGGGGTGAGGCCGTCGCCGCAGACCTTCTCGCGCGGGAACGCCGTCTTCTCCAGGAGGAGGACGTCGAGCCCGGCCTTGGCCAGGTAGTACGCGGTCGTGGAGCCGGCCGGGCCTGCCCCGACGACGATCACATCAGCAGTGTGCTCGGTAAGGGCTTCGGTCACGGCGGATTCTCCCGAAGATTCGATTCGGTCCGGTTCGACAATGCAATACCGAACGGCACAGGACATGGGCAGTCTATGGGGGCGAACAGTTGCGCCGACCGAAGGGCTCCGTACATGAGCAACAGGCCGCCCCCCGACATCCGGCTGCGCGTCCCGACGGACGAGGACGCCCTGGCCTGGCACCGGGTCTTCGACGATCCCGAGGTCATGGAGTTCCACGGGGGCAGGCCGGCCGAGCTGTCGGTGTACGAGGAGCTCACCGCCCGGCAGCGCAGGCACGACGCCGAGCACGGCTTCTGCTTCTGGACGATCCTCGACGAGCACGGCGAGGTCGTGGGCTTCACGGGCGCGCAGCCGTGGCCGCACGAGACCTTCGGGCCGGTCGGTGAGATCGAGATCGGCTGGCGGCTCGCCCGCTCCGCGTGGGGCAAGGGCTACGCGACGGCCGCCGCCCGCACCACGCTGGAGCGGGTGCGGGCGGCGGGGGTGGAGCGCGTGGTGGCGATGGTGAACTCCCGCAACGAGCGGTCCATCGCCGTGGTCCGGCGGCTTGGGATGGAGCTCGCCGAGACGTTCACGACCCCGGTGTCGCAGCAGACCGGCTACTGCTTCCGGCTGGAGCTGGCGGACGGCCTCAGCCGGCCGTGAACGTGGCGATCGCCGTGAAGAACACCAGGTCCTTGTCCGGGTCCCAGCGGTCGGCCCGCCCGGCGGCGAGGATCGCGTACTCGGTGCCGTCGGCGGCGACGAAGGCCTGGTCGATGACGTGGCGGACCAGGCCGCCCTCGTCGGGCTCGGGGACGTGCGTGAACTCCCAGAGCGCGCCGGGGCGGCCCTGGTAGGTGTTCTTCTCCAGGTGCAGGCGCCGGTAGTCGCTCTCGGGGTTCGCCAGGTGCTTCTTCTCCAGGCCGGTGAAGTTCTCGTAAGAGCTCATCGGGGTGTTCCGGATGATGCCGATCTGGAGGTACTCGCCTCCGGTGGGCGCCTCGTAGAAGACCTGGCTGCCCGCCTGCCGGCGGGTCCAGCCCTCCATGACCGCCACGCTGAACCCGGCGGGGTCCTCACGCATCGCGAAGCCGGCCGGGAGCGTGCCGTCGGGGGAGGCGGACGGCGCGGGCGAGGCAGAGGACGACGGCGAGGGTGTGGACGAGGGCGACGCGGCGGGCGGCGGCGTCTGCTGCGGCTTGGCGTCCGGGGTCTGCGCCGACGGCGCGGACCGGCGGTCCCGCGTCGTGGGCGCGTTGTCCTTGTCCTGTTGGTCCTGCCAGAGCAGCAGCCCGGCCGCCGCCCCGCCGCCGATGACGAACGCGGCGGTGAGCGTCGCCGTCCACAGCAGGACCTTCCGCTTGCGGTCCCCGCTGCCCGCCCCGCCCGGCATCGGCCCGGCGGGCACCGGCCCGACGGGGTGCGGTCCGGGCCCGACGGGGTGCGGCCCGGCAGGCAGCGGCGCGGTGCCGTAGACCGCCGGGTGCCGAGGTGCACGGTGTACGGGTCGTGCGGACCGCCGCCGGCCGCGGAAGCCTGTGGCCCGCCCGCGTCCGGGTCCGGCCCGGCAGTCCCGGGCGCGGCAGCCCCGGGCGCGGGCTGCCCCGGCGCGTACGGCGGCACCGCAGCGGGCGCAGCCCCGGGCCCGTACGCCACCGGCGGCGGCGCGGACGGCGCCTGCGGCCCCGGCCCCTGTCCCGGCCGCCGGGCCAGGAGCGAACCGACGAACGTCGCGCCGCCCACCCACAGCAGCCCGAACAGCAGCGCGTCCGGCACGCTCGGTGCGACCTCACCGAAGCCCTGGCCGCCGAAAGCGGCCGGCCCGCCCGCCAGTTCGGTGGAGACACCGGAGAAGCCGGTGAACAGCAGCACCAGCCCCAGCACGAACGCCGCCGCCAGCAGCTGCTCGCGCCGGTCGGCCGAACGGCGCGCCGCCCACACACCGAGGATCAGCGCCGAGACGACGCCGAGCGCCACCGCTCCCGCCACCGCCCCGCCGCCCCACACGTCGGAGATCTCGCCCAGACCGAAGCTGCCGCGCTCGGAGCCCCAGCCGAAGAAGACGGCGTCGCCCCGGATGTCGTACGTCACCGGCACGCCCCAGCTCAGACCGAGGACCACCAAGCCGATGTTGGGCAGCAGCGGCAGCGCCGTCAGCAGGGCCGTGCCGTCCACGTCGGCGTTGGCCGCGAAGACGGCGAAGCCGGTCAGCGAGCACAGCGCGACGACGACGACGAGCGCACGGACCGCCGTACCGAAGGCGCGGAGCGCGGACCGGGCGGCGGGGCGCTGCGCCAGCCGTGCGGCGAGGTCGTCGCGCTGGAGCACGCCGGCCGTCACGACCGCCGAGAGCACCAGCCCCCCGAGCGCCGCGAGGAGCGGGGACGAGGAGACCTCGATGCCCTCGATCGTGGGCTGGGCGAACAGACCGAGCACAAGGGTCGCCGCGGTGACCAGCAGCGAGACGCGTACGGCTGCTTCGAGCCCCGCGCCGCGCGCACGGAGCATCCGCGCTCCCGTCCACAGGGCCGCGATCCACAGCACGGTGACGGTCAGCGGGACGAGCGAGAGCGACGCGGTGCCCTGCGTCACGGCGTCCATCCCGGAGTCGGAGAATCCGGAACCGTCGGAGAATCCGGAACCGCCGGAGAAACCGGAACCGCCGGAGAAACCGGAACCGCCGGAGAAACCGGAACCGCCGGAGCCATCGCCGTCATCATCCGAGCCGTCCCCCCAGCCGAAGCGGGGGCCGTCCGATGGGTCTCCGGTGCCGAACCCGCTCCCGTCGGACGCCGTCAGCTCGAACCCGCCGCCGATGCCCTGCATCACCAGCGCGAGCGCAATCCGCAACCGGTCGCTCCAGCCGACGACGACCTCGTCCTCCTGGCCGTACGACGGGATCGCCAGCGCGGTCGCGAGCACGAGCAGCAGACCGGTCGGCCAGAGCGCCGCCCGTGCCGACGCCGCCCAGTCGCCGCGCAGCGCCCGCCGGAAGAAGGCCGCGACGGACGAGGGCGCGGCGGGACCGGGTCCGTACGCGGACGGGGGCGGCACGGGCGCCGGGGCCTGCGCCGGGACGGGAACGGGTGCCGGCGGGGCGGCCTCGGGGGGCAGCCGTTCCTTGCCGCAGGTCATGCAGAAGCGGGCCTCGTCCGGGGACGGGGCACCACAGTGGCCGCAGTACGACGCCATGGCGGGACTCGAAAGCAACGAGTGGGGACGGAAGTTGACGCTCGATCAGGAGGACGTAAGCAACTGACTCATCCTGCCACCCCGCCGGTTCCCGCCTCAGAACACGGACAGCCCCGTCAGCGTCGTGAACCTGTCCAGCGCCGCCACCCCGGCCACCGAGTTGCCCCGCGCGTCCAGGCCAGGACTCCACACGCACAGCGTGCAGCGGCCCGGCACGACGGCCACGATCCCGCCGCCGACCCCGCTCTTGCCGGGCAGGCCGACGCGGTAGGCGAAGTCACCGGCCGCGTCGTACGTGCCGCAGGTGAGCATCACCGCGTTGATCTGCTTGGCCTCGCTGCGGGTGAGCAGCCGCGAGCCGTCCGCGCGCAGCCCGTGCCGGGCCAGGAAGCGGGCGGCGCGCGTCAGATCGGCGCAGCTCATCTCGATCGAGCACTGCCAGAAGTAGTGGTCGAGGAGGGCCGGGACGGGGTTGGTGATGTTGCCGTAGGAGGCCATGAAGTGGGCGAGCGCCGCGTTGCGGTCGCCGTGCGCGGACTCCGACTCGGCGACCTCGGGGTCGAAGGCGAGGTTCTTGTTGCCGCTCTCCTCCCGCAGGAATTCGAGCAGTTCGCTGCTGGCGTCGCCGGTGAGCGTCTGCAGCGCGTCGGTGACGACGAGGGCGCCCGCGTTGATGAACGGATTGCGCGGGATGCCGTTCTCGTACTCCAGCTGCACCAGCGAGTTGAACGGGTTGCCGGAGGGCTCACGGCCCACCCGTTCCCACAGGCCGTCGCCGCCCGCGGCGAGCGCGAGGGCGAGGGTGAAGACCTTGGTGATGGACTGGGTGGAGAACGGGTGCCGCCAGTCCCCCACCCCGTACACGTTCCCCTGGAGATCGGCGACGGCCATGCCGAAGCGGTGCGGGTCGACCCCGGCGAGGGCCGGGATGTACTCGGCGGGCCTGCCGCCGCCGACCAGCGGGGCGACGTCCTGCGCGATCTGCTCCAGGACCGCCTGATAGTCCACGGCGATCGACTGGTGTTCCATGCCTGCTGCCTGCTGCCTACTGCTGGGGCTTGGTGCCGCGGTGCAGCGCCACGATGCCGCCGGACAGGTTGCGCCAGGCGACCTTCGTCCAGCCGGCCTGCTGGAGCCGGCGGGCGAGCGCGGGCTGGTCGGGCCAGCTCTGGATCGACTCGGCGAGGTAGACGTACGCGTCCGGGTTGGAGGACACCGCGCGGGCGACGGGCGGCAGCGCCCGCATCAGGTACTCCTCGTACAGGGTGCGGAACGGCGCCCACGTCGCGTGCGAGAACTCGCAGACGACCACACGGCCGCCCGGCTTGGTGACCCGGTACAGCTCGCGCAGCGCCTGGTCGGTGTCCTGCACGTTGCGCAGCCCGAAGGAGATCGTCACGGCGTCGAAGACGTCGTCGGCGAACGGCAGCTTCGTCGCGTCGCCCGCGGTCAGCGGCAGCCACGGGTGCCGCTTCTTGCCCTCGCGGAGCATGCCGAGCGAGAAGTCGCACGGGACGACGTACGCGCCGGTGGCGGTGAACGGCAGCGAGGAGGTGCCGGTGCCGGCCGCGAGGTCGAGGATCTTCTGCGCCGGGCGCGCGTCCACGGCCTTGGCGACCTCCTTGCGCCAGCGCCGGTCCTGACCGAGCGAGAGCACGTCGTTGGTGAGGTCGTAGTTCGCCGCCACGTCGTCGAACATCGAGGCGACTTCGTGCGGCTGCTTGTCCAGGGTTGCGCGGGTCACTGGCGTTCGGCCTCGCATGCTCGGGTAGGGGCGGACCCGCTCATTCTCGCAGGCGTCCCGACGCCGTCGGCCGGGGGCTTGCCGAGCGGGCGCAGCGGAGTCCGGGCCGGACTTCGGGCGGGCCCGTTCCACCCGCCGGCCGGGCGGAGACCGGCCCCGGTGGGCCGCTCCTGGCCCGTGGCCGGTGCCGACCGGAGCCCCGCCGACACCTCGCCCCCCTCGGCTCGGCGACGCGCCTTCCCGGAAGCGTCGCCCCCCATCGGGATCCGCCGGACCGGCGCGCCGGAAGGCGGACGACCGCCGGGGGAACTGGCGACGCACCGCCCGGGCCCGCACCTGCGGTGCCGGGGCGCGGCGGTGCGGGACGGGCGCGGGGCGTGCCGCTCGGGCCCCGGCGGCCGTGCCCGGCTCACCTCCGGCGGTACACCAGCCGGCCGCCGAGGACGGTCGCGACGCAGGTACCCGCGCCCCGGGCCACGAGGTCGGCCTCGTCGGCCGCGTCGAAGACGGCCAGGTCGGCGAGGCCCCCGGCGGTGAGCGGACTGTGGACGGTGCCGGGCAGGTCGTACCCCTCGACGAGGGGGTCGAGGTCGGGGCCGTCCCAGACCGGCGGGGCGAGCACCGCCGTACGCGGCACCTCGCGCAGCCCGGCCCGCGCCACGGCCTGCCGCACCTCGGCCGCCGCGCCGAGGCCGACGTGCGTCGTCCCGTGCGCCAGCATCCGCTGAATGCCGCGCCGCACGCTGCCCGCCATCCGCGCCGTGTCGGGCGCGAGCGCGTCGAAGGCCGCGCCGGTGACCGGCGCGGTGCCGAGCTCGTCCGCCTCGCGGGGGTCGGGGTGGTACACCCGCGTGAGCAGCCAGTGCCCGTGCCACTGGCGCAGCCCCGGCGTCACCACCCCCGGCCAGCGCCGCGTCCGCGCACCCGGGTGTGCCGCCGCCACGTCCTCGTACGGGCCGAGGGCGGCGATCTCCGTGCCGCGTACGGCGACCGCACCGCCCGGCACCGGCGCGTGTCCGCCGCCGGGCAGCAGCAGGTCACCGACGTGAATCGTCAGCACAGTCGCCTCAGTTGGCGCCGAGCAGCTTCAGCTCCGGGTGCGCCGTCCCGCCCTCGATCGCCGTGGACGAGATGTGCGATACCACGCGCTCGTCGACCGGGTCGTCCGCCGGGTCCTCGTGCACGACGATGTGTTCGTACGTCGTCGTGCGCTGCGCCGGCACGCGGCCCGCCTTGCGGATCAGGTCGATGATCTCCATGCGGTTGGAGCGGTGCTTGGCGCCGGCCGAGGAGACGACGTTCTCCTCCAGCATGATCGAGCCGAGGTCGTCCGCGCCGTAGTGCAGCGACAGCTGGCCGACCTCCTTGCCCGTGGTCAGCCAGGAGCCCTGGATGTGTGCGACGTTGTCGAGGAACAGACGCGCGATCGCGATCATGCGCAGGTACTCGAACAGGGTCGCCTGCGTACGGCCCTTGAGGTGGTTGTTCTCGGGCTGGTACGTGTACGGGATGAAGGCGCGGAAGCCGCCCGTGCGGTCCTGCACGTCGCGGATCATCCGCAGGTGCTCGATCCGCTCGGCGTTGGTCTCGCCCGTGCCCATCAGCATCGTGGAGGTCGACTCGACGCCGAGGCCGTGCGCGATCTCCATGATCTCCAGCCACCGCTCACCGGACTCCTTGAGCGGCGCGATCGCCTTGCGCGGGCGCTCCGGCAGCAGCTCGGCGCCGGCGCCCGCGAAGGAGTCGAGCCCGGCCGCGTGGATACGGGTGATCGCCTCCTCGACGGAGACGCCGGAGATCCGCGCCATGTGCTCCACCTCGGACGCGCCGAGCGAGTGGATCACCAGCTGCGGGAAGTCCTTCTTGATGGCCGCGAAGTGCTTCTCGTAGTACTCCACGCCGTAGTCGGGGTGGTGGCCGCCCTGGAACATGATCTGCGTGCCGCCGAGTTCGACGGTCTCCGCGCAGCGGCGCAGGATGTCGTCGAGGTCGCGGGTCCAGCCCTTGGCGGTGTCCTTCGGCGGGGCATAGAAGGCGCAGAACTTGCAGGCCGTGACGCACACGTTGGTGTAGTTGATGTTGCGCTCGATGATGTACGTCGCGATGTGCTCCGTACCGGCGTACCGGCGCCGGCGCACGGCGTCCGCCGCGACGCCCAGCGCGTGGAGCGGCGCGGAGCGGTAGAGGTCGAGCGCTTCCTCGGCGGTGATCCGCCCGCCTGCGGCGGCTCGGTCCAGGACGGGCTGAAGGTCGGCCTGCTCGGTCACCGGGCGTCACCTTTCGGCGGTCTTTCTGCGGATCTACGGACCGATCCAGGCTACGCCACGGCCTCTGCGCCCGGCCGCGGGCCTCCCGCCCCGCGCCCGCTCGGCGCCGCACCCACCGTCCGGTCGACGGACCGCCCAACAGACGAGGGGGTGGGGTGTCAGCGGTGCCCGTCGAGCAGCTCGACGTCCACATCGGCGGGAAAACCGGTGGTCGGTCCCGTCCTGCGCGCGAACTCCCGTACGCCCGCGAGCTGATCGGGCCCGAAGCGGAAGTCCAGCGTCGTGAAGTAGCGCTCCAGCAGCTCGGCGTCGAAGCTCTCCCAGCGCGCCGCCTGCTCGGCGACCTTGGCGACCTCCTCCAGGGACAGGTCACGCGAGGCGAGGAACGCCTCGTGCACCTTGCGCACGACGACGGGCTCACGGGCCAGGTAGTCCTTGCGCGCGGCCCAGACCGCGAAGACGAAGGGCAGTCCGGTCCAGTCCTTCCACATCTGCCCGAGGTCGTGGACCCGCAGGCCGAGGCGGGGGGCGTCGTGCAGGGAGGCGCGCAGCGCGGCGTCCCCGATGAGAACGGCGGCCTCCGCCTCCTGCATCATCACGCCGAGGTCCGGCGGGCAGGTGAAGTAGTCGGGCGCCACCCCGTACCGCTCGGCGAGCAGCAGCTGCGCGAGGCGCACCGAGGTGCGGGAGGTGGACCCGAGCGCGACCCGCACCCCGTCCAGCTGCTCCAGCGGCAGCTGGGAGACGATCACGCAGGACATCACGGGGCCGTCGCAGCCGACGGCGAGGTCGGGAAATGCGACGAGGTCTTCCGCATTGCGCAGGAATTCCACGAGGGTGACCGGCGCGATGTCGAGTTCGCCGCGCACCAGGCGCTCACTGAGCTTCTCGGGAGTGTCCTTCGTCAGTTCCAGGTCGAGAAGAGTTCCCGTTCTGGCAAGCCCCCAGTAAAGAGGAAGACAGTTCAGAAACTGGATGTGGCCGACACGCGGCCGGCTGCGACGGATGTCGGTTGCTGTGCTTTCACCGTGACTGTCCACATCGTGAGGCTAGACCCGGGCTCTGCGGCGGTACGCGCCGGGTCCGCGCGGTGTCCCCGCCGGCCCGCCCGAACTGGGCTTCGTCAGCACGACGAGCCCCCCATCAAACGTCCGGGTGACGTGATCTTTCCCTCTACCGCTGTGCGCACGCTGCGTGCTAGGCTCGACGCAAGTTGCAGTTTGGTTTCCCTTGCAGTACAGAGCCTGCGGAGCATGTAACCCGCAGGCTTTTGTAGTTTTCAGACTTCTTGCAGGTTCTGGAGCAGGGCAACCCTTTGGCCCATAGGAGGGCTTATGGCTACCGGAACCGTCAAGTGGTTCAACGCTGAAAAGGGCTTCGGCTTCATCGCCCAGGACGGCGGCGGCCCGGATGTCTTCGTCCACTACTCCGCGATCAACGCGACCGGCTTCCGCTCCCTCGAGGAGAACCAGGTCGTGAACTTCGACGTCACCCAGGGCCCCAAGGGCCCGCAGGCGGAGAACGTCACCCCGGCCTGATCGGCCACGGGTCGGCGATCGCGCACGACTTAGCAGTACCAAGGAGCCCCGTTCCGTCCGGAACGGGGCTCCTGCCTTTGTGACGCAGAGGCCCGTCACCCGAATGCACGAGCCGCCTTGCCCACCGCGCCGCCCGGCCGTCGCATGGAGCCATGTTCGTTCGTACGACGTATGCGACAGGTGATCCGGCCGCGCTCGACGGGGCCGTGCAGGCACTGACCACGGAAGGCAGGCAGCGGCTCGTGGCAGAGCCCGGCTTCCGGGGCGCGGGCATGTTCGTGGACCGCGCGCTCGGCAAGCTGCTGACCGGAACGTGGTGGGAGGACGAAGCGGCCCTTCGGGCGAGCGCCGACCGTATGGCGCAGGTGCGCGCCGAGGTGCTGGCGTCGTTCGCGACGACCGTGACGGTCGACAACTGGAAGGCCGCGGTCGCGGCCCGCGCCGAGTCGGTGCCCGAGGGCGCCCGCTTCCGGCTGACCCGGCTGGATTTCGCCCCGCCCGACGCGGACAGCCTGGCTGACGCGTTCGAGAACGACGTCCTGCCGCGGCTGCGGAACCTGTCCGGATTCCTCGGCGGATCGCTCCTCATCGACCGCGCCGCCGGACGCGGAGCCGTGGGCACGGTCTATGCCGACCAGGACAGCATCGCCGCCTCCCGCGGTCCCGTCGCCGCGATGCGGGGCGAGGCCACGCGCAAGGCGCGGGCGAGCCTGGTGTCGCTGGAGGAGTTCGAGGTGGTCATGGTGGAGAGCCCGCCGCCGTCCTGACGAGGCGGACCCTGGAGCCGGAGCCCCGCCGGGATCAGCGCGGGCTCCAGCGCTCCCCCCGCATGAGCCGGTCGAGCCCCGTCCAGGCGAAGTTCATCAAGAGGCCCGCCGTCTCCTTGGCCGAGACCCCGCCGGACTCGTTCGCCCAGCCGGCCAGCGACTCGGCGGCGCCCACCAGCGCCTGGGCGAGGCCGGTCACGTCCCGGTCGGCCAGCTCGGCGTCGCGGTGTCCCGCCGGCGGCACGCCCTGCCGGGCCGCGGCCGCGATCAGGCCGGTCACGAAGGCGGCGATGTCCTCGCGCATCCGCGCCACCTCGGCGGCGAACGGCTCACCGTGCGTACGCGCCTGGTGGTGCAGCACGGCCCAGCCGTCGGGGTTCTCGGCGGTGTGGCGGAAGAACGCCTCCAGGCCGGCCCACATCTGCCGGTCGGCCGACAGGCCCGGCTCGACGGCCGCCTGCACGGCCTCGGTCAGGGCCTTGGCCTCCCGCCGGATGCAGGCCGTGAACAGCTCTTCCTTGGAGTTCAGGTACAGATAGACGAGCGGCTTGGAGACCCCCGCCAGCTCGGCGATCTCGTCCATCGACGCGGCCCGGTAGCCGCGCTGCCCGAAGGTGCGGACGGCGGCGTCCATCATCTGCTGCTCGCGCACGGCCCGCGGCATCCGCTTGGCCCTCACGCCCTCCACAGCACCCATTGTCGACGTTCCTCCCACCCCGTGCCTTACTCAGCGGTAAGCGTACGGCGCGGCGGAAGGCCGGACCGAACGGCGGAGAACGGCGAGGAGAACGCCCCTTTTCGGGCCCCCGCAGCATGCTGGTGGGGGCGGACAACGATGGACACCGACCGGCACGAGCCGGTCGATGTCCCCGGGCCCGCTCCCACGTGCAGGGTGCAGGTCTTACGCCGCGGCCGGGACGGCGACCTCGCGTCCGTGCCCTTCGCCACGGCCTCGTCGATGGGCGAGGACGTGGCCGCCTGGTACGCGTCGCGGTCGAGGATGTTCTCGCGGGCGGCGACCAGCACCGGCACCAGCGCCTGACCGGCTACGTTCGTAACCAAGGACCGCAAGGGCCAGGAACTGGGCATCAAGCGGCAGGAGACAGCATGCCGCGAGTTGTGCGAGCAGCGCGGGTGGACAGTGCACAAGGTCTACCCGGAGAACGACACGTCAGCATCGACCACGAGCCGTAAGAAGCGTCCGCAGTACGCCGAGATGATGCGGGACGCCAAGGCTGGGGTGATCGACGCGATTGTCGTGTACTCGATCGACCGCCTCACGCGCCGTATCGCAGAGCTGACGAACTTCCTGGAGGAGCAGAAGGATCACGGCTTCCAGTTCGCCACGACGGAGGGCGAAGACACCTCGACCGCGTCCGGCCGGATGATCCTGACGATCAAGGGTGCGGTGGCACAGCAGGAGACCGAGCGCATGGGTGAGCGCGTCAACGCTGCGCTGCTACAGCGCCGCGAGAAGGGCAAGCCGCACGCGGGAGGCCCACGAGTCTTCGGATTCGAGCCCGGATCCAACTTTCAACGAGTCGTGCCGGAAGAGGTCGACTTGATCCGTCGTGGGTATCACCTGTTGATGAGCAACAGGACACCCGGGGACGTTGCTCGCTTATGGAATGCGCAGGGATCACGCACCGTCGGAACTCAGACGGCCTGGACGATCCAGAAGGTCAAGCGCGTGTACCGATCCGAGCGCGTCGGCGGCATCGTCACCTACAAGGGCCAGGAGATCGGCGACAGCATCTGTCCCCACCCCCTCACGCGCGAGGAGTGGGAGAACATCCAAGCGGTACTGGATGGCCGCGCTACGCGTGCCGGCCGCGGGTCCGGCAAGCGCAAGCACGTCTATACAGGCTTCCTCAAGTGCGGGTACTGCAAGTCGACAATGCGGGTCCAGTGGGCCACGATCCAGGGCCGCACCTTCCGACGGGCGTTCTGCAACTCGACGCAAGTTGGTGCAAACGGCGAGCTCGGATGCGGCAAGGTCAGCCGGAAGTACGAGTGGATCGAGGAGCGACTGAACGAGTTGGTCGAGGCGGCACTGTCCCAGCGAAAGCCGATGCCGCCGACCGCTCCCAGCGAGGATCTGACCGAAGAGGTCAAGGCCCTTGAGGAGCGCATCCGGCTGCTCCGCCTTCGTTGGAAGGAAGGACAGATGGAGGACGAGGACTACTTTGATTCCCTGACTCATCTTCGCGGCCAGCTGCAACAACTCCGAAGCCGGGAGGCGGCGGCCGCGGTCGCCGAGGCCCGTACCGAGACGGACGCCTTGGAAGTCTGGCGGGACGAGAGCGCCGAAAACCTCGAACGACGACGCGCGATCGTGGCGACCGTGATCGACGAGGTCGAGGTCTACAGCGTCGGCCGTGGACGCCGGAAGCCGCCTGAACTCTCGTCCATCAGGATCACGCCGGTTGCCGCAGCTCCGGATCCGGACGAGGGATAGACGCCGCAAGCCGGTCTGCCACATAGCTGTCTACGACGCCTGCCATGCGGGCGTCGTAGTCGTCCGGGGGCACCCAGCGAGCGAGTACCTGTGAGATCCACTCGGGGAGGGCTGCTCTCTCGTTGTCACCCAAGAGCGTCACCCCGCTCTCGGAGGACATCCCGGACGATCTCCCAATTCCGGGTGAGATCATCTGCAACGCTGGCCGCGATGAGGGCAGCGCCCCGGGTGTGGCCGGAGCCGACGAAGCGCCAGTGGGCATCGGTGGTTGTGTCCGGGCCGGACAGTTCGCCGTGGCCCTGGTGTTCGGCACGGTCAGCACGTAGAGCCGCGTACGTGGTTGAGTAGGCGCGGGACTTGGTGAGGATGTGGCCCCGGTAGCCGAGGGTGTGCGCCCATGCCCGCAGGTGCAGTGGCTTGTACTCGGGGAGGCCGCCGAGTCGCCAGCAGGTGCGCATGAGGGTGCGGACGTGGGCGGTCACCGGTGCCGCGTCAATGTCGTCCCAAGTGGCGAGTCGGTGGTCGGTGCCGGCGCCTGTCTCGCTGGCTCCCTTGGTGACGTACTTCGCGACGTACGCGGCCACTGCTTCGTCATCGGGGCCGGGGCCGTTCACTCGCAGGGGACGGGCGTCGACCTGGGTGCCCCAGCGGAGGGCGAGTTCGCCGAGGGCGGGGCTGTAGGGGGTACGGACCACGATCCGGTGCGCGGACGCTCGAACGGCGTCGGCCAGGCGATCGACGGTGCCCCAGGCCGGGGGTTCGTCGTCTGGTCCGGCCGGGCCGTCGAGGCGTACGACCGCGTGCACGTGGACGGCGGCGCGCTTTTGGTACTCGGCGACGCGGGCGAAGGACAGACGCGCGTGGTCCGGGAAGCGGGACTGCGTCAGTCCGGCCGCCGAGGCGAGCCGACGGCGGACGCCGATGACGAAGCGGTCCCAGAGCTTGCCCGCGTGCGCGTGCCACAGCGCGTGGGCCGGGTAGTCGTAGCAGTCGGCGCAGAGGGGTTGGCCGACGAGGAAATCAGCTGCGTCATGGATGGCGCGGCAGCCGAGGGGACGACCGTGCTCGCACGCGCCGCCGTCGCGGCGGGGCCGGCAGCGACCACCCGCCCGGTGCACGGGCCCGAAGGACGGAGCGGTGAGGGTGACGAAGAGCCGAGGCCGGTAGCGGACTGTCGCGGGGACGGTCTTGCCGCCGATCAGGCCCGCGCGGACGAGGTGGAAGGTGTCTCCCGCGTGGAGACGGGAGCAGGGTGCGCAGACGGTCGCGCGTCTGTTCCGGCAGCGGACGGAGAGGCGTTCGGCGGGCTCGTGACGGGTGTCGTAGTGGTGCAGGATCTCGCCCGTGATGGCGTCCCGCGTGATCGCCGAGCCGGACAGATGGACCGGGTGGGAGCATCCTCCGGTAGCGGTGATCTGCTCCAGCCATCGGGCGAACTTGGGATCTTGGGCGAGTCGTATCGCGTCGCGGTCTGCCTCGGAGAGCTGACGCAGGCGCGCCGCGCGGTCGAGGGCGGCGCGCCTGTCAGCCGAGGTGAACTCGGGTGTGATGGTGGGGACCTTCCGGGATGGGCCGCCGAGGCGGCACGGTGGGTGGTTGGTGGCGCGCTGTCGGTCATGAGTTGGGCTCCTTACGTGGGTGGTCGGTCTGCCGGTCTCAGGTCAGCGGATGGTTCCGGTGCCCCGGCAGACGCGGCAGCGGTGCCGGCGTCCGGTCCAGGTCCTGCGAGTTCCTTCGCCCTTGCACTGGGGGCACCTCACGCGACTCATGGGCATGTCTTTCCTTCCTCCTCAGGTGTGGGAGAAGCCGCTGATGACCCAGGTCACGAAGCCGTGGACGGTGAAGACCACGGGCGTCTGGCCTAGGCAGACCCCGAAGAGGCCGACGCAGACCGCTTCCCATGCGCGTACGTCGCGGGAGCGGACGAGGAGGACGGTGATGATCCCGAAGATCACCGAGAACGTGAACGCCACACCTTCGCTGACCACTTGTCGTCTCCTTCCAGCGCATCGAGTGCGCGGTCTATGGCGGGCAGGTCCGGGGTCATGGCCGAGTGCTTCCGGGCCATGACCATGGCTTCCTCGGTCGTCGTCAGGTGCGATCGGGCGCGGCTCCAACCGCCGTCCGGGCCGGTGCAGACGGCCACGCCCTGTTCCTCGGCAGTGATCGACTGGGCGACCGCCACGGCGTCCTTGTTGAGGTCGCCGAGGGTCATTTCCGCCGTGCCGGGGTCGTTGACCCGGTGGCAGATACGGCCGCCAAGTTGGGCCCGCAGTGCGGTGACTCCGGGCCCGAGATCCGAGCCGACGCGTTGCCCGGCGACGACCAGGTGCAGGCCGAGTGCGGCACCGAGCTGGGCCAGGCGGAGGAGGAGCGTGGAGCACTGCTCCGCCTCAGCCTTGCTCTCGCGTCTGCCGTCGGAGAGGTACAGCTCTGCCAGTTCGTCGACGATCACGACGACCGGCACGGGCCGCAGCTTGTCGGGCAGCTCCCAGATCGAGCGCACCCCCGCCGCCCGGCAGGCACGCATGCGGTCCTGCATGTCGACGACGAGCGCGGCGAGTACCGCGACCGCCTCGCGCCTGCATGTCGTGAGCGCGCTCAGCCGGTCGGCGAACAAGCCGAGTTCCATCCCGCCCTTGCAGTCGATGCCGACCAGGGCAACCGGCTGCGGCGCGAGTTGGGTGATCAGCCGGGCAAGCAAGGTGGACTTGCCCGAACGTGTAGCACCGGCAATGAGCCAGTGCGGCACCGAGATCCATCACCCATGCCCCGCCGCTCTCCAGTGCGCCGATGAGCGCGGACAGCAGCGCGGCGGGAGCTGTCGCCAGGCCGGGCCGTTCCAGCGGATCGCTGGCCGTCGCGGTCAGGAGCACGAGGCCGCGTTCCGGCGAGGTGACGCGCACGGCGTGGACCTTCCACGCATGCATGAGCGCGTCGGCCGCCTTCATGTACGTCGCCGGGGTCTGGCCGGCGTGCAGCCGCACGACCACGGTCAGGCCCATGCTGGTAGCGCGCGGGAAGGAGATACGCGGAGCGACCGGGCGCAGAGGATCACCCTTGACCACCACGTCCCCGAGCAGCCCGCGCGGCGGGCGGCGGGACACCGCAAGGTCGTTGAGCATGGCGACCTTGCGCCAGGTGAACAGCACCCGGCATGCGGTGAGCGGGTAGCCGGTGACGTACCAGTGCCAGGCCGGGCGCTGCCGCCGCAGCAGGTCGCCGACCACCAGGAGCCAGGCGAGTACGGCGAGCGCGAAGGCGAGCAGGATCGCACCCATCACGCACCACCGCCGGCCTTGGCCGGTCCCGCAGCCGCAGCGCCGGTCACCGCGGTGACCGCGTCGGCGCGGAAGCTGATTCCGTGCCGGTCGCCCATCGACCAGGCGAACGCCACCAGGCCCGTGACCTTGACGATCTGGCCTTCCTCGATGCCCTTCGGCTCACCGGACACGGCGATCTCGATCACGGAGATACGCCGTCGGTCCTGCCGCACCGTGACGGCCACGGTGTAGATCGTGTTGCCGTCGCGGTCCTTCTTCACCTCCTGTGTCTCGGAGTTGCTGATCTTCGCTTCGGGCGCGATGGCGCACCGCAGTACGCCCAGTCGCGCCGTGTCCACGGCGGGCCACTCCCGGAGGTGTCCGTGCTCAACACCCAGTCCGCGTAGCGCCACACGGCCCGTGTAGTCATCGCCGCCCCTCCCGACCTGAACCGCGTCGTCCGCCGGGCTCCACCGCCACTACGTCTGTCGCGTTCACGCGCCGGGCGGGTCCCGACGTGAAGACCAGCACCACCGACGGACGCCCCGAGGTACGGCGGTCCGAGCGCACTGCTTTGACCTCCCGCTGTCGACCCCGGTCGCTCACCACATCTCCGCGCCGAAGCCGCAGCGCCAGCACTCGTGCCATCACGTCGACCGCCCCTCATCAGCGCCCATGGACGGGGTTCCGCCAGAGCCGCTGTCGAGGTCGAAGCGACAGACGACGCTCTTGCCGCCGCTCTCCCCAAGCGTCCACCACACGCCGTTCGCCAGGGTGCACACGATGTGCAGCCCCCGTCCGTGATCGGGTAACAGCGCTTCCGGCAGGTCCTCGGCCAGGTCCGGACCGAAGCCGTCACCGAGCGGCAGCGTGGGCGGGTCCGAGTCTTCGTCGGCCACCTCCACGAACAGCCATCGCGGCCAGGAGCGCAGGGTGAGTGTGATCACCGGGCGGTGGCCGGGCTCCAACGGGTAACGGTTCGCATGGAGCACCACGTTGCCGACCAACTCCGAGACGCACAGTTCCACGTCCTCGGCCAGGCCATCGAGGTCCCAGCTCGTCAGCGTCCCGACCGCCATGTGTCGCGCGGCGTGCGGGGTGTCCTCTGCGTCCGCAAGGAGAGTGAGCGCGCGGAAGCGGTCCGCCGCCGCTACCTCAGCACGCCCGACGATTCCCGTCTCTGCTGCCGGGAGTAAGCCGCGTAAGACCTTTCCGGTTTCCATGACACGATCAACCGTCCTCGGTCACGTCTACCAGGGCGTTCCTGGCAGGGTGAACCGAGGATGCACGCCCTGTTCCCGCTGTCGCTCCCCCCTCTTGGGGACCCCCCACGTGGGTACACTCGCGAGACGGACACCGAAGAGATGTCAGGTCAATCACCACGGGGAAGTGAGATGACCGAAGTTGCTCCGACGCCGGCAGCCCTGCCGCCGCACGTCCTGAACGCGCCGACGTGCGCTCAGCGATCGCCAACCACGATTTCGGCGAGGTGTTCAGACTCGCCAGGCTGACACGGCAAGATCAGCTACGCCAAGATTGCCGAGGCGGTCGGCTACAAGCGCGAGCACATCGGCAAGATGGCCAGGGACGACACCGAAGGCAAGGGCGTTCGCCCCCGGATTACCCAGTACCGCAAGATCCTTGAAGTGGTGGACGGACTGCGCATCCCCGGCCACCTCGCTGGACTCGCCCCACGTCCATGGGAGCTGGAGCGGCGAGTGAACACGTCCCAGCCGGGGGACCCGAGCACCCTTCTCGCACAAGGCGGTGCCGGCCTGTGGGACATCGCCGAACTACTGCGGCAAACGGAAATGTCCAACATCAACAGTGTGGCCCTGGAGTCGATCGAGCAGGGCATCGACCAGTTGGCCCGCGCCTACCCATACGCCAACGCCGACTACCTGCACCAGCGCACCCGGAACGGCTTGCAGTACGTCGTCAAGCAGCTCGAAGGCCGGATGACGCTACGTCAGCACCGGGAGCTTCTCGTCGACGCCGGATGGCTGTTCCTGCTGAACGCGTGCGTCCAGTACGACCGGGGCCATCGGGAGGCCGCCAACCTCAGCAAGGCCGCAGCACTCCGGATCGGCGACGAGGCCGGCCACGGCGAGATCAAGGCGTGGGCGTGGGAGATCGAGGCATGGTTCGCCCTCACCCAGAGCCGATGGCAGGACATGCTCGACGCGGTCGAAGCCGGGCACGTTGCCGACCAGACGCACTCCGTCGGTGTGCAGCTGTACGCGCACAAGGCCCGCGCAGCCGCCCGGATGGGAGACGCCCGATTGGTCCGCGACTCCTTGGACGCCGGACGCGCGAGGCTGGACCGCCTGCCCCGCCCGGACCACCCCGAACACCACTTCATCATCGACCCGGACAAGTGGGACTTCTACGAGATGGACGCTTACCGCCTCCTCGGAGACGATGAGCGCGCCGCCAACCACGCCCGGTCAGTGATCCGGATCAGCACCGGCCCCGACGGCACCGAGATCTCCCCCATGCGCGCCGCAGAAGCCCGCCTCACACTCGGAGTCACCGCGGCCCGCACCGGCGACATAGACGAGGCCATCGGCATGGCCAACAAGGCACTCGAAGCCGACCGGAAGTCACTCCCCTCGCTCCTTCTAGTCGCCAACGAGCTGGACAAGGAACTCCGCTCCCGCTACCCCTGCGAAACCGCCACCCGCGACTTCCATGAGGGCCACTCGGGCCCCGCTCCTCGGAACGAGCGGGGCCCCGAGTCATGCATGCCGGTGGTCAGAAAGTTCGGCGTCGGTGGCAGGCCGGGCCAGCCACCGGTAGTAGGGCTGGCGGGCCAGCCCGAGCACCCGGCACGTCACCGCCACCGGCACCCGGTGAGGGGCATCGGCGGCGGCCAGCTCACGGACGAGCGGGTACATCATTTTGCCGGCAGGTTCGCCTGTGACAGATACGCCGCAGCCCTCCTGAGCACCTCGTTCTCCTGCTCCAGCAACCGGATCCGTTTGCGTGCCTCGCGCAGCTCGGCCGACTCAGCCGACGTCGTTGCGGGCCTGGCGCCCTCATGGGTCTCGGCGCGGCGCAGCCACTTCGACAACGTGATCGGGTGGACCCCGAAGTCGGCGGCGATCTGTTCCAGCGTGACGCCGGGCTCGCGGTTGCGTGCGACCCGCACGACGTCCTCGCGGAACTCCTTCGGATACGGCTTGGGCACTGCAACATCCTTCCAGGCCGCTTCTCAGCAAGCCAGGTCAGGTGTCACCCAACCCTGCAGCAGTCCCGGTCCTCCGTCAGCGTCCGCCTCGGCTACTCCATGAGCGGTAGCACCACATACTCCTCCTACTTCACCATCAGCTCCGGCCAGACGGTGACGAAATCCTGGAAGAAGTTCGGGGACTACCTCTGCTACAGCAGCACCGGTGTGCTCCAGTACAGCAGCGGCACCTACCAGACGCCCGCCGCACACTGCTAAACCAGCAGCGCCAAGGGCCCCGCCTGACAAGGCGGGGCCCTTCGCCGCCCCCGCCCTGACCCTGGCAAGGACACACCTGTGTTTACCGCGATCTTCCAACATAACTACGGTTACCTGGCCGCCTGCGTGCTGGCCGCCCTCGTCCTGGGTGGCGCGGCATGGTTGCTCTCCAGCCGTCTGGGCAACCCCCCACGGTGTGTGGTGGGCTGGGCTTGTCAGCACGCTCACCGGCGTGCTCGGTGTCACCTTTAGGGGCAGTGGCTCGGCCAGCGGCCAATGCGTCATCAACCACGATCTTGCCCAGCCCTTCCAAACCACCCAGGGGCTGTGGAATCTCGCCATGACGGTGCCGCTCGGACTCTTCACCCTTCTGGCCCTGCGCCGGCCATTGCCCGCCCTTGTCGGCGTCATCGCGCTGCCCTTGGCCATCGAGTTCACCCAGGCCACGGTGAACGGCCTGGGGCGTGTGTGCGACAGTGCGGACGCTGAGATGAACATCCTCGGTGGCCTTGCAGGGCTCGCTGTCGCCGCATTGGCACTGGCCAAGCGGGGGTCACTCGATTGGCGGGCCAGCGCCAAGGCGTCGTTGATCGCTTCCGCGGTGCTCCTTGTGCTGGGCGCGGGCGTGGCCCGCCCGGTAGTGACCTTCGCGCATGTGGACGGCACTGGGCTGTCGGCTGCGGACTCTCTGCAGCAGCAGGCCGTCGAGCGGGTTGTGAAAGAGGCGTTCGGCGACCGGTATGAGCTGGGACGCGTGTATGACCAGCCCTGTGTGGGAGCACCGTGCACGAATGTCATCTTCACCCTGCTCAGCCGAGACAAGAGGCATCCAGAGGCGTTTGGCAACGGCAGCCTGTCATGGCCGGATAAGAAGCACCTGAACGTGCTGTTGGAAGACAGCGACCGTCCCACCGTCATGGGGTATCCCGTGGCGGGAGCGCAGGCGCCGTCCAACGAGCAGGAGGCGTACCAGGTCGCGCAGTTGTACATGCGCGAGCGCTACCCGTGGGGGCAGGGTGCGGTAACGCACAAGACGTACCCAGTGGGAGAGAAGGCGGAACTGGGATGGATGACCAGCTGGCGGTGGCTCGACAACGATGTGCTGATGCCGAAGATGCTGGATGTGCAGATCGACAGGGCCGGGCGCGTCTCGCAGGTGGATGTGACTCTCGGTCCCACCCACCTGAAACTTGAGAAGGCGAAGCTGGATGCCGGGCAGGCCGAGAAGGCGGTGCGAGAGGTGATGACCGCCCAGCTCCGGGCCCGTGGAGGCGGTGTTCCGGACGAGCTTCAGGTCAAGGCGTTCACGCTCAAGGCGGTTGAGCGGAAGGGCGCTTGGCGGCCCGAGTGGCTCGTGGGCGTGTCGATGGGCGAAGACGGACAGGAAGCCGACCCGCTGGCGTCAGCGGCGGCGGACACGTGGCGGGTGGATGCCGTGAGCGGACAGGTGTATGACGGCACCGATGCGCCGGTGAAGGCTGGTTGACGTCTGCTCCCCGACCCCCTAGATCGTGCCCTCCACCTCACCACGTAGGACACGGGTCTTCTGGCACCTTGCTCACGTCATCAGATCACGCCGAAGCCCCCGCCCAGCCTCATCGAGCCGTGCGGGGGCTTCCCTGTTGTCGCTGCTTAGCCGAGCGCGACACCGGCTTGGGGAGCTACGCAGTGACCGGGACGGTCACTTTCTGCTCAGCGTCACGCACGTCGACAGCATCGATGGGCGACGACTTCGCCGCGTTGTAGGCGTCGCGGTCGAGGATGCCCTCACGCGCAGCAACAATCAACGGGCATACAACTTGACCGGCCACGTTCGTCGCGGTCCGCATCATGTCGAGGACCGGGTCGATCGCCATCAGCAGGCCCACGCCCTCCAGCGGAAGGCCGAGCGTGGAGAGGGTCAGCGTCAGCATGACGGTCGCGCCGGTCAGACCCGCCGTGGCGGCCGAGCCGACGACCGAGACGAAGGCGATCAGCACGTACTCCTTGATGCCCAGCTGCACGTCGAAGATCTGCGCGATGAAGATCGCGGCGAGCGCCGGGTAGATCGCGGCGCAGCCGTCCATCTTGGTGGTCGCGCCGAACGGGACGGCGAAGGAGGTGTAGTCCTTCGGTACGCCGAGGCGCTCGGTGACCTTCTGGGTGACCGGCATGGTGCCGACCGAGGAGCGGGAGACGAAGGCCAGCTGGATGGCGGGCCAGGCGCCCTTGAAGAACTGGAGCGGGTTGACCTTCGCGACGGTCGCCAGCAGCAGCGGGTAGACGCCGAACAGGACCAGCGCGCAGCCGATGTAGACGTCGGCGGTGAACGTGGCGTACTTGCCGATCAGGTCCCAGCCGTAGTCGGCGATGGCGAAGCCGATCAGGCCGACGGTACCGATGGGCGCGAGGCGGATGACCCACCACAGGGCCTTCTGGAGCAGCTCCAGGACGGACTCGCTCAGGGCGAGGATCGGCTTGGCACGGTCGCCGAGCTTGAGGGCGGCGATGCCGGCGACGGCGGCCATGAAGACGATCTGGAGGACGTTCAGCTCGGTGAAGGGCGTGATGACGTCGGTCGGCACGATGCCGGTGAGGAAGTCGATCCAGGAGCCGGCGTGCTCGGGCTTCTGGCCGTCCTTCGGGGTGAGGCCGGTACCGGCGCCGGGGTTGGTGACCAGGCCGATGACGAGGCCGATGGCGACCGCGATCAGCGACGTGATCATGAACCAGAGCAGGGTGCGGGTGGCCAGCCGGGCGGCGTTGTTGACCTTCCGCAGGTTCGCGATCGAGACCAGGATCGCGAAGAAGACGAGCGGCGCGACCGCCAGCTTCAGCAGCTGGACGAAGATCGAGCCGACCTGGTCGAGGGTGTCCTTCAGCCAGGAGACGTCCTGGCTGCGGGCGAGCCAGCCGAGCAGGACGCCGAGCACCAGACCGGCGACGATCTGGGCCCAGAAGGGGATCTTCGGTATGCGGTTATTCGGTATGCGGTTACCGGACGCGGACACAGTGGTCGCGGACACGGGCACACTCCACAGGGCGTAGCGGGGACAGACGGGGAAGGGGGGTGCGGCGCCCGGGCGCGAATGCGCGGTGCCGCCGTGATGCCGGGTCAGACCTGGCGGCAACAGACCGCGGACGTACAGCGGCAGAGATCGACATGCAGGCGCGCCACGAGCGGGATGCTCGCGGCGGTGTGGTGGCGCACTGATGTCTTCATGCCGACACGTTAACACTTGAACTTTGAGAACCTCAAAGCTCCCCTTTGAGACAACCCCGCAGGCATCCTCGGGGACCCTCGGACCCCTTCGGGGCCCGTCGGCCCCGCGCCCGCCGCTACTGCGTGACGCCGTCCTCCTGGGAACGGTTGGCGTCCAGGCTCGCCTTGGCCCGGTCCACCTTCGTGGCGATCTGCTCGGACATGGCGTCGCGCTGCTTACGCAGGAGCACGAAGCTTAGGGGCGCGGAGAGCACGAGGGCGAGCAGTACGACCCAGGCGAAGTTGGCGTCGCCCAGGCCCTTGGGCAGGGCGCCGACCTGCACGAGACCGGCGACGACGACGAAGCAGCCGACGAAGATCGCGAGCCGCAGCAGGGTGTACCGGATCGCGGCGCTCGACTTTCCTGCGGACACGGCGGGCCTTCTTCCTTGGTACGACAGGTATGACAGAGGTGCCCGTCCAGTGAAGCACGCCCGACAAATGGGGCGGTCCGCAGGGCCTCGATGAGGAGTGGGCGGCTCAGTGCAGCGGCAGGAGCATGATGACGTCGTCGCGGTCGTCGCCGTCCGCGACGCGGATGGCGCCCGGGACGCGGCCGACCTCCTTGTACCCGCAGGCGGCGTAGAAGCGGTCGGCGCCGGTGCCGCCTCGGCAGGTGAGGCGTATCGCCTCGACGCCCTCCAGGCCGCGGGCGGCGTCCGCCGCGGCGGCCATCAGGTCGCGGCCGTAGCCCTTGCCCTGGTGGCGGGGGTGGACCATGACGGTGTACAGCCAGATCCAGTGGGTCATCAGGCGGTGCGTGTTGAGCGCGAGGAACGCCGTGGCCGCGATCTCGCCGTCCTCGTCACGCCCGACGAGCAGCCGCATCCGGCCCTCGGCCATGGCCGTCAGGTGCTTGACCCACTCGGGGCGTATGTCGTCGACGGTGACGGGTGGCACGAAGCCGACGGCTCCGCCGGCGTTGCTGACGTCGGCCCACAGCTCCAGCACGCCGTCGCGCAGAGCCGGCCCGCCGGGCGGATCGAGTTCGAAGGTGAGAGCCATGCGGGCCAGCGTAGGAAAGGCCCGGCGGCGGGCACGCGGATTTCCACGGTACGAGACGTATCCCACGCTCCGGACCGGACACGGCGCTCCGCCCCCGGCCGGGGGCAGGGGGCGGAGCCACCGGACGTCAGACGCGCATCGGCTGCGGGGACTCGCGGCGGGAGGCGTCCGGGCCGGGGTACTCGCGGATGACCTCGTAGCGCGTGTTGCGCTCGACCGGGCGGAAGCCGGCGTCGCGGATCAGGTCGAGCAGGTCGTCGCGGGTGAGCTTGTTCGGCGTGCCGTAGTTGTCGGCGTCGTGCGTGATCTTGTACTCGACGACCGAGCCGTCCATGTCGTCGGCACCGTGCTGGAGGGCGAGTTGGGCGGTCTGCACGCCGTGCATCACCCAGAAGACCTTGACGTGCTGGATGTTGTCGAACAGCAGGCGCGAGACCGCGAAGGTCTTCAGCGCCTCCGCGCCCGTCGCCATGGTCGTGCGCGCCTGCAGCTTGTTGCGGACCTTGCCGTCCTGCATGTCGACGAAGTCGTGCTGGTAGCGCAGCGGGATGAAGACCTGGAAGCCGCCGGTCTCGTCCTGCAGTTCCCGCAGGCGCAGGACGTGGTCCACGCGGTGGCGCGGCTCCTCGATGTGCCCGTACAGCATCGTGCACGGGGTCTTGAGGCCCTTCTCGTGCGCGAGGCGGTGGATGCGCGACCAGTCCTCCCAGTGGGTGCGGTGGTCGACGATGTGCTGCCGGACCTCCCAGTCGAAGATCTCCGCGCCGCCGCCGGTCAGCGATTCGAGGCCGGCCTCGATCAGCTCGTCGAGGATCTCGGAGGCGGACAGCCCCGAGATGGTCTCGAAGTGGTGGATCTCGGTGGCGGTGAACGCCTTGAGGGAGACGTTCGGCAGGGCCTTCTTCAGCTCGCTCAGCGAACGGGGGTAGTACCGCCACGGCAGGTTGGGGTGGAGGCCGTTGACGATGTGCAGCTCCGTGAGGTTCTCGTTCTCCATCGCCTTGGCGAGGCGGACGGCCTCCTCGATGCGCATGGTGTACGCGTCCTTCTCGCCCGGCTTGCGCTGGAACGAGCAGTAGGCGCACGACGCGGTGCACACGTTGGTCATGTTGAGGTGGCGGTTGACGTTGAAGTGGACCACGTCGCCGTTCTTGCGCGTGCGGACCTCGTGGGCGAGGCCGCCGAGCCAGGCCAGGTCGTCCGACGCGTAGAGCGCGATGCCGTCCTCACGGGTCAGCCGCTCACCGGCCCGGACCTTCTCCTCCAGCTCGCGCTTGAGTCCCGCGTCCATACGACGGCCGCCTCCCATATCTCCACGTAAAACAGGCTCCGCCCACCGTACTCCCCCGCCCTTGCCGTCCTTTCACGGGCGGGGCGGTACGGCGGACGGCGGGTGGCTCACGCCTCGTCGGGGAGGTCTCCGACGCGGTTCTCCCACTTGGTGGAGAGGACGATCGTGGTGCGGGTGCGGGAGACGCCGCGGGTGCCGGAGAGCCGGCGGATGGTCTTCTCCAGGCCGTCGACGTCGCTGGCGCGCACCTTGAGCATGTACGAGTCGTCGCCGGCGATGAACCAGCAGTCCTCGATCTCGGCGAGGTCCCGCAGCCGGCGGGCGACGTCCTCGTGGTCGGCGGCGTCCGACAGCGAGATGCCGATGAGGGCCGTGACGCCGAGGCCGAGCGAGGCCGCGTCCACGGTGGCGCGGTAGCCGGTGATGACCCCCGCCGCCTCCAGGCGGTTGATGCGGTCCGTCACGGAGGGGCCGGAGAGCCCCACAAGCCGGCCGAGCTCGGCGTACGAGGCTCTGCCGTTCTCGCGCAGGGCCTGGATGAGCTGCCTGTCCACGGCGTCCATAGACTCAAGCCTTCCATTGTTCAGCGATACCGCAAGTATACGTGTAGAATCTAAGGTGTACAGGGCCGACACCCTGCGAATTACTCAAACGATCAGAGTTGATCCCACAAGGATCGCGATCCATACAGGAGATGACACTCACCGTGTACACGATCGAGATGGCCTACGCCCACATGCGACAGCTGCAGGAGCTGGCCAACCGCTCGCGTGCCCACCAGCCCTCTGCCGCCCGCCGGGCCGACCGGACCCGCGCGCCGCGCCGCGGCCGGAAGAGCTAACCGTCCGCGGAGCCACCTCCGAGCTCACCCTCCCAACGGCGGTACAGCCGGTGCGGCACCCCTGCCGCGTCCAGCACCCGCCCGGCGACGAAGTCGACCAGATCCTGGATGTGCGTCGCCCCCGCGTAGAACGCCGGAGAGGCGGGCAACACCACGGCGCCCGCCTCGTCCAGCGTCACCAGGTGCTTCAGCGTCTGCCCGTTCAGCGGGGTCTCCCGCACGGCGACCACCAGCCTGCGCCGCTCCTTGAGCGTCACGCTCGCGGCCCGCTGGAGCAGGTCCTTCGAAAGGCCCAGCGCCACTCCCGCCACGCAGGCGGTGGACGCGGGCACGATCAGCATCCCCTTGGCCGGGTACGACCCCGACGACGGGCCCGCGGCGAGGTCACCCGCGGCCCAGTGGCGCACCCCGGACACGTCGATGTCGAACGTGTCGGGCTTGCCGTCCGCCCCGCGGGCCAGCCACTGACGCAGGTCGTCCTGCCAGTGCGCGTCCCGGAAGGCGATCCCGGTCTCGTCCAGCAGCGTCAGCCGTGAGGCGCGGCTGACGACGAGGTCCACGCTCTCGCCGGCCGCGAGCAGCGCCCGCAGCACGGCGGCGGCGTACGGCGTGCCGGAGGCACCCGACACCCCCACGACCCACGGCCGGCGACTGTTCATTTCCTGCGGCTCCACACGGGTGAGCCTATCCGGCGAGGCACGTGCGGAACTGCGCAAGGCGGGCCCGGCGTTCCCGGTGGAGACGCACACACACCGCAGGGGGCCCGCGATGCCGCACACACCCGCCACACCGTGGACCGCGTCGGACCGCGCGAAGGCCGCGGCCGTGCTCATGCTGGGCTGGGTCGGGCTGCTGTGGGCGCTCGAAGCGGTCGACGTGGCCACGGGCCACTCGCTGGACGCGTACGGCATCGTGGCCCGTGAGCCCGGCGAGCTGGCCGACGTGGTCCCGGCCGCCTTCCTGCACTTCGGCTTCGCGCATGTCGCGGCCAACAGCGTCCCGCTGCTGATCTTCGGCTTCCTCGCCGCGCTCGGCGGAATCCGCCGCTTCCTCGCCGTGTCCGTGCTGATCGTCGTGGTGTCCGGCCTGGGTGTGTGGCTGTTCTCCCCGGCCGGCGCGAACACGGCCGGCGCGTCCGGCCTCGTCTTCGGCCTCTTCGGCTACCTGGTGGCGCGCGGCTTCGTGGAGCGCAAGGCGCTGGACCTGGTGGTGGGACTGCTCGTGGGCGCGGTGTGGGGCAGCTCGGTCCTGCTCGGCATCTCACCGGCCGAGACCGCGGTGAGCTGGCAGGGCCACCTCTTCGGCCTGCTGGCGGGCGTGGCGGCGGCCTTCGTCTTCCGCCGCCGCGCCGCTCGCGCCTAGGCTCCCGGGTCCACCGGCGGCTTGTCGGTGTCGATCGCCGGCTAGAGGGTCAGACCTCGAACGAGGAGATCGAGCAGCGCACACACGAACAGGGCAATCCCGATGAAGCCGTTGACGGTGAAGAACGCCCTGTTCAGACGCGACAGGTCGTGCGGGCGCACGATCGTGTGCTCGTAGCCGAACGCCGCCGCCACGATCACCAGCCCCAGCCACAGGAACACGCCCGCGTCCGTGGCCAGCGCGTACCAGACGAACAGCGCCATCGTCATGACGTGGCAGCCGCGCGCCCCGTACAGCGCCGCCGGGATGCCGAAGCGCGCGGGGACCGACTTCACGCCGTGGGCCCGGTCGGCCTGGACGTCCTGGCAGGCGAAGATCAGGTCGAAGCCGCCGATCCACACGCCCACCGCGAGACCGAGGATCACCGCCTCCCACGACCACGCGCCGGTGACCGCGATCCACGCGCCGATCGGCCCCATGGCCTGGGCCAGACCGAGGATGGCGTGCGGGAAGTCCGTGAACCGCTTGCCGTACGGGTAGACCACCATCGGCACCACGGCGACCGGCGCGAGCGCCAGGCACAGCGGGTTGAGCAGGGCCGCCGCGCCGAGGAAGACGACGACGGCGACCAGCGCGCCCGTCCACGCCGAACGGACCGACACCGCGCCGGTCACCAGCTCGCGCGAGGCCGTACGCGGGTTACGGGCGTCGATCTCCCGGTCGATGACCCGGTTGCACGCCATCGCGAACGTCCGCAGGCCCACCATCGCGACGGTGACGAGCAGCAGCTGGACCCAGTGGACGGTGCGGTCGTGCCGGAACATCGCGGTGAGGGCGGCGATGTAGGCGAACGGCAGCGCGAAGACCGAGTGCTCGATCATCACCAGGCGCAGGAACGCCCTGGTGCGTCCGGGCTGCGGGACGGCCGCGGCGGCGGAGGTCACAGGCCGTACTCCTTCCAGCGGCGGTCGACCTTCGCCGCCGTCTCGGGGTCGGACACGACCATCTCGGGCCAGCCGCCGTCGCGGGTGTAGCCCTCCTCGGGGAGCTTCCGCGTCGCGTCGATGCCCGCCTTGCCGCCCCAGAACTGCTGGTAGGAGGCGTGGTCGAGATGGTCGACCGGGCCCTCGACGACGGTGAGGTCGCGCGCGTAGTCCGTGTTGCCGAGCGCGCGCCAGGAGACCTCGTGCAGGTCGTGGACGTCGCAGTCGGCGTCGACGACGACGATCAGCTTGGTCAGCGACATCATGTGCGCGCCCCAGATCGCGTGCATGACCTTCTGCGCGTGCTTCGGGTACTTCTTGTCGATCGAGACGATCGCGCAGTTGTGGAAACCGCCCGACTCCGGCAGGTGGTAGTCCACGATGTCCGGCACGATGATCTTGAGGAGCGGAAGGAAGAAGCGCTCGGTGGCACGGCCCAGCGGCCCGTCCTCCGTCGGCGGCCGGCCCACCACGATCGACTGGAGCAGCGGCCGCTTGCGCATCGTCACGCAGTCGATCGTCAGCGCCGGGAACGGCTCCTGCGGCGTGTAGAAGCCGGTGTGGTCGCCGAACGGGCCCTCGGGAAGCATCTTCCCCGGCTCCAGCCAGCCCTCCAGCACGACCTCCGCGTTCGCCGGGACCTGGAGCGGCACGGTCTTGCAGTCGACCATCTCGATCCGCTTGCCCGCGACGAACCCCGCGAACAGGTACTCGTCGATGTCGCCGGGCAGCGGGGCGGTCGACGCGTAGGTGACGGCCGGCGGGCAGCCGAAGGCGATCGCGACCGGCAGCCGCTCGCCGCGCCGGGCGGCGACCTGGTAGTGGTTGCGGCTGTCCTTGTGGATCTGCCAGTGCATGCCGATGGTGCGCCGGTCGTGGCGCTGGAGGCGGTACAGACCGAGGTTGCGCACACCGGACTCGGGGTCCTTGGTGTGCGTGAGCCCGAGGTTGAAGAAGGAGCCGCCGTCCTCGGGCCAGGTGAACAGCGCGGGCAGGGCGTCCAGGTCGACGTCGTCGCCCGTCAGGACGACCTCCTGCACGGGCGCGTCCTTCACCTTCTTCGGCGGCACGTGCACCATCGAGCCCAGCTTGCCGAACGCCTCGCGCACCCCGACGAACCCGTGCGGCAGCTCGGGCTTGAGCAGGCCGCCGATCTTGTCGCTGATCTCGTCGTAGGACGTCAGCCCGAGCGCCTTGAGCAGCCGGCGGTCGGTGCCGAACACGTTCATCGCCAGCGGCATCGCCGAGCCGCGCACGTTCTCGAAGAGCAGGGCGGGCCCGCCGGCCTTGTTCACCCGGTCGACGATCTCCCCGACCTCGAGATACGGGTCGACTTCGGCCTTGATGCGCTTGAGGTCGCCCTCGCGCTCCAGCGCCCGGAGCAGGGAGCGAAGATCGTCGTAAGCCATGGGGCCAAGTATCAGCCACGGGCTACCCTGGCCCCGTCACCGGGGCCGGGGAACACGGCTCCGCCAAGTCTCCAGGGGGCTGTCCCACATGCTCAGGGCGCTGATGTACATCCTGCCGCTGGCGCTGACGATCTACGCGTTCATCGACTGCCTGAACACGCCCGAGGACGAGGCGAAGCACCTGCCCAAGCTCGCCTGGATCTTCATCATCCTGCTGTTCTGGATCGTCGGGCCGATCGTCTGGTTCGCCGCCGGGAAGATGCGGCACGCCCCGGCCGGCGGCCGCACGCCGTCCGAATGGCACCGCAACCACCGCATGGAGTGGGTCGCTCCCGACGACAACCCCGAGTTCCTGAAGTCCATCAAGGACGAGAACAAGAAGGACGAGTCGCTGCTCAAGGACTGGGAGGCCGACCTGCGCCGCCGCGAGGAGGAGCTCAAGCGCCGCGAGCAGGGCGAGGACAAGGACGGCTGACCGTCGAGCGGGTCGCGACCGTCTCGGCCGGTCTCCGCCGATGGGTTCCTCGGCCGTGTCGACGTGGTGATGCCGGGGCCCGCCGGGTAAGGGTCCGGGCATGGACGACGCTCAGGCCCGCAGGTGGCTCGCCACCGCCGTCGCCGAGGCCCGCGCGGGGCTCGCCGAGGGCGGCATCCCGATCGGGGCCGCGCTGTACGCGGCCGACGGTTCGCTGCTGGGTCGCGGCCGCAACCGGCGTGTGCAGGACGGGGACCCGTCGATGCACGCCGAGACGTCGGCGTTCCGGGCGGCCGGGAGGCAGCGGTCGTACCGGGGCAGCACGATGGTGACGACGCTGTCGCCGTGCTGGTACTGCTCAGGGCTGGTGCGGCAGTTCGGGATCTCCCGGGTCGTGATCGGCGAGGCGCGGACCTTCAGCGGCGGGCACGACTGGCTGGCGGAGCACGGCGTGGAGATCGTGCTGCTCGACGACGTCGGATGCGCGGCGATGATGCGGGACTTCGTGGCGGCGCACCCGGCGCTGTGGCACGAGGACATCGGCGACGACTGAGCCACGCGTCCTGCCGCCACCGGGTGAAGCTCCGCGCGGCGCCCCGAGGGCCGCGACCAGGCGCCGTCCGCGGCGCCGGACCGCCGCCCGCGGGCGAGCCGCGCCCGCCCCATCTGCGACGCCGGCCCCGCTGCCGCCCGTGGACGCGCCCTGCCCGGCGCATCCGCCTCGCCGGCACGGCTGGAGGCTCGGCGCTACCAACGCCCCGGGCGTGCCTTGCCTGGCACATCCGCCCCGCGGCGCGCCCCCCCCGAGGGCCGCGACCGCGCGTGACGGGCTGAACACGAATCCGTTGCAATCCCCTCGCCCACCTGCCCCGCGCGCCATATCATCGTCGTCAACTACCTGTCCCCCGGCGCCACTTGACCGCTCGGGAGTCGTACTTGAGGGATCAACTCGCCGCGCGGAGCGAACTGCTCGCGCAGCTCACGTCCCATCTCACCGGCACAGAAGTCGCCGGCCGGAAGTTCCGCCCCGTCTGCAAGGCCCTGCCACCGCCCGTGGTCGCCGTCGTCGGCGGCCGCGGGATGGGCAAGTCGTACGACTTCGCCTGGCTGCGGGACGTCTGCGGACCGGTCACGCCCACCGCGTACCTGGACTGCGCCGACGACACGCTGCGCACCGGCGCGGCCGAGTCGCCGGAGTCGCGTTCGCTGGTGACGGAGGCGCTGCGGCTGCTCGGCATCGGCTTCACCAGCGCCGGGCCCGCCCGGACGCCGACGCTGCACATGACGCGGCTGTTCGCGGGGCTGGTCGCCGTCGCCTCCGGCACGTGGAACGCCGACCAGGACGAGCGCATCGCCGCCGAACTGCGCCGCCTGGAGCTGATCTCGCCGGCCCGCGGCAACTGGGCGGCGGTCGTGCAGAGCTGGGTCGCCAAGCTGATGGCGGCGTACGCGGCGCTGCCGATGCCGCTGCCGCCGGTGCAGAAGTTCATCGAGGTGTCGGTGGAGGTGCTGCTGCAGGAGCTGTTCCAGCGCGGCAGCCGCAAGGCCGTCGGCTGGTACGGGGCCTATCCGGGCGCGCAGGGCAGCGCCCGCTGGGGGCTGACCCTGCTCGGCAGCCACTTCCGGCTCGGCGGTGACCAGCGACGGCGCGCCGAGTACTTCCTCGGTCAGGCGCTGCGGGCCGACCTGGAGGAGGCGTACCGGACGACCGGCGGCTGGCTGCTGCGCACCGGCCGTCCGCTGATGCTGCTCGACAACGCCCACGACGAGCTGGGCGAGCAGCTGGTGCGCGACTGCCTCACCCACCGGTCGACCGGCCATCCGGACCGGGTGGTGGTGTACGCGGCGTTCCGGCGCGGCGACCCGCCGGTCCTGCAGGGCGCGCACCGGCTGGCGTCGCTCAGCTCCGCGGTGGGGCTGGCGGGCGGCCGGGGCGACGGGCTGTGCGTGCACCCGCTGGTCGTGGTGCCGTATCCGCCGCTGCCGCCGGCCGGCCCGGAGACCTCGGACGGGCTGCTGAGCCACGTGGATCCGGACGCGATGCTGCCGCCCGGACTGCCGCGCGCGCTCTACCGGTTCACGGGCGGGCGGCCGCTGGCCATGACCCGGATGACGGACGCGATCGACGAACTGCGGACGGCGGCCAACGCCGCGGGCCCGCCCGGCCCGGCGGGCCCGCCCGAGCCGACCGCGCTCACGACGCTGACGCTGCGTTCGCTGCTGCGGCACCGGCCGGCGACGCCGCGGCAGGCGGCGACCGGGCCGACGGTGGCCGAGGCGCTGCGGCAGGAGCTGGTCCCCGGGGAGCTGGGCGAGCTGCTCACCCGCCTGTCCCCGGCGGCGGACGCGCGCTCCGCCGAGCTGCTGCTCCCGGTGGCGGCCGGCATGACGACACCCGAGCTGCGCCACGCGCTCGACACCGACGGATGGCCGCGCTGCGACCGGCACTTCGTGGCCGACCACTGCCTGCGCACCCTGCTGCTGCACCGGCTCTACCACCTGGACGCCGACCACTCGTCGTGGCTCGGCATGCACTCGCGGCTCGTGATGCACTACGCGGCGGCCGGGACCGACGCCTGGCAGGCGTACCACCACGAGCTGGCGATCGGCCGGACCGCGGGCGCGGTCGCGTACCTGACCGGCTCGCTCGGCCGCGCGGACACGGCGTCCTGGCTGGACGAGCTGCTGCACATCGCGTCGGCGCCGGGTTTCGAGGGACTGCCGGAGCGGAGCAGACTGGCGTTCACGGGCGGGCACCGCGAGCCGGAGCGGCGCGTCGAGCGGCTGCTGAACGCGGCCTGGCTGGCGCAGGACTGGCTGGAGTTGCCCGAGGCGCGCCTGGAGGCGGCGGTCCACGGGGCGCTGCACGCGCTGCGGGACGACGTCGCCGACAGCTCCGTGCTCACCGACGCCGCCCGGCACTGGGCGGAGAGCATCCGGTCGGGCCGTCCGCTGCGGGAGTGCGACTGCTCCCGGCGGGGCCGGGCGAGTGGGGGGACGGACTGATGAACAACCTGACGAAGATCCTCATCGGGGTCGGGGTCGTGACCGCGGTCGTGCTCGGCGTGCTGTTCGGGCCGGGCGTCCTCGACGAGGACCGCGAGTGCGCGACGGGTGTGGTCAAACCCGAGGGCAGCGACGAGTGCATCGGTGTCTCGGCGACCGGCTACGACTTCGGGGTCGAGGAGATACGGGAGGTGGCGCGTGCCATCGCCGCCGAGAACCGGGCCGCGGAGGACTCCGTGCAGCTGACGGTCTCGGTGGCGGTGATGATGCCGTTCAGCTCCGGCGCGCCGGAGCAGCTGACGAAGATACGCCACGAGCTGCAGGGCGTGTACGTCCAGCAGAAGCTCGCCAACCGGGCCGAGGGCCGGCCGCCGAAGATCCGTGTGCTGCTGGCCAACACCGGCGACCTCGGCCACCACTGGGAGGCCGTGGTGAACCAGCTGGTCACGATGGCGGACGGCCCCGAGCAGCTGCGCGCGGTGACCGGCATCGCGACCAGCAGCACCGCGACCAAGCAGGCCGTCGCCCTGCTGGCCCGCCATCACATTCCGATGGTGGGCTCCACGATCACCGCCGACGACATCACCAACATCCCCGGCCTCGCACGGGTCGCCCCGACCAACAAGGACGAGGCCCGGGCGCTGGTGTCGCACGCCAGGTCCGTCGACCGCAGCGCTCTCCTCGTGTACGACACGAACCCGGACGACCGCTACGCGCAGACGCTGCGCGAGGCGTTCAACGAGCAGCTGCCGAACCAGGTCTACGAGCCGACGCAGTTCACGTCCAGCAAGGAACCGAACAACCCGGGCAATCTCGGCAACGTCTTCAACAGCATCGCCCACTACATCTGCGACACCGACGCCCACACGGTGTTCTTCGCGGGCCGCCACACCCCGCTGCGGATCTTCCTGTCCGAGCTCGGCAGGTCGGGCTGCGCGCGCCGCGGTTTCACCGTTCTGACCGGCGACGAGGCGTCCTACCTGGGCTCGGACGAGAAGCTGGACCGGCAGGCGCTGGCGGTGCGGCCGGGCGAGACGAAACCGCGGGTGACGCTGAAGTACGCGGCGCTCGCCCACCCGGACGCATGGGTCGAGGCTCCCGGGCGGACGTTGCCCGCGACGGGCGGTTCGGCGGCGGCGTACCGGCAACTGGCCGACGCGATCGCCGAGATGCGCCCCGAGATCGGCCCGAACCAGCTCCAGGACGGGCAGACGATCATCGGTCACGACGCGATGGCGACGGCCGTGCAGGGCATCCGGCGCGCGACCGGCACCTCGGCGAAGGCTCCGGCGCCGGCCGATGTGACGGCCCAGTGGCCGCATCTGACGGGCTCGCTCCGGGTGAACGGCGCGAGCGGCTGGATCTGCCTGGACAACTACGGCAACCCGCGGAACAAGGCGGTGCCGATCGTGCGGCTCGCCGCCGACGGGACGCTGCGGTTCGAGGAGTTCTCCTGGCCGGACCAGAAGCCGCCGCCGGAGGACTGCATCGTCATGAAGGACTGACCGGCTGGTGCGTTCAGGCGGACGCGTAGGCGTCCCGCAGCTGCTGCCAGCGCTCGGCGGTCCAGGCCGACCAGTCGGTGGTCGGCCTGCCCTCCAGCGCGGCGACCAGCAGTTCGAAGTGGTTGTGCCAGCCGGCCAGGCAGTCGAGCAGCACCTCGTCGTCGCAGCGCAGTTCGTTGGTGAAGCGGAGCACCGTGCCCTCGTCGCCGTGCGGCTCCAGGTGGAAGCGGATGCGGCCGTGCACGGTGACCGTGTACTCGGCGACCCGCTCCACGTCCCACGCCGTGACATGGCCCTCCGCGAAGGTGTGGCGCCCCTCCGCGTCGGTGTTGAGCCAGCGCAGCCTCACCGCGCCGCCGATTCTCGGTTCGAGCAGGTCGGCGGCGCAGAGCCAGGTCGGCAGCCCCTCGGGGGTGGCGACGGCGGCCCATACCCGGATCACCGGATGCGGCAGATGCAGCTCGTACCGCAGCAGGCGAGTGCCGTCGTCCCGGGTCTCGGTGGTGCCCTGGGGGATCACGTCACTCATGTCTCCAGCGTCGCGCGGGCGCGGCGCGGGCGCTACCTCACGGGCGGCCTCAGACGCCCGCGTACGAGTGCAGGCTGTTCACGAACATGTTCACGCCGTAGTAGTTCCACAGGAAGCACAGGAACGCGATGAGCGCGATGTACGCGGCCCTGCGGCCCTTCCAGCCGGCCGTGGCGCGGGCGTGCAGGTAGGCGGCGTAGGCGACCCAGGTGATGAAGGACCAGACCTCCTTGGCGTCCCAGCCCCAGTAGCGGCCCCACGCGTCGCCGGCCCAGATCGCGCCGGCGATGATCGTGAAGGTCCACAGCGGGAAGACGGCCGCGTTGACGCGGTAGGAGAACTTGTCGAGCGAGGCGGCCGAGGGCAGCCGCTCCATGACCGACGTGGCGAACGTCCCGGGCTTTCCGCCGCGGGCGAGCTTGCGCTCGTAGGCGTCGCGGAAGAGGTAGAGCACCGCGCCGACCGCGCCGAGGTAGAAGACGGCGCCACAGAAGATCGCGGTGGAGACGTGGATCCACAGCCAGTACGAGTCGAGGGCGGGCACCAGCTGGTCGCTCTCGGTGTACAGGTACGTCACGGCGAAGCCGAGGTCCAGCAGGACGGTCGTGACCAGCGGCAGGCCGGCCCAGCGGACGTTCTTCCCGGCCAGCAGGAGGGCGAGGTACACACCGACGGCGACCGTGGAGAACGTCGTGGAGAACTCGTACATGTTGCCCCACGGCGCCCGCTGCACCGACAGGGCGCGGGCGACGACGCCCGCCGCCTGCAGCAGGAACGCGAGCACAGTGAGCGACACCGCGATGCGGCCGTACAGGTCGCCCTGCGCGGTGCCGCCGTGCGCGCCGGGGCCGTCGGGGACGTCCCGCGTGCCGCTCGCGGCCCGTGTGACCACCTTCGGCTTCTCCAGGACCGCGGTCGCGCCCGCCGTGCGGACCGTGACCGGCGGGGCGGCGGCCTCCGCGGCGGGGGCCGTGAGCGCGGCGGCCGTGCGGGCCACCTTGCTGCGGCTGCCGAAGAGCCACTCGGCGATGTGCGCGAAGAAGGCCAGCGTGTAGACGGCCATCGACGAATAGATCAGGTAGTTGCTGATCTGCGCCAGGTTCTCGTTGGCTGCGGCGGCGGTTGCGGCGGCGAGAGTCACTTCTCAGCCCCTTCGGCAGGAACGTCTACAGGTTCAGGCGCCGTGGGCGCCTCGGAATGGAGAATCGCGGCCAGGTCGGCCAGTTCCTCCGGGAGCTTCGCCGACTCGCTGCGGCCGAGGCCCGCCATCTCGACGACCGTCGTACCGTCGTCACCGCGCACGGCCCGCACCCAGACCCGGCGGCGCTGGATGAACAGCGAGGCGGCGAGGCCCGCGATGGCGGCGATCGCGCCCGTCAGCGCCCAGCCGGCGGCGGGCTGACGGGTGATCTGGAAGGTCGCCCACTCCTTGACCTCCTTCTCGAAGGTGATGGAGCCCGCGCCGTCCGGCAGCGTCATGGTCTCGCCGGGGCGCATGCGCTGCTTGAGGATCTCACCGTCGGCGTTCGTGAACTGCTTCATCTTGCTGGTGTCGAGCTGGTACACGTTCTGCGGCAGGCCCGCGTCGACACCGAGGCTGCCGTGGTAGCCGGTGAGCGCGAGCACCGGGTACTCCAGGCCCGGGAACTGCGAGAACATGTCGCCCTTGCCGTCTCCCGCGAACGTCGGCACGAAGAACGCCTGGAAGCCGAGCTGGTCCTTCCTGCCGTTCTTGTCCCGGTAGCCGTCCATCACCTTGATGGCGCCGGTGGAGGTGACGTTGTTGTCGATCGGCAGCAGCGGCACCGCGTCCTGGAAGACGACCTTGCCCTTGCCGTCCCGCACCGTGACGACGGGGGCGTACCCGTGGCCGTTGAGGAAGACCTTGGTGCCGTCCACCTCCAGCGGCTTGTTGACCTCGACGACCTGCTTCTTCTCGGTGCCGCCCGGGCCGGACCAGGTCACGGCGGCCTCGTAGGTGCGGGGGGTGCCGCGCTGCGGGCCGCTCTTGGCGTACGTGCCGGTGAAGCTGTCCAGGGTGAAGCTGAACGGGGACAGGTCGTCGGTGTCGAACAGCGAACCGGACCTGAAGTCGTCGTACTGCGTGAGCGTGTTGGAGAAGCCGCCGCCCTCGACGACCAGCTTGCCGCCCTCGGACTTGAACAGCTGGCCCGCCGCGAACGCCACGAGCATCACGATCAGCGACACGTGGAAGACCAGGTTGCCGGCCTCGCGCAGGTAGCCCTTCTCGGCGGCGACCGCGTCACCCGCCTCGTCGGCGCGGAAGCGGCGCCCGCGCAGCAGGGCGAGCGCCGCCCGGCGCACCTGCTCCGGCTCGGCCTCCGTGCGCCACGTCGTGTACGCGGGCAGCCGGGTCAGCCGCCGCGGCGCGCCCGGCGGGCGGCCGCGCAGCTGGCCGACGAACTGCCAGGAGCGCGGCACGATGCAGCCGATGAGGGAGACGAACAGCAGGATGTAGATCGCCGAGAACCACACCGAGCTGTAGACGTCGAAGAACTGGAGCTTCTCGTAGAGCGGCCCGAGCACCTCGTGGCGGTCCTTGAACGCCTGCACCTTCATCTCGTCCACGCTGTTCTGCGGGACGAGGGAGCCGGGGATCGCGCCCAGCGAGAGCAGGAAGAGCAGGATCAGCGCGACCCGCATGGAGGTCAGCTGCCGCCAGAACCAGCGCGCCCAGCCGGTCACGCCGAGGGTGGGCCCGCCGACGGCCTGGTCCGCGGCGTTCTCGGTGGGGGCGGTGGACAACTGCGCGCCGGCCTCGCCGAGTTCGCGTGCGTCGGTGTCGTACTTGCTCATGGACGTTCAGATCCCCACCGTGAAGCCGTTGGACCAGCTCTGCATCGACTGGACCATGGTGTCCCAGACACCTGTGAGCAGCAGCAGACCGGTCGCGATCATCATGCCGCCGCCGATCCGCATCACCCAGGCGTAATGCTGCTTCACCCAGGCGAACGCCCCGAGCGCCTTGCGGAACGCCACCGCCGCGAGGACGAACGGGAGCCCGAGGCCGAGGCAGTACGCGACGGTCAGCAGCGCCCCGCGGCCGGCGCTGGCCTCGCTCGCGGCGAGCGCCGTCACGGCGGACAGCGTCGGCCCGATGCAGGGCGTCCAGCCGATCCCGAACAGCGCGCCGAGCAGCGGCGCGCCCAGCAGGCCGGACACCGGCCGCTTGTGGATGCGGAACTCGCGCTGCGTGAGCCAGGGCATCAGACCCATGAAGAAGACGCCCAGCAGGATCATCAGCGCGCCGAGGACCTTGGACAGGATCTCCCGGTGCCCCTGGAGGGTGGAGCCGAAGTAGCCGAAGAGCGCCCCGCCGGACACGAACACGGCGGTGAAGCCGAGGACGAACAGGGAGGCGCCGGCGACCATGCGGCCGCGCTTCGCCTCGGCGAGGTCGGTTCCCGTGACCCCGGTGACGTACGAGAGGTAGCCGGGGACGAGCGGCAGCACGCACGGCGAGAAGAAGGACACCAGCCCGGCGAACAGGGCGATGGGCAGAGCGAGGAGCAGGGCGCCGCCGAAGACCGTGTCGTACACCTCCGGTGCCGCGGCAAGGAACGTCACAGGATCACTTCTCCGCGATCAACGGGTCGATGATCTTGTGCAGTTCCTCGTCGTCGAGCGCCTTGAGCGAGCGGGCCGCGATCTTTCCGTCCCGGTCGAGCACGATGGTGGAGGGAATGGCCTGCGGATTGAGGCTGCCCTTGGGGAAGCCGTTGACGATCAGTTTGCCGATCGGGTCGTACAGGCTCGGGTACTCGATTCCGTAGTCCTTCTCGAAAGCGAGCGCGGGCTCCTTCTTGCTGTCCCGGGTGTTGATCCCGACGAACTCGACGCCCTTCGCCTCGGTCTCCTTGGCGACCTTCGCGAAATAGGGGGCCTCGGACCGGCACGGCGGGCACCACGATCCCCACACGTTCATCACGACGATCTTGCCCTTGAGGTCGGCGACGTCGAGCGGCTCGCCCTCCAGGGTCTCGCCCTTGAGTTCGTGGGGGGCCTGGCGCTCCCCCTTGGCGACGGTGTCGATGCCGCCGGAGCCGGTGACGAAGTTCGTGTCGCCGCCGCCTCCGGACTTCCCGCCCTCGCCGCAGGCCGACAGGGTGAGCGCGCCTGCGGCGACCAGGGCGGTCAGCAGGGCGGCGCGGGGGGCACGGCTGAGGCTCATGTGAAAAGTTTCGCATGACCCCGGCGGCGATCTTCCGCACCCCCCTGCGTGCCCGATAAGGCCCGTTGTCAAGAAGCCTTAAGGAATGCGTTCCAGCCACCCGCGGGTGACTGGCCGACCTGAAGGGTGCGCAGTTTCGCGAGCACCTGCGGATCCTGCACGTCGAGCCAGTCGCAGAACTGCCGGAAGGAGACCAGCCGTACGTCCTTCTTGCCGGCCATGCGCTTGAGCGCTTCCTCCACGGCGTCCATGTAGATGCCGCCGTTCCACTGCTCGAAGTGGTTGCCGATGAAGAACGGTGCGCGATTGGACTCGTAGGCGCGGGTGAATCCCGCGAGATACGCCTCCGTCGCCTGCTTGCGCCAGCCCGGAAAACGCGAGGGAACGCCCTGCGTCGCATTGTGGGACTGGTTGGCCAGCATGTTGTAGTCCATGGACAGCACCTCGAAGGAGCGTCCCGGGAACGGCACCTGCTGGAGCGGCAGGTCCCAGACGCCCAGCCGCTTGTCGGGCCATGTCTGGCGGCCGCCGGGCGAGGAGGCGTCGTACCGCCAGCCCAGCTGCTTCGCCACGGGCAGCAGTTTGTCCTGCCCGAGCAGACAGGGGGTGCGGCTGCCGACGAGTTCCTTGCGGTAGTCGAAAGGCAGGGGATCGATGTCGTGCCAGCCGCTGCTGGTGCGCCATTCGGTGACGAACTTCACAGCCTGGTCGATCTCGCTGCGCCAGTCCGCCGACGACCAGTTGCTGCCCGATCCGGGGCCCTCGCAGAAATGCCCGTTGAAATGGGTGCCTATCTCATGGCCGTCGAGCCATGCCTGGCGTATGTGCTTCAGCGTGTCCTTGATGTGCTCGTCGGTGAGATAACCGATGTCGGACGCGCCGATCGCGTTTTTCGGCGGGCGGTAGAGCGTTTTCTTCGACTCGGGCAGCAGATAGATCCCCGAGAGGAAGAAGGTCATCGCCGCGCCGTGGTTCCTGGCGAGTTCGAGAAATCGCGGGAAGAGTCCGTTGCCGACCTCACCCGCACCGTCCCAGGAAAAGATCACGAATTGCGGCGGCGTCTGCCCGGGCTCCAGCGGAACGGGACGCTGCGGCTGACGGGGCTGCTTGCCGGTGTCCGACGTGGAGCCGTCCCCGATCGGCCGGCCGTTCCCCGCCGAGGGCGAGGGCTTCGCGCCCTTGCCCTGGTCACCGCCCCGGCCGGGCGCACCACCGCCGCCCTGGCCACTGGCGCCGCAGCCCGCCGTGGTGACTGCGGCTGCGGCCCCGAGTCCCGCTCCGAGCAAGCCCCTTCGAGTGATGTCGCGCATATCGTCCCCATCCGCGCTCCCCTGGTCGGGGGAAGCATTTCCACATCGGCACCCGGGGAGATGCCGTGGGGAACGCGGAGGTTCCTGATGTGCGGGACGGGTTTTCCTACGCCGTTTTCCGGGCGGGCTACGCGCCGAATGCCTTGGACTTGCCCTTCACGGGTTTGGCACCGGCGAGAAGGTGCGGCGGAACGAGATCCCGGGCCGGCTCGGAGTATCCGACCGACACGATCCTGTCCCCCTCGTACGTGAACGTGGTGAGCGAGGCGAGCGTGCACTGCCGGCGCCGCGGGTCGTGCCACAGCCGGCGCTTCTCGACGAAACTGCGCACGACCCAGATCGGCAGCTGGTGGCTGACGCACACGGCCTCGTGGCCGCGCGCCGCGTCGCGCGCCGCCTCCAGCGCGGCCGACATCCGCACGACCTGCTCGACGTACGGCTCGCCCCAGGACGGCCGGAACGGGTTCGTCAGGTGCTTCCAGTTGGCCGGCTGGCGCAGCGCGCCGTCGCCCACGCCGAACGTCTTGCCCTCGAAGACGTTGGCCGCCTCGATCAGCCGCTCGTCGGTGTCCAGGGTCAGGCCGTGCGACTTGGCGATCGGCTGGGCGGTCTCCTGGGCCCGCTCCAGCGGGGAGGCGACGACATGCGTGATGTCCCGGTCCGCTAGGTGCTCCGCGACCCGGTCGGCCATCCGGCGGCCGAGCTCGGAGAGGTGGTAGCCACTGCGGCGGCCGTAGAGGACACCATCGGGGTTGTGCACCTCGCCGTGGCGCATCAGGTGGACGACGGTGATATCCCTGCCGCTCATGCCGTCGCCTCCGCTGCGGCGCGGGCGGCGGCGGGCAGCGCGGCCGCGATCCGCTCGATCGCCCGCTCGTCGTGTGCGGTCGAGACGAACCAGGACTCGAACGCGGACGGCGGCAGGTAGACCCCGTCGGCGAGCATCGAATGGAAGAACGCGTTGAAGCGGAACGCCTCCTGCTTCTTCGCGTCCTCGTAGTCCCTGACCTCGGTCGGCGTGAAGAAGACGGAGAACATGTTGGACGCCGTCTGCAGGCGGTGCGCCACGCCCTCCTTGGTCAGGGCGTCCGTCACCAGCGCCTGGATCTCCTTCGAGACCGCGTTCACCTTCTCGTACGCGGCGTCGTCCAGCAGGCGCAGCTGCGCGAGGCCCGCGGCGGTCGCCACCGGGTTCCCGGACAGCGTGCCCGCCTGGTAGACGGGACCGGCCGGCGCGAGGTGCGCCATGACGTCCCGGCACCCGCCGAACGCGGCGGCCGGGAACCCGCCGCCCATGACCTTGCCGAACGTCATCAGGTCGGGCACCACGCCGTCGACGCCGAACCAGCCCGCCTTCGAGGTGCGGAAGCCGGTCATCACCTCGTCGGAGATGTACAGCGCGCCGTTCTTCGCGCAGGCGTCCTTGAGCCCCTGGTTGAAGCCGGGCCGCGGCGGCACCACGCCCATGTTGCCCGGCGACGCCTCCGTGATCACGCACGCGATCTCGCCCGGGTGGTTGTGGAACGCCGCCTGCACGGCCTCCAGGTCGTTGTACGGCAGCACGATCGTGTCGCCGGCCTGGGCGCCCGTGACGCCGGGCGTGTCGGGGAGGGCGAACGTCGCGACCCCGGAGCCCGCGGCGGCGAGGAGCGCGTCGACGTGCCCGTGGTAGCAGCCGGCGAACTTGATGACCTTGGACCGGCCGGTGAAGCCGCGGGCCAGCCGGATCGCCGACATCGTCGCCTCGGTGCCGCTGGAGACGAGCCGCACCTGCTCGACGGGCTCGACACGGGCCACGATCTCCTCGGCGAGGGCGACCTCGCCCTCTCCCGGCGTGCCGAAGGAGGTGCCGCGGGCGACCGCCGCCTGCACCGCCTCGATGACCTCGGGGTGCGCGTGCCCGAGGATCATCGGCCCCCACGAGCAGACGAGGTCGACGTACTCACGGCCGTCGGCGTCGGTCAGGTACGGGCCGGTGCCGGACACCATGAACCGGGGCGTACCGCCCACGGCACGGAAAGCACGGACGGGAGAGTTCACGCCGCCGGGCGTCACGAGGGACGCGCGGTCGAAAAGCGTCTGCGAAACTGGGGCGTCATAGGGAAAGCTCACGGAAACCATGGTCTCAGAGGCCCAGGCGATCTTGCGGACAGGTGTTTCACCGCACGTTCGTGGGGGAGGTCACTGTCACGATGATCTGGTTGCGCGGCGGGGCCTGCGAGTGGTCGGGTGGAGATATGCATCGCGGTGGCGGACTGGGCGAGGGGACCGACGACCTGGGTCCTGAGCCTGCCCGGCGCGGAAAGCACCGGCGAGGCGAAGCGGATGATCCCGTGGGAGGCAGGAGCGGCCGGTTGGGGGTGACGTACAAGTACTTCGGTGCGCCCGACGGCGCCACCGCCGCACGGGTGCCGATCTCGATGCGCCCCGAGGAGCTGGGCGGCGACGAGCTCGGCATGGGCGGCATGTTCACCAAGATCAAGCCGGAGACCATAGCCGCGATGGTGCTGACCGGCATCCAGGGCATGCCGCTGCACAAGGTGCCGCCACTGGAGCTCGTGGTGCTGCACCCCGACTACGCGGTGGTGAAGCTGCCGATGACCGTGGTCGACCCGCTGCGGGACATCGGCGAGGAGTCGGTGGGCGCGGCGGCCTTCATCTGGTCGACGGTCCCGGACCGGGGCGGACCGCGGGACGCGTTCAACGTCTACCAATTGCTGCACGAATGGCAGGATTTCAGCCACCGGTTGCATGAGGCGGGCCACCAGCCGTACTGCCTGGTGTGGCCCTGAGCTGGGATGTCGCTGCTTCCGGGCGGGCTTCACCTTGTGCGGCGTGTTCACGGACCGCGACGGGGCTGTGGCCGCGCGCTCCCCAGCCCTGGTCGGCCTCCCGGAGGCACTCGAACTGCCCGACACCTATGGGGCCGCCGTGGTTCCTGTCTCAGCTCACCTGCCACGCGCGGTTCGTGGTCCCCAACGCAAGTCGTGGCTCATCCGCACGCTCAGCACCGCGACATCGCCGCCGCCTGCAACAGCGTCCTGCTCACAGACCTGCACTCCTCCCTCGGGGTCGTCCTGCCGACCAGGCGGGACAAGCCGCCTTCTCGTCCTGGGGCCGGCAGAACATGGGACGGGTCCTCGGGCTGCCCGGCCCTGTCGCCCCTGTGTGTTGGTCCTGCCGGTCGAAGGGCTGTCCCGGCAGGCCGATGATCAAGCAGAGGGGGTGATGAGCCGACGGCCGTACCGCCGGTGCGGCCACCCGTCATCTGCCGTACGGACGCATCTCCTCGCGATGGCTGAGCGCCGCGCCGTCCCCCATGGCCGGGAGTAGCCTGGCACCTACCGAGAGCTTTTCGGGCGCACGACCACAGCGGCGCCGTTCCCGGCGAGTGACCAGACACGGGCAGCCGGAAGCCGCCCGGAACGGGATCGCACGATGGACGCCATCACAAAGCCCGCCGCAGGTACGGCACCAGGTGACGTACACGCACGGCGCGCGGACCGCTCCGAGAGCTTCGGGGAAGCTCTGCTGGGAGAGGTCCTCGATTGCGCGCACGAATTGCCGCCCCATCTTGTCGGGCCGTTGGTCGCCGACGTGGTGGCGCGGCTCGGCGGCCGCCGACCGCAGGTGCTGCTGCAGGACTACGGCCAACTGCGGCTGGTACCCCTGCCCGGCGACGGCCTCACGGACGGGGAACCGCAGGTGCGTCGAGAAAGCAGCGGCCCGCCTCCGTCGGAGACGTCCTCCACGTGGCCATGATCGACGCGATGGGTCACGGACTGGACGCGGCCACGATGGCCACCGTGGCCATCGGTGCCTACCGTCACGCCCGCCGCGCCGGCACCGGGCTGTCGGAGATCTACGCCTTCATGGACCGCGCCGTGGCCGACCAGTTCGGCCCCGAGCACTTCGTGACCGCGCAGATGATGCGGCTGGACACCACGACGGGACATTTTCAGTGGGTCAATGCCGGACACCCGTCACCGATGCTCATCCGTAATCACCGTGTCGCGCTCCGGCTGACCGGTGCGACGACCCTCCCTGTCGGCTTCGGCGGTCCCGAGCCGCAGCTGAGCGAGATGGAGCTGGAGCAGGGGGACCGTCTCCTCTGCTTCACTGACGGACTGATCGAGGAGCACGAGACCGGTGAGGAGGAGTTCGGGGAGGACCAGCTGATCGACTGGGTGAACCAGTTGGAGAGAACCGGCCGCGGGATCCGGGCGGTCGCACGCTCCCTGTCCCACACGCTCAAGCGGGCGCGGGGCGGACGCACCACGGATGACGCGACTCTGCTTCTGGTGGAGTGGCGCGGCTGACTCACCGCTGTCGTGCGGTACGGCTCCGTCGGCCACGGCTCGCTCGTCAGTCCGGCGGCACCTGCGCGCTTCCGGTGTCGATGAGAATCTGTTCCGCCTGGGTGATGTTGTCGGCCCGGACGGCCTGGGCCATCGCGGCGTGCGCGGCCTCGGGTGTCGCGTTCGGCGGAATCACCAGCAGCGAGAACACGTCCTGGTCGCCGCGGGTGATCAGGACGGTGTCATCGCCCACCGGAAAGGAGTCGATGTGAACCACCCGGTCGTCGACGACGATCCGCGTAGGGAGCCCTTCCCAGGCTGCCGTGTCCAGCCCGACGCGCGTGACGGGGCCGAGGTGACCGGTGAGGACACTCAGCAACGCGGGCAGCTCGGCGCCGATGTCACGCGACCGCGGCCACCACGCACCATCGAGGACACCTTCGCGCGACTCCGTGGTCTCCAGCCGGAGCAGCGCATGGCCGGGCCGTACGGCCTCGTGAACGCCACTGGGCAGACGCCGGGAAGCCGGAGGTGGATCGGAGCCGGTCATGAGGATCACCCGTCTTGGGGAATCAGTGCGATGACGGGACTCGCCTCGCCCTCCCACGCTACTCCTCCGGGCCAGACACCGTGCGACTGCTGTTTCACAGGTCACGCCCCCTGGCCGGGGAAAGATCGAGAGCACACCGGTCCCGCCCGACCCAGGGCAACCTCGTCCGCCGGTCAGACGACCGGCGGCCGGCCGAGCCGGGCCATGAGCCACACGGTGCTCCAGCGCATCGGACGGCGCTCTCCGCACGGCGTACGGACACCCTCGGCGAACCCGGCGAACCAGGCGCGCAGACCCGGCGCCGATCGGGTGCGCGCCAGGGTGAGCGCGGTCCACGCGCCCAGGTAGAGGGGCACGAGCAAGGCGGGGAGGTTCCGCTTCGCCAGCCAAACGCGGTTGCGCGCGGTCATCCGGTAGTAGACGCCGTGCCGGGTCGGAGGCGTACGAGGGTGCTGGAGCACCAGCTCGGGGGCGTAGAGGATCTTCCAGCCGTCGTCCAGGGCGCGCCAGGCGAGATCGGTCTCCTCGTGCGTGAAGAAGAAGTCGTCCGGCCAGCCGCCGACCCGCTCCAGCATCCGCATCGACAGCGCGTGCCCGCCGCCGAGGAACGTGGTCACCTGCCCGCCGCGCAGCGGATCGGTCTTGCCGATGCGCGGCACGTGCCGGCGCTGGGTGAAACCGGTCTCGTCGGCGATGCGGAAGCTGACGATCCCGAGCGCGGGGTCGGCGTCGTACATCGCGGCGATACGGCTGAAGACGTCCGTCTCGATGAGCAGCCCGTCGTCGTCCAGGTCGACGAGCACGTCGACGTCGCCGAACTCCCGCAGCCGCTCCATGGCGACGTTGCGCCCGCCGGACACCCCGAGGTTCTCGGGCAGCTCGACGCCCGTGACGCCGGCCGGCAGTTCGGGCAGCGGGGCGCCGTTGGAAACCACGACGACGCGGCTCGCGGGATGGTCCTGATCAGCCACCGAGTCGAGCAGCGCCCGCAGTTCGGCAGGGCGGGAGCCCATCGTCAGTACGGCCACACCCACACGCGCTCGGGACACGTCCACATCTCCATCTGTTGCCGCTCGTGACCCGCGAGCTTAACGGTGTCCGTCCGACAGATGTACGGAGGTGAGCGTGTCGGGGGCACGTACATGACCGACGTCGGTGAACGGGCTGCGCACCGTGCGCGTGCATGCCGTGACCACGGGCCCGGCACGTACTCCTGCCGCGACTAGCTGTCGTCCAGCTCGGTCCTCGGCGCCGACGCGGCCGCCGATCCGGTCGCCGGCCCGCACCTCGCCGTCGAAGAGGCCCTGGCCGCCGGGCCGGTGGCCACGACCGTCCTGCGCCCCGGCGCGTTCGCCGGAAGCGCGCTCCAGTGGGCGCGCGCCTCTGCGCACCACCGGCGTCATCGACCTTCCCTACCCGGGCAGTCACGGCGATCCCATCCACGAAGGGGATGTGGCGTGGGCCGCCCGTGCCGTGCTCACCGACCCCGGAGCCGCGCGTACCACCTGACCGGACCCGAGTCTCTCACCTTCGCCGAGCAGATCGCCGTCCTGGGACGCGCCGCGGGCCGCGCGACGCCCATCGAGATCCGCGAGGTGACGCCGGAGCAGTGGCAGGAGTCCGTATCCGCCTCCCTGCCCGCCGCGTTCGCACGGGCCCTGCTCGACTACTGGGCAGTCGACCGACGGTTCGCCCGCGCCGCTCACCCGCACCGTCGAGGAACTGACCGGCCGCCCGGCGCGGACCTTCGCCGAGTGGGCGGCGGAGCACGCGGACGCGTTCCGCGTCCAGCCGGGGGACGCTGCGCAAACCGCTGGCTGCCACCGCGCGGCCGGTGACATGCTGGCGCTGTGAACGGACCGGAAATCACCTTCAGCGTCGCCCCTGAGCTGCGGCTCTTCCTCCCGCCGGAGCGCCGCCAGGGCCGCAGCGCCGTCGTCACGGACGGCTCGTCGACGCTCGGACATGTCGTCGAGTCGCTCGGTGTCCCGCTCACGGAGGCGGGCCGTCTGCTGGTCGACGGCCGCCAGGTCCCGGTCTCGCACATCCCGCAGGACGGCGAACACGTCGAGGTACGCGGCGTCGACCGGCCGCAGCGCGTCCCCGGCGCGCCGCTCCGCTTCCTGCTCGACGTCCATCTGGGCACGCTGGCGCGGCGGCTGCGCCTCCTCGGCGTGGACGCGGCGTACGAGAACGAGGACATCGGCGATCCCGCCCTGGCCGCCCAGTCCGCGAAGGAGCGGCGGGTGCTGCTGTCGCGCGACCGGGGCCTGCTGCGACGCCGGGAGATCTGGGCGGGGGCGTACATCTACAGCGACCGGCCGGACGACCAACTCACCGACGTACTCGAACGGTTCGCGCCGGAGCTCGCACCCTGGACGCGGTGCACGGCGTGCAACGGGCCGCTGACGGACGCCGACAAGGACTCGGTGCAGGAGCAGCTGGAGCACGGCACGCAGCGCACTTACGACGTGTTCGCCCAGTGCACCGTCTGCGACCGCGTCTACTGGCGCGGCGCCCACCACGCCCGCCTGGAGGCGATCGTCGCGTCGGCCCTGCGCACCGCGGGGGCGTGACGGCGGCCCCGCCGCCCGGCCGGCTGCCGCGGCTACGCGTCGAAGTCACCCGCGCGCAGCCGCGCCACCTGTCCCGTGCTCAGCTCCACCGTCCGCTGCATATGGGCCGTGAGCAGGGCGATCTCTTCGTCCGCATACGTGTCGACCATCGACACCAAGGCCCCGCCCAGCCGCTCCCACAGCGCCCCGAACTCGACCATCCGCTCCGGCACGCACGCCACGAGCACCGGCGCCGGTCGTGCGTGTCGCGCTCACGCGTCACATATCCGGCGCGCTCCAGCCGGTCGACCAGCCGGGTCGCCGAACCGGTGGTGAGCCCGGTCAGCTCCGCGACCCGCCCGGTCGTGACGGCGTAGGCCCGGGCGTTGCCCGCCGATGCCGACGGCCGCCCGCAGCTGGGCCGTCCCCGGAGGCCGGGCCGTCCCGGAAGCAGCGTCCCGAGCGGCCCCCGCTGGAGGTCAGGGACGCTCGCCCGTCAGATAGCGCTGCACCGTCGGAGCCAGCCAGCTCACCACCTCCTCCTTGGTCATCTCGACGGCGGGCGGGAAGCACAGCACGTACCGGGCCAGGGCCATGCCGAGGATCTGCGAGGCGACGAGCGCGGCACGGCGCGGGGCGTCGGCCGGGTCCGGTGACAGACCCGCGACGACCGGGCCCAGCTGCTCCCGGAAGATCGAGCGGGCGCGCTCGGCGGCAGCGGCGTTCGTGACGCCGGCCCGCAGCAGGGCCGTCAGCACCTCGTCCTGCTCCCACCGGTCCAGGAAGTGGGCGACCAGCACCGCGCCGGCGTGCCTGCCGGGCAGCGCACCCAGCTCCGGCAGACGCAGGTCGAATTCGGAGGCGGCGGTGAACAGCCCCTCCTTGTTGCCGTAGTAGCGCATGACCATCGAGGGGTCGATGCCCGCGTCACGCGCTATGGCCCGGATCGTCGCCCGCTCGTACCCGTCGGCCGCGAAGCGCTCGCGGGCGGCTTCGAGGATCGCGGCCTTGGTGGCATCGGAGCGGCGGGGGGCGCCGGGTGCTTCCGTCGTCATGCCAACAACTGTAGGCCAACAAGTGTTGACACGCCAGAGCCACCGCTCTACATTTGCCAACAAGCGTTGACCAACAGGTGTTGACCCAGATGTCGATCCGCAGCCGCTGACCACCGGAGGCAGACATGCCCGGCAAGCCCAGCACCGCCACCACCGCCCCTGCCGTTCCCGCCGCCCGCACCGCGCCCGTCGACCAGGCCGACGGGACCGCCTCGTTCGACACGGACGTGATCGTCGTCGGGGCAGGCCCGACCGGCCTGCTCCTGGCGGGCGACCTCGCCTCCGCGGGCCTCTCGGTCACCCTCGTCGAGCGCCGCCCCGACAAGATCAGCAACATCACGCGCGCCTTCGGCGTCCACGCCCGCACGCTGGAGCTGCTGGACGCCCGCGGCCTGGCCGACGAGCTGGTGTCGAAGGGCACGCCGGTCACCGGCATGCGCCTGTTCCGCCGGCTCTCCCTCGACCTCGGCGCGCTCCCGTCCCGCTTCCCGTTCCTCCTGATCACCCCGCAGTACGAGGTGGAGAAGCTGCTGGAGCGCCGAGCCCGCGCCGCGGGCGTCGACTTCCGCCACGGGACGGAGCTGACCGGCCTCGACCAGGCCCCCGCCCACGCCCCGGCGTCGGCCACCGCGGAGCTCCGCGGTGCGGACGGCACCCGCAGCACCCTGCGCGCCCGTTACCTCGTCGGCGCCGACGGTGTCCGCAGCGGCGTGCGCACAGCACTCGGCCTGCCCTTCCCCGGCGTCTCGGTCATCAGGTCGATCGTGCTCGCCGATGTCCGCCTCGCCGAGGAGCCCGCCGACCTCCTCACCGTTAACGGAGCGGGGGACACCTTCGCCTTCATGGCCCCGTTCGGCGACGGCTGGTACCGCGTCATGGGGTGGAACCGCTCGCGTCAGGTCCCCGACAGCGAGCCCGTCGACCTCGACGAGGTGCGCGAGATCGCCCGCCGGGCCCTCGGCAGCGACTTCGGCATGCACGACGCCCGCTGGATATCCCGCTTCCACAGCGACGAGCGCCAGGTCCCGGCCTACCGCGCCGGCCGCGTCTTCCTCGCGGGCGACGCCGCACACGTGCACTCACCCGCCGGCGGCCAGGGCATGAACACCGGCCTGCAGGACGCGGCGAACCTCTCGTGGAAGCTCGCGTCGGTGATCCTGGGCCTCGCTCCGGACCCCGAGGCGCTGCTCGACAGCTACGAGTCGGAGCGGCACCCCGTCGGCAGGATGGTCCTGCGCAGCAGCGGAGCGATCGTGCGGCTGGCGATGGCCCGCACTCCCCTTCAGCGCGCGGTGCGTTCGCTCGCCGCCCGCGTGCTGGGCAGCGTCCGGCCGGCGGCCAGGAAGGCGATGGGCGTCGTCTCCGGCATCGGCATCTCATACCGCGCACCGCGCGGCGCGCACCCCCTCACCGGCCGGCGCGCCCCGGACCTGCGGCTCGCCGAGGGGCGGCTCTACGAGCTGCTGCGCAAGGGCGAGTTCGTGCTGATCGGCCCCACCGACGAGGCCGCCCTCGCCACCGCCGCGGCCCCGGCCGCACCCGGCCGCGTCATACGGGCGCACTGGCCGACCGGCCGGCGCACCGCGCTGCTCGTCCGCCCCGACGGCTACATCGCCTGGGCGGCGGGACGGGGGCCGGCCGCCTGACCGGTCGGCCGGGATGGGAAGCGTGCGGGTCAGCGGGCCCGTACGCCTCACAAGGCGCGCGGGCCACGAAGACCACGGCTCACAACGATCACGGCTGGGACGACGCAGGCCTCAAGAGGCGTACGGCTCGGACGACACACGCCTCAAAAGGCGTACGGCTCGCACGGCTCACGGCTCAGAAGGCGTACGGATCCCCCGTGGCCGGCACGATCACCCGGTGGGTGTTGTTCGCCGGATTCCGGTCCGTCGCCCCGCCGTTCCACGCGGTGCCGATCTTCACGACCGCCTCGGCCGGGTCGCCCGTGATCCCCAGCCGGATCGAGACCTCCCGGCCGACCCCGTCCGCCCGCAGCGGGCCGGTGCCGCACAGCACCACCCGCTCGCCTGCCCACAGGCACCGCTCGGGCAACCACCGTTCGCCGATCGGCCGCAGGGAGAACTCCAGCCGCACCGTGGCGTCCTCCAGGCTGGAGGGACCGTGGTTCTGGGCCATCAGGGAGATCCTGAGCGACCCGTCGCCCATGGAGACATGACCGTGATGGGCCACGTCCGCCTCCGGCGCCACGGCGCCCGAGGCCCCCGCGGCCACGCCCCCTGGCTCCAGGTCCGCACCCGCACGCGCGCCCGCACCCGAGCCGACCACCAACACCAACGCCGCGGCCCCGGCCGAGAGCGCCCTACGCATCACACACATGAACCGAAGATACCGATTTTCCCGCTAAGTGCCTGATTTGCCATCAGTCCGGCGCGCCCCACCCGCGCCGCCGCAGCCCGATCCCGTACGGCCTCACACCCGTACGGCCTCACACCCGTCCGGCCTCACACCCGTCCGGCCTCACACCCGCACCGCCCCTGCCCACCCCATGCGGAAATCGGCGCGTCACCACGCCGACCTATGCTGACCGCAGTTCGATCACACGCGCGAGGAGCCACGACATGACCACCGCCCGGACCCCCGTCGCCGTCGTCACCGGAGCGAGCAGCGGCATCGGCGCGGCCACCGCACGGCAGCTGGCAGCCGCGGGCTTCCACGTCGTCCTCACGGCCCGCCGCAAGGAGCGCATCGAGGCCCTCGCCGCCGAGATCACCGCCGAGGGCCACCAGGCCACCGCCCACCCGCTGGACGTCACCGACCGGCCGGCCGTCGACTCCTTCGCGGCGTCCCTCGACCGCTGCGACGTCCTCGTCAACAACGCGGGCGGCGCACTCGGCGCCGACCCGGTCGCCACCGGCGACCCCGCCGACTGGCGCCGCATGTACGAGGTCAACGTGATCGGCACGCTCAACCTCACTCAGGCGCTCCTGCCCGCGCTCACCGCGAGCGGTGACGGCACCGTCGTCGTCCTGTCCTCCACGGCGGGCCTCGCCACCTACGAGGGCGGCGGCGGTTACGTCGCGGCCAAGCACGGCGCCCACATCCTCGCCGAGACCCTGCGCCTGGAGATCGTCGGCACCCCCGTCCGCGTCATCGAGATCGCGCCCGGCATGGTCCGGACGGAGGAGTTCGCCACGACCCGCTTCCGCGGCGACACCGAGAAGGCCGCCAAGGTCTACGCGGGCGTCGCCGAGCCGCTCACCGCGGACGACGTCGCCGACACCATCACCTGGGCCGTCACCCGGCCGTCCCACGTCAACATCGATCTGCTCGTGGTCCGGCCGCGTGCCCAGGCGTCCAACTCCAAGGTCCACCGGGAGCTTCGATGAACGACCGCATCACCGTGTCACTCCTCACCGCCGCCGACCTGCCGGCCTCGGCCGCCGCACTCGCCGATCTCCTCGTCGACGCGGTCGACGACGGCGCGTCGGTCGGCTTCACCGCCGCGCTCACGCCCGCGGAGGCCGCCGCCTGGTGGTCGGACCTGGCACCCGCCCTGTCGGACGAGCGGATCGCCGCCTGGACCGCCCACGACGGCGACCGGCTCGTCGGCACCCTCCAGCTCAGGTGCGAGACCTCGCCCAACGGACGGCACCGCGCCGAGATAGCCAAGCTGGTCGTGCACCGCGCCGCCCGCGGACGCGGCATCGCGCGCCGACTGCTCACCACGGCCGAGGAGTTCGCGCGTGCGTCGGGACGCACCCTGCTCATGCTCGACACGCAGACAGGCAGCACGGCCGAGCACCTCTACCGCTCCGCGGGCTGGACCCCGCTCGGCACCGTCCCCGACTACGCCGCCGACCCCTCCGGCGTCCTGCGCCCGACGACGTTCTTCCACAAGTCCCTGCAGCCGGCACCGCAGGGCTCGCAACGGCCCGCCGCACTTACGGCCGCACACACCGGCCCGGAAGCGTGACGTGACAAGCACTGCAGGCCCCGAACGCACGCGAAGCCCGGGACCGATCCGGCCCGGGGCCCACGGCGCGGCTGTCTCAGCCCTTCACGCAGATGACCTGTTTGAGCTTCGCCACCACCGCGACCAGGTCGCTCTGCTGGTCGATCACCTTCTCGATCGGCTTGTACGCGCCCGGGATCTCGTCGACCACACCCGAGTCCTTGCGGCACTCCACCCCGCGCGTCTGCTCCTCCAGGTCCCGCGCCGTGAAGCGCCGCTTCGCCGCGTTGCGGCTCATCTTGCGGCCCGCGCCGTGGGAAGCGGAGTTGAAGGAGGCTTCGTTCCCGAGGCCCCGCACGATGTACGAGCCGGTGCCCATCGAGCCCGGGATGATCCCGTAGTCGCCGGCGCCCGCCCGGATCGCGCCCTTGCGGGTGACCAGCAGGTCCATGCCCTCGTACCGCTCCTCCGCCACGTAGTTGTGGTGGCAGGAGATGACCGGATCGAACGTCACCTTCGCCTTGCGGAACTCGCGGCGCACGATCTCCTGGAAGAGCCCCATCATGATCGCGCGGTTGTACTTCGCGTACTCCTGCGCCCAGAAGAGGTCGTTCCGGTAGGCATGCATCTCCGGGGTGTCCGCGACGAACACCGCGAGGTCACGGTCGATCAGGCCCTGGTTGTGCGGCAGCTTCTGCGCCTCGCCGATGTGGTACTCGGCCAGTTCCTTGCCGATGTTCCGGGAGCCGGAGTGCAGCATCAGCCAGACCGATCCCGACTCGTCGAGACAGAATTCGATGAAGTGGTTGCCGGATCCGAGCGTCCCCATCTGCTTGGTCGCCCGCTCCCGACGGAACTTGACCGCGTCCGCCACCCCGTCGAAACGGTCCCAGAAGCTGTCCCAGCCTCCCGCCCGGAAGCCGAAGACCCGCGCCGGGTCCACCATCTCGTCGTGCATGCCCCGGCCCACCGGGATCGCCTGCTCGATCCTGGAGCGCAGGCGGGAGAGGTCGCCGGGCAGGTCGTTCGCCGTGAGGGACGTCCTGACCGCCGACATGCCGCAGCCGATGTCCACACCGACCGCTGCCGGGCACACCGCGCCGTGCATCGCGATCACCGAGCCGACCGTCGCGCCCTTGCCGTAGTGGACGTCCGGCATGACGGCGAGGCCCTTGATCCAGGGCAGCGTGGCGACGTTCTGCAGCTGCCGCATCGCCACGTCCTCGACCGTCGCGGGGTCGGTCCACAGCCGGATCGGGACCTTCGCGCCCGACACCTCTACATACGACATAACTCCCCAACTCCCCCGAAAAGACATCTAACGCAAATGCCCGGCCAATGACCGCGTAAAGCTCGGCGGCCCGGCATCCGGGGCAGCGCGTGCGATAGACATTGTGTCCACCGGCCGTCAGCGGCCGACAACCGTTTTTCCCCGCGCGGCGGCGCGGACCGGACAGCGGACCCATGGAGAAGGGAGCCAGGCACGTGCAACGGAAGGCGTACGTCCCCGGCGCGGCGGCGCTCCTCGTGGCGCTGGTCGCCGGACTCACCGGCTGCACCTCGGGCGGTGGGGACGACGGTTCCGCGCCCGACGCCAAGGCCAACGGCGCCCCGGCGTCGGCCGCGCCCCCCGGCAAGTACCGCACGCTGCCGGAGCCGTGCGGCTCCGTCGGGCGGAGCACCCTGCGGGACCTGCTGCCCGGCGTCCTCACGCTCCCCCGGGACCAGCAGCAGAAGGTGCTCCGCGGTGTGCCGGCCGTGACGTACGACACCGACCGCCGCGCGGCCTGCAGTTGGAAGGGGCAGGCGCCCGACTCCTCCCACCAGTTGCGGGTGGACTTCGAGCGGGTCGTGTCCTACGACCCGGCGGTCAGCGACGACAGCCGGGCACAGGAGGTGTTCGCGAAGAAGCAGGCCGCGACCTCCGTGCCCGTCGTCCCCCGCCCCGACGCCGACGCCGACGCCACCCTCTCGCCCGGCGCGACCACGGACCTGGAGGCCCAGGCCGGGAAGGCGGGCGAGGCGGGCGGGAACGCCGAGGAGTCCCAGGCTCCCGAGGCCCCGGAGGGCTCCGGACAGCCGTCGGGCGACGCCTCCCCCGGCGGCTCGGCCGAGGGCGCCGACGGCAGCCCGTCGCCGAACGGGTCGACCACGGGCCTGGAGCCGCGTGTCCTGGAGGGTCTCGGCAACGCCGCCTTCATCGACGACGTCCTCGACCGTGCCGGCTCGACCGCGCAGCGCCGCACCGTGAGCGTGGTGTTCCGCACATCGAACGTGATCGTCACGGTCGTCTACGCCGAGCAGCCGGCGCCGGCGGCGGAGGTCCCGGACAGCAAGGAACTGCAGGAAAAGGCGCAGAGCGTGGCCCGCCGGCTGGCGGAGCTCCTCGACGAGTGACGGGCCGGGTCGGGCCGGCCGCCGGTCCAGCATCCGCCCCCGCCGCCGCGCGGCCGCGTACGGTGGCCTGGCGGCCGCGACGGCGTGACGGCCGTGACCGGCCTGACGGTCCGCCGGACCGCCGGAGCCGACGCCCGACGGGCCGACGGACCGGACGCCCGACGGACCGGACGCCCGACGGACAGACCGAACGACCGAGTGAAGGAACCATGCACCGTTCAGCCCCGCGACTCACCCGCATATTCGCCTGCGCAGCCGTTCCGGTGATGCTCGTCGTCGCCGGCTGCTCCTCGGACTCCGGTGACGGCAAGACCGACGGTTCGGCGTCCGCCTCCTCCACCCCCGAGGCGAAGAAGACGCCGACGGTCGCGCCCGCGAAGTTCACGAAGCTGCCCGACCCGTGCGAGTCGATCGCCCGCGAGACGATCAAGGACCTGGTGCCGGGCGCGAAGTCCACGTCCGGCGCGGCCGGCCGGTCGTCGGACGCCGGGAGCCGCGGCAGCTGCTCGTGGCACGGCCTGGACGACAACGGTGTGAAGGGCTCGCAGTACCGCTGGCTGGACGTCTCCTTCCTGCGTTACGACTCCGACGCCACGCTCGCCGTCAGCGGCGAGCAGCGCGCGAAGGACAACTACGCCAAGGAGATCGCCAAGACGCAGGCCACCGAGGGCGCGAAGGACGTGAAGTCCAGCCCGGCGCCCGGCATCGGCAACGAGGCGACCACCCTCAACTACACGCTGAGGAAGACCGGTGAGAACTTCGTGTACGCGGTGATCGTGGCGCGTACCGAGAACGGGCTGGTGACGCTCACCTACAACGGCACCGGTTACGCGGGCGCGAAGAACCCCTCGTCCGAGGACCTGACGAAGGACGCGCTGAAGGCGGCGAAGCAGGCCGTGGACTCCGTGGCCACGGCCAACAAGTAGCCGACGGGCGAACGGGACCGCCGCGCCGGTCCCGTTCCGGGCGGTCCGCCGCGCCGGTCCCGTTTCAGCACGTCGTGCCGGTCCGTTCCGGGGCACACGCACCGGTCCCGTTCGCCGGCGCACCGTTCTCGCGCCGTTGCCGGCGTCCGTGCGGCCGGCTCGGGGCCGATGCCCGGCCGACTGCCCGTAGCCTCCCGCCCGTTGCCGTACAAGGGCGGAGGGACGGACTCCGGGGGCATGTGCCAGGCTGTGCCCCGCAGATTTGTGAATGGGAGGGGAACGCGGTGGCCGCGATGCAGCTGACACGCACGCACCGAGTGCTCATCGGTGTCGTCGTCGCGGGAGCGCTGATCATTGCAGCGATCGGCTTCGCGGGGTCGTACGCCGCGGTGCGCGAGCTCGCGGAGCGCAAGGGGTTCGGCGACTTCTCCCTCGTCTTCCCCATAGGTATCGACGCCGGCATCTGCGTGCTGCTCGCGCTCGACCTGCTGCTCACGTGGATGCGCATACCGTTCCCGCTGCTGCGCCAGACGGCGTGGCTGCTGACGGCCGCAACGATCGCGTTCAACGGAGCGGCCGCCTGGCCCGACCCGCTCGGTGTCGGCATGCACGCGGTGATCCCAATCCTGTTCGTGGTCGCCGTGGAGGCGGCCCGCCACGCGGTGGGCCGGATCGCGGACATCACGGCGGACAAGCACATGGAGGGCGTGCGGCTCACGCGCTGGCTGCTCTCGCCCGTGCCGACGTTCAAGCTGTGGCGGCGGATGAAGCTGTGGGAGCTGCGCAGCTACGAGCAGGTGATCAAGCTGGAGCAGGACCGGCTGATCTACCAGGCCCGTCTGCAGGCACGTTTCGGCAGGGCGTGGCGCCGCAAGGCCCCCGTCGAGGCGCTGATGCCGCTGCGGCTGGCGAAGTACGGCGTTCCGCTGGCCGAGACGGCCCCGGCTGGTCTTGCGGCCGCGGGCATCGAGCCGGCGCTGCTGCCGCCGGCGCCGGAGCAGGCCGGCCAGCCCGAGCTGCCGAGCGGCGCCGGCCGGCGTCCGGTCCCGCGGGAGGCGATCGCCGGCGAGCCCGCGGCGCTGCCCGTGGAGGAGACCGCCGACGCGTGGCAGGAGCCGCAGGCCGAAAAGGGTCCGGAGGCCGCCGGCCCCCACGAGAGCCCCTGGTTCGCCGCGTCGCAGGCCGCGCAGGACGCCTACCAGGGCACATACGACCCGACGTACGTCGAGGGTTTCGAGCCCGTCCCGGTCACGGTCCCGGCGGGCCCCGGCGTCCCGGTCCCCGCGGGCCCCGGCGGCCGTACGCGCCCGTTGGGCACGGGCCCCGACCCGCAGGCGTTCGACGAGCAGTACGCCCAGGGGTACGAGGAGCAGCAGGCGCAGCCCGTGCCGGAGCCCGAGCCGCCGGCCGAGTTCACGCCCGAGGACAAGGAGTTCGAGGAGCTGGCGTACCCGGCGTACAAGGACTATGTCGACGAGCACCAGGGCTATCCGAACGCCCGGACCCTCGACATACTCCTCGCCGACCGGTACGGCGTGCACCACCCGAACAGCACCGCGCTGCTCAAGCGCCTGATGCCGGGCTTCCAGAAGCGCCACCAGGCCGACCTCGAAGCCGAGCACATCGCCTGATCACCCCGGCACACGTGCCAAGGGCCCTCACCTCGTGCGGGGTGAGGGCCCTTGGTCGTACACCGCGGTGATCAGGCCCCGAGCAGCTTGCGCACGCGGTCCGCGCCGACGGCGAGCAGCAGCGTGGGCAGGCGCGGCCCGGTCTCGCGGCTGACCAGCAGGCGGTACAGCAAGGCGAAGAAGGCGCGCTGGGCGACCTTGAGCTCCGGCGTCGGCTTGGCGTCCGGCGTCAGGCCCGCCATGACCTTCGGCACTCCGTAGACGAGCGTGGTGAGCCCGTCCAGGGACCAGTGCGTGTCGAGGCCCTCCAGCAGCAGCCGCAGCGACTCGCGGGCCTCGTCGTCCAGCGAGCCGAGCAGCTCGGTGTCGGGCTCGGAGCGCACGACGGTCCGCGCGTCGGCCGGGACGTGCGCCTGGATCCAGCTCTCCGCGCGGTCCAGCCGCGGCCGGACCTCGTCGAGGTCCGTGACCGGGTTCGCCGGGTCCAGCTCGCTGAGGATGCGCAGCGTCTGGTCCTCGTGGCCGGCGGTGATGTCGACGACCGAGGCGAGCGTGCGGTACGGCAGCGGGCGCGGCGTGCGCGGCAGGTCGCCGGCGGCGGTGCGGGCGGCGCGGGAGTACGCGGCGGCGTCGGCGGGCAGGACGGTGCCCTCGGCGACCTTGGCCTCCAGCTTGTCCCACTCGTCGTACAGCCGCTGGATCTCCTGGTCGAAGGCGATCTTGAAGGACTGGTTGGGCCGGCGGCGGGCGTACAGCCAGCGCAGCAGCTGGGGCTCCATGATCTTCAGCGCGTCGGCCGGGGTGGGCACGCCACCGCGGGACGACGACATCTTCGCCATGCCGGAGATGCCGACGAAGGCGTACATGGGGCCGATCGGCTGCTTGCCGTCGAAGATCGCGACGATCTGACCGCCGACCTGGAACGACGAGCCCGGCGACGAGTGGTCGACGCCGGACGGCTCGAAGACCACGCCCTCGTAGGCCCAGCGCATCGGCCAGTCGACCTTCCAGACCAGCTTGCCGCGGTTGAACTCGCTCAGCCGGACCGTCTCCGAGAACCCGCACGCGGTGCAGGTGTAGGTCATCTCGGTCGTCTCGTCGTCGTACGCCGTGACCGTGGTCAGGTCCTTGTCGCACGAGCCGCAGTACGGCTTGTACGGGAAGTAGCCGGCGGAGCCGGTGCCGTCGTCCTCGGCGGCGGCACCGGAGCCCTCGGCGGCCTCCAGCTCGGCCTCGTCGACCGGCTTCTGCGACTTCTTCGCCTGGGCCTCGGCCTGCGCCTTCGGGTCCTTCTTGGTGCGGTACTGGGCGAGGATCGCGTCGATGTCGCCGCGGTGCCTCATCGCGTGCAGGATCTGCTCGCGGTAGGCGCCCGAGGTGTACTGCGCGGTCTGGCTGATGCCGTCGTACCCGACGCCCAGCTCGGCCAGGGACTCGGTCATCGCGGCCTTGAAGTGCTCCGCCCAGTTCGGGAAGGAGGAGCCCTTCGGCGCGGGGACCGAGGTCAGCGGCCGGCCGATGTGCTCGGCCCAGGACTCGTCGACGCCGTCGATGCCCTTCGGGACCTTGCGGTAGCGGTCGTAGTCGTCCCAGGAGATCAGGTGGCGGACCTCGTACCCGCGGCGCCGGATCTCGTCGGCGACCAGGTGCGGGGTCATGACCTCGCGGAGGTTGCCCAGGTGGATGGGGCCCGAGGGGGACAGTCCGGAGGCGACGACGACCGGTTTGCCAGGCGCACGTCGCTCCGACTCGGCGATGACCTCGTCCGCGAAACGGGAGACCCAGTCGGTCTCGGTGCTGCTCTGAGCCACGGTCGGCACGTCCTTGATTCCTAGGGGTCGGAAACACGTCGGGAAACTCGCGTACACCATTCTCCCAGACCCGGAAACCGGATCCCACAGACTTCCCGCGCCGCGCCGGTGCGGGCGTCCGCGTCCCGGCAAACCGGTTGCCCCGCCGTGGGACACTTGACCACTGGAACATCCCCCCTCGACAGGAACGGAAGCTCATGGCCTCGGTCCCTTCCCTCGCTTCGACCGTGCAGCAGCGTCTCGCGGACGCCCTGGCAGCAGCGCTGCCGGAGGCCGGCTCCGCCGACCCCCTGCTGCGACGAAGCGACCGGGCCGACTTCCAGGCCAACGGCATCCTGGCGCTCGCGAAGAAGCTCAAGGGCAACCCGCGCGAGCTCGCGACCCAGGTCGTCGAGGCGATCGGCGCGAACGACGTGCTGAAGGACATCGAGGTCTCCGGCCCCGGCTTCCTGAACATCACGGTCACCGACAAGGCGATCACCGAGACGCTGGCCGCCCGCGCCGCGGACGCCCGGCTCGGCGTGCCGACGGCCGCCGAGCCCGGCACGACGGTGATCGACTACGCCCAGCCGAACGTGGCCAAGGAGATGCACGTCGGTCATCTGCGGTCCGCGGTGATCGGCGACGCGATGGTGCGGATCCTGGAGTTCTCGGGCGAGCGGGTGGTGCGGCGGCACCACATCGGCGACTGGGGCACCCAGTTCGGCATGCTCATCCAGTACCTGATCGAGCACCCGCACGAGCTGGACCACAAGGACGGCGCCTCCGGCGAGGAGGCGATGTCCAACCTGAACCGCCTCTACAAGGCGGCCCGTGCCCTCTTCGACTCCGACGAGGAGTTCAAGGCCCGCTCGCGCGACCGCGTGGTGGCGCTCCAGTCGGGCGACGCGGAGACCCTCGCGCTGTGGCAGAAGTTCGTGGACGAGTCGAAGATCTACTTCTACTCGGTCTTCGACAAGCTCGACATGGAGATCCGCGACCCCGACGTGGTCGGCGAGTCCGGCTACAACGACATGCTCGACGAGACGTGCCGCATCCTCGAGGAGTCCGGTGTCGCCGTGCGCTCCGAGGGCGCGCTGTGCGTCTTCTTCGACGACGTGAAGGGCCCCGACGGCAACCCGGTCCCGCTCATCGTCAAGAAGTCCAACGGCGGCTACGGCTACGCGGCCACCGACCTGTCCGCCATCCGCGACCGCGTGCAGAACCTGGACGCCTCCACCCTGCTGTACGTGGTGGACGCCCGGCAGTCGCTGCACTTCAAGATGGTCTTCGAGACCGCGCGGCGGGCCGGCTGGCTCGGTGACAAGGTCAAGGCCGTGCAGCTCGCCTTCGGCACCGTGCTCGGCAAGGACGGCAAGCCGTTCAAGACCCGTGAGGGCGAGACGGTCCGGCTGGTGGACCTGCTCGACGAGGCGATCGACCGGGCGACGGCCGTCGTGCGAGACAAGGCCGAGAAGGTGGGCCTGAGCGAGCAGGAGATCGCCGACAACGGGCGGTACGTGGGCATCGGCGCGGTCAAGTACGCCGACCTGTCGACGTCCGCGGTGCGCGACTACAAGTTCGACCTGGACCAGATGGTCTCGCTCAACGGCGACACCTCGGTCTATCTCCAGTACGCGTACGCCCGTATCCGGTCGATCATCCGCAAGGCCGGTGAGATGCGACCGGTCGCCCACCCCGAGCTCGAACTGGCCCCGGCGGAGCGGTCGCTGGGCCTGCACCTGGACCAGTTCGGCGAGGTGCTGGCGGAGGTGGCGTCGGCGTACGAGCCGCACAAGCTGGCCGCGTACCTGTACCAGCTGGCCTCGCACCTGACCACCTTCTACGACCAGTGCCAGGTGCTGAGCGACGACAACCCGGCGGAGCTCGTGGAGAACCGCCTCTTCCTCGTCGACCTCACCGGCCGCACGCTGCACCAGGGCATGGCGCTGCTGGGCATCCGCACGCCCGAGCGCCTCTGAGCGCTCCTGCGCGACGCACATGGGGTCCGTGAGCCGCGGCTCACGGACCCCATGCGTCGTTCCGAGGGTCAGTGGATGGGGTGGGACGTCCTGCCCGACGCCTCGTCGATCTCCGTGTGCGCCTTCTGCAGCAGCTGGGACGCGAGGTCCATCAGGGCGCGGGCACCCGCGATCTCCTCGCCGACCAGCAGCTGCGGCTTGTCGGAGTGGTGGCGATTCGCGCTTCCGTGTCCCCGGTATTCCGTCCCGTCACCGAGCCTCACCATGGCGGCCGCCCTGGTCCGGTCGCCTTCCTCCTGGAATTCCATCTCGATGTGCCATCCGACGAGTGTCTTCATGGCGGATCACCTCCAGCGGTACGCGTACCCCTTCCAGGGTGCGCCGCCGTTGCGCAGATCACCACAGCACTCGGCACAGCACTTACCAGTTGGTGCGTATCTGACTTTTTAGTCGGTACTTGTCCGGCCGTCCGGGCCCGACAAGGATCGTGGCATGCCTTCGACATCTGAGAACCCCCAGGTCAGCCATGTCTCCGTGCTGGGCCTCGGCATGATGGGCGCCGCCCTCGCCGCCGCCCTCCTGCGCGCGGGCCACTCCGTCACCGTGTGGAACAGGACCGCCGCGAAGACGGGCCCGCTGGTCGTCCAGGGCGCGCTGCCGGCCGCCACGGTCGCCGACGCGGTGGCCGCGAGCCCGCTCGTGATCGTGTGCCTGACGACGAACGACGACGTGCGCGAGGCGCTGGCGCCGGCCGACCTCAGCGGCACGGTGCTGGTCAACCTCACCAACGGCACGCCCGCCCAGGCCCGCGACATCGCGGCGTACGCGCGGAAGCAGGGCGCGCGCTACCTCGACGGCGGGATCATGGCCGTCCCGCAGATGATCGCGAGCCCGGCCGCGTACGTCCTCTACAGCGGGGACGAGCAGGCGTACGAGACGCACCAGCCGGTGCTCGCCGCGTTCGGCGGCACGAAGTGGGTCGGTACGGACCCCGGTCGCGCCGCGCTGCACGACCTTGCGCTGCTGACCGGCATGTACGGGATGCTCATCGGCGTGACGCAGGCCCTGGCGCTGGTCCGCTCGGCGGGCGTCACCGCGTCGGACTTCGCGGGACCGCTGCACGCCTGGGTCTCCGCGATGCTCGACGGCGTCGTGCCGGGCATCGCGGAGGCCGTCGACTCCGGTCAACACCTCACGGACGTCTCCAGCCTCGCGGTCAACCAGGCCGCCTTCCCGAACCTCATGGCCACCTACGGCGAACAGGGCGTCAGCACCGAGCTGTTCGAGCCGTTCCAGAGGCTCCTCGACCGCTCGATCGCCGAGGGCCACTCCGCCGACGGCCTGTCCCGTCTCGTGGAACTCCTGGCGGCCTCGGGCGCCTGACCCGCCTCTGTGAAGTTACCGACGGTTCTCATTGGTCTATACCTTGACTCGATCATGACATAGCGCTTGAGTGTGGGGACAGCCCCCCACCGCGGCTCGCCCGGAGTCAACTACCGCTCCAGGGCGAGCCGTTGCGCTCAAAGGAGTGATCGAGTGCTGAGAACACGCCTCGCGGCCCTGCTCGCCGCGGTCCTCATGGCCACCGGCCTCGCCGGGGTCCTGACGCCGTCCGCCACCGCCGCCTCGCCGTGCGACACCGCGCCCAACTGGCAACAGGGCGCCTGGTACACGACTGGCAACGTTGTCAGGTACAACGGCGCCTACTACATCGCCGAGCACGACAACCCGGGTTACGACCCGACGATCAGCACCTGGTACTGGGACCCGTACAACTGCGGCGGCTCCACGCCCGCGCCGTCCGGCTTCGTGGTGAGCGAGGCCCAGTTCAACCAGATGTTCCCGAACCGGAATTCCTTCTACACCTACAGCGGCCTCACCGCGGCCCTGAGCGCCTACCCCGGCTTCGCCAACACCGGCAGCGACACGGTGAAGAAGCAGGAGGCGGCCGCCTTCCTGGCCAACGTGAGCCACGAGACCGGCGGGCTCGTCCACATCGTCGAGCAGAACACCGCCAACTACCCGCACTACTGCGACTGGAGCCGGCCGTACGGCTGCCCGGCCGGCCAGGCGGCGTACTACGGTCGCGGACCCATCCAGCTCAGCTGGAACTTCAACTACAAGGCCGCGGGCGACGCGCTCGGCATCGACCTGCTGAACAACCCCTGGCGCGTGGAGCGCGAGGCGGCCGTGGCCTGGAAGACGGGCCTTTGGTACTGGAACACCCAGACCGGCCCCGGCACCATGACCCCGCACAACGCCATGGTCAACCAGGCGGGCTTCGGCCAGACCATCCGTTCCATCAACGGCTCCCTGGAGTGCGACGGCAAGAACCCGGCGCAGGTCCAGAGCCGCGTCAACAACTACCAGCGGTTCACCCAGATCCTGGGTGTGTCCCCGGGCGGCAACCTGTACTGCTGACCGTCCCGCCACCTCACGAACGGGCCGCGGCCCCGGGAGCACACACGCCCCGGGTCCGCGGCCGCTCCATGCGCACGCGACGGCAGAGGCAACCCGGAGGATCTTCCCTCCGTCCTCCGGAGTCGAGAGGGCCCGGCGCCAAACGGGCGCCCGGCCCACGGGGTTGAGGAGGGACCGTTGATACGTGCCCGAAGGATATGGGCCACCGCGACCGCGGTGCTCATGGCGGTGGGGGTGTCGCCCGCCGTGGCGCACGCCGGACCACAGCCGACCGGCGTCCGGCCCGCCACGGCGGCGAACAACGCGGGCGAACTGCCGCCCGGCTGGCGCATCGTCGACGACAACGGCGTGAGCGCCCTCGAATGGCGCTCCCCGCGGCCGGTGCCACCGGGCGACGCGCGGGTGGAGTTCCACGCCGACGGCGGCATGGTCGGCGCGCCCGTGCCGGGGGAGGACGGACGGACCTTCCGCCTGCCCCTCGACGACGCGCGGACCACGGACCTGACGGACCTGCGCGTGCTGGCCGGCGGCCGCCGCCTGGACCGGGAGGCCGACGCCCCCGACGGACGTTCCGCGCGGGCCGCCAAGCCGCCCACCGAGCTGCCCGCCGGGTCCGTCGACCCGGGAAAGCCCGGCACGTACCGCACGGCCACCGGCGAGTACGCCCTGGACCCGGTCCGTCTGCCCGGCTTCCCGGCCCCGGTCGAGATGCGCGCGGTCGTGGTCGCGCCGAAGGGCGCCACCGGCAAGCGCCCCGTCGCGCTGTTCCTGCACGGCCGGCACGCCACGTGCTACGTCCCGGGCAAGGACGACGACGTGACGATCGACTGGCCCTGCGCCGAGGGCGTGAAGCCGATCCCGAGCCACCGGGGCTATCTGCGCGACCAGAAGCTGCTGGCCTCCCAGGGCTACGTGACCGTGTCGATCTCCGCGAACGGCGTCAACGGCCAGGACGGGGACGTCGACGACGGCGGCGCGCAGGCACGTTCGTCCCTGGTCCGGATGCACCTGGCCCGGTGGGCCGACTGGGCCGACCGCCCCGCCACGGCCCCCCGGGTCGTCCGCGACGCGCCGAAGCCCGATCTCTCCCGCGTCCTGCTCGTCGGGCACTCGCGCGGCGGCGAGGGCGTCAACCGCGCGGCCATGGACAGCCTTTACCCCGCCCCGCCCGGCCAGGACGGCTACCGCGGCAGGGTGCGCTGGCACATCCGCGGCACCGTGCTCATCGGCCCCACGATCTTCGGTCACAACCCGGTGCCCGACGTGCCGTCGCTGACCATCCTGCCGGGCTGCGACGGTGACGTCTCCGACCTCCAGGGCCAGGTGTACGCCGACGGCACCCGCGGCGTCAGCCGCGGCAAGGCCCTGCACAGCGCGGTCTACATGGTCGGGGCGAACCACAACTACTTCAACAGCGAGTGGACGCCGGGCCAGGCCCAGGCACCCGCGGACGACGACTTCTGGCCCGACCCCGAGCGGCCGGACCCGGTCTGCTCGCCCGGCACCGCGACCCGGCTCACCGCGGACCAGCAGCACCGGGCGGGCGCCACCTACATCGCCGCCGCCGCACGGCTGTTCGTCGCCGGCGACGACCGGGTGCGCGAGCTGCTCGACGGCACGGGCCGCCGGGCGCCCTCCGCCGACCCCGCGCGGGTGCTGACCCACGCCGTCGGCGCGAACCGCGGTGCCGGGTTCCTGCCGGACGGCTCCGTGCGGGTGACCGGCGGACGGCTGTGCTCCGCGATCGACCCGGAGCCGCGCACGGCGTGCCTGGGCCCGGACGCCGGCGGCACCTCGCCGCACTTCGCCCACTGGCAGCCCGAACGCGAGACCGGCCGACGCGCGGTGGCCCTGCGCTGGTCCGCCCCCGGCTCGCCGGTCACGGTGCGCCCCGGCAAGCCGCTCTCGGTCAAGGGGGCCAAGAGCCTCGCGCTGCGCGTCTTCGTGCCGCCGAACACCACCGGGACGCAGCTGGACGTCTCCGTCACCGACGCCTCCGGCAAGCGGGCCGGCCTCGGCCGTGTCCGCGTGGACGGGCTCCCGGGCAGCGATCGCACCGCCTCCTACTGGGCCCGTGAGGTCCGCGTACCGCTCACCGCGGCCGCCCGCGCCGGTCTCGACCTGCGCCGCGTCGCCGCCCTGGAGTTGACCCCGCGCACCGCGTCGGGGCGTGCGTGGCTGATGGACGCGTGGGCCTGGAGCCCGGGCACACCCGCGGTGCGGGAGGCCCCGCTGACCCGGGTCGACATCGGCCGCCTCAAGGCCAAGGAGGGCGACTCGGGCGTCCGCACGTACCAGGTGCCCGTCCGCGTGTCCGGCAAGGGCGGCGGCACCGTCCGGCTCTACGTCCTCGACCCGGCCACCGGCCGGGCGCAGGACCGGCTGGTCACCGTCCGGCCCGGCAGCGGCGGCATCGACGTCCCGGTGAAGGTGGCGGGCAACAAGCGGTACGCCTGGGACGTGACCCACGACGTGCTCGTGAAGGCCGTCACCGGCACCGTCGTCGGCTCGCACGCCGGCGGGGTCACCGTGGAGAACGACGACCCGATGCCGAAGATCACGGTGAAGCCCCTCGCCGACCGGGTGACCGAGGGCAAGCCGCTGAAGTGGCAGGTCACGCTGTCCGCGCCCGCCGACGTCGAGCTGTCGAAGACGATTCAGTTCGCGCCAGTCCCGGGCCGACCGGAGCTGTCCGTCAAGGACGTCGACCGGCAGTGGCTGCTGGACCTGATCGGCGAGGTCCCCGACGGTGAGGTCCCGCTGTCCCAGCTGGAACACGCCTACCTCTGGGCGTCCGTACCGGCCGGGAGCACCACCGCGGAGGTGCACGTGCCCACGGTCCGCGACCAGGTGACCGAGTCGGCGGAGTACGTGGGCCTTCAGCCCACCGACGACGAGGGACAACCTCAGGGCCCGGCCCTCACCGGCACGGTGCTCGACGCGTCGTAAGGCGCCCGGTTCACGGCCGCGCGAACTCGCACCACACGACTTTGCCGGGTTCGCGCGGCCCCACGCCCCACCCGTCGGCCAGCGCGGCCACCAGCAGCAGGCCGCGCCCCGACTCCCCGTCCGGGGCGCGCCTGTGCGGCTGCCCGTCGCCGCTGTCGTGCACCTCGACGCGCAGGGCGGTCCCCTGCGCGTACAGCCACATCCGCAGCAGGTAGCCGCGCCCCGGCGGTACGCCGTGCACCAGCGCGTTGGTCGCGAGCTCGCTCACGCACAGCGTGACGTCGTCGGCCCCCGCACCCCACTCCCACGCCGTGAGCGCCTGGCGGGCGAACTGCCGGGCCGCCGCGACGGATCGGCGCTCGCGTCGGCAGAACAGCTCGCGCAGGTCCTCGTGTTGCATCGTCTTGTCCACGGGGACGAGCGTCGCGGGGCGTGACGATGCGGCAGCAGATCGTCGACCCGTACATTTCTTTTGTACGGGTCGGTGAGGCGTAACGTACGGACGGGGTCGGGCAGTTCACCTGGTATGCACCCCAGGAGACGACATCGCAAGAACGCCACGGCGATGCGGATGGTCGGCCGCCAGCTCGCCCGCTTCCGCGAGGCCGCGGGCCTCACCCAACGCGAGCTCGCGGCCGAGTTCAACTGCGGCGAGGAGACCGTCGCCTCGATCGAACAGGGCCGTCGTCCACTGAAGCCGGACCTCGCGCAGAGACTCGACGACCGCCTCGACACGAAGGGCGCGCTGTCGGTCGCGCTGGAGCACATGCCGGAGGTGGACCTGATCCCGGCGTGGGCGGAGGAGTACATGGACCTGGAACGGGAGGCCATCGCGCTGTCCTGGTACGACAACCAGGTCGTCCCGGGCCTGCTCCAGACCGAGCGCTACGCGCGCGGGGTCTTCCGCAGCCGGGTGCCCGCGTTCACCGCGGACGAGATCGAGACCCAGGTCACCGGACGTGTCGCGCGCCAGGAGATCCTGTCGCGGACGCAGCCGCCGACGATCAGCTTCGTGATGTGGGAGGCGATCCTGAGGGACCGCATCGGCGGCGACGAGGTGTACGTGGAGCAGTTACGCCATCTGCGGTCCTGCGCCGAACTGCCGGACGTGTCACTGCAGGTGCTGCCATTCGGCCGCAACAGCCATGCCGGGCTCGACGGCCCGTTCACCTTGCTGGAAACCCCCGACCACCAGCTCGTCGGCTACACCGAGAGCCAGCGCGGCAGCCAGATGATCTCCGACCCTGACGAGGTCAGCATCCTGGCCCGCAAGTATGCGATGCTGCGGGCACAGGCCCTCAACCCCGAAGACAGCGCGGGCCTGTTGGACCGGCTGCTGGGAGAACAATGAACACCGCACTGAAGTGGTTCAAGTCCAGCTACAGCGGTAGCGAGGGCGGGCAGTGCCTCGAAGTGGCCTACGACTGGCGCAAGTCGAGCCACAGCGGCAACCACGACGCCGCCTGCGTCGAGATCGCCGCGCACCCCGCCGCCGTCCATGTCCGCGACTCCAAGACGGCCCCCGGCGGCCCGGTGCTCAGTCTCGCACCGGCCGCCTGGGAGTCCTTCATCAGCGACCTGAGCCGCTGATCCGCTGGGCGACCTCCGTCGCCCAGTACGTAAGGATCATGTTCGCGCCCGCGCGCTTGATCCCGAGCAGTGTCTCCGCGATGGCCTTCTCCCGGTCGATCCAGCCCTTCTCGGCGGCGGCCTCGACCATCGCGTACTCGCCGCTGATCTGGTACGCCGCGACCGGCACGTCCACCTCGGCCGCGACGCGCGCCAGGACATCGAGGTAAGGCCCGGCCGGCTTGACCATGACCATGTCCGCGCCCTCCTCCAGGTCGAGCGCCAGCTCCCGCAGGGACTCCCGGACGTTCGCCGGGTCCTGCTGGTAGGTCTTGCGGTCACCCGTGAGCGACGAGCCGACGGCCTCGCGGAAGGGGCCGTAGAAGGCGGAGGAGTACTTCGCGGTGTACGCGAGGATCGACACGTCCTCCTTGCCGATGGTGTCCAGCGCGTCGCGGACGACGCCGATCTGGCCGTCCATCATGCCGCTGGGGCCGACGACGTGGACGCCCGCGTCGGCCTGGACCTGGGCCATCTCGGCGTAACGTTCCAGCGTGGCGTCGTTGTCGACCCGGCCGTCGGCGTCGAGGACGCCGCAGTGGCCGTGGTCGGTGTACTCGTCCAGGCACAGGTCGGACATGATGACGAGCTCGTCGCCGACCTCGGCCCGCACGTCCCGGATGGCGACCTGGAGGATGCCGTCGGGGTCCGTGCCCGCCGTGCCGAGCGCGTCCTTCTTGGCGTCCTCCGGGACCCCGAAGAGCATGATCCCGGCGACGCCCGCCTCGCGCGCCTCGACGGCTGCCTTGCGGAGGGTGTCGCGGGTGTGCTGCACGACGCCGGGCATGGCCTGGATCGGCACCGGCTCGGAGATGCCCTCGCGGACGAAGGCGGGAAGGATCAGGTCGGCCGGGTGCAGCCGGGTCTCGGCGACCATGCGTCGCATGGCGGGAGTGGTCCGGAGCCGCCGGGGGCGGGCACCGGGGAAGGATCCGTACGCAGTCATACGTGCCACGCTACGCCCGCTCGGGGCGGGCAATTACCGACACCGCGTCGGCGGTCCCGGGCTACGGACGCGTCGCCGTGACGACCCAGGCGGCGGAGTCGTAGCGGACGCCGTCGGGCGTCGCGTGGGCCTCGATATCGGCGCGCAGGGCGGCGAGTGCCCGGGCGCGGCCCGCCTCGTCGAGGTCGTCGACCATCCACGCGAGCATGCCGGAGACGAAGGCGAAGGCGTGGTCGGGGGTGCGGCCGAAGATCATCGGGAGGTCGAAGTCGTCCAGGTGGGGCGTACGGAAGCCGGCGGCGAGGAGCCGTTCGCGGACCACGTCGGGGTCGGACAGGGAGAACGGGCCGGGGGCGTCCGGGGGCGGGGTGCTCAGCTCGCGCCCGGCGGCGAGGGCGGTGGTGAACGACCGGAACCACTCGTTGCGGGAGACGTCCTGCCAGACGAGCAGCACGAGCCGGCCGCCGGGTCGCAGGGCGCGCGCGATGTTGCGGAAGGCGGCCACGGGATCGGCGAAGAACATGGCACCTGCGCGGCTGATCGCGACGTCGAAGGACGCCTCGTCGAAGGGGTAGGTCTGCGCGTCGGCCTGTTCGTGGCGGACGCTGTCGAGCCCTTCGCGCTCCGCCTCGCGACGGGCGACCCGCAGCATCGGCCCGGACAGGTCGACGCCGAGCACGGGCCCGCCCGCGGTGAGACGTGCGGCGGCGCGCGAGGTCAGCCCGGCCCCGCAGCCGATGTCCAGGACCCGCTCGCCGCGCTGGAAGTGGGCCGCGTCCAGAAAGGGCTGCTGGTAGGCGTGGACCGCCCGGTCGAAGTCGGCGGCGTGCTCCGCCCAGTACGTCCCTTCGTCACCGTCCCACGCCCGCGCCTGCTCGGCGTTGGAAGGATCGACATGCACAGTCCCGGAGCCCATCACCGTCACCCACTCCTGTCGCACCACCCGTGCTTCCGGTGTACGCCTCGGCCGGCGCGGCCGCCAACGCTCGCGGGCGGATGCCGCTGTGCGGGGTGTCGCCCCGGCTCCGAGACGGGGTTCCGCCCGGGCCCGCGGGCACCATGGCGGTGACAAGGGCCGAGGTGGTCCGGGCCGATTCGTTTGGATCACTCCGGCCGGCCGAGGTCGGGTTGTCGTCGTCCTCCGCCCACCGTAGAGGGCGCACAGGCCGGCCCCACGAAAGGAGTGCGCCGTCGGCGCAGTGACTGCGCCGACGGCGACTCCCTTCACTTCCGCGTCAGAACAGGCCCTTGAATCCGTTCCAGCCACCGGTGCCGATCAGCACCCGGCCGCCGTAGGTACCGGCCCCGGTGGAGGCGTACCGCCACAGCTTCCCTGCGGTGTCCCGCGCCAGCAGATCGGCGCGTCCGTCACCGGACAGGTCACCGGTCCCGACGAGAGCGGAGTAAACGCCCCACCCGCCGCCGACCCGCACCCGCGTGGTCACGCCACCGGTGGAGGTCCCGTAGTACCGCCACAGCACACCGGCGGAGTCGACCCCGAGCAGGTCGCCCCGCCCGTCCCCGTTCAAGTCCCCGGCCCCGGCGATCCTCTTGTACAGCTTCCAGTTGGTTCCGATCCGCATCCGCGACTTCAGCCGGTGATCGGCAGTACCGGCGTAGAAATACATGTCACCCGTGGACGCCTGACGGGCAACCAGGTCGACGAACCCGTCCCCGTTGACATCGCCGGACGACGTCAGCTGGTCGTACTGCCCCCAGCCGGACCCGATCAGCGTGTAGGGCGACGAAGCGGAGACGATCTTTCCGCAGCCTGGCCGATACGCCCGCAGCTGGTCCCCGACCCGCACGAGCACGTCCCCGCATCGGTCGCCGTTCACGTCCCCGAAGGGCACGAGGACGGAGTTGGCGGCGAACTTGTCGCCGGATCCGGCGATACGGGAGGACAGCGCGCCCGTACCCGTCCCCCGGTACAGCGACACGGCCCCGACGGAGTCCGTCACCAGCAGGTCACCGAACCCGTCGTCCCCGGCCATGTCCCGCCACACGGGGGCACCACCACGCACGGCCAGGGTCCCGGACACCGCGAGATCGGCCCCCTGCCCGTCGGCCGGCCTGACGGCCAGGCTCCACGTGTAGGCCCCGTTGACGACGAGCTTCCCGCTCGCGTCCTTCCAGTCCCACGACGGCGCGACCAGACCACGGGCCTCGCCCCCGGTCAGGGTCCGCACGACCTTGCCGGTCGCCTTGTGCCTCAGCACCAGCGACCACGAGGCCCCCGGCTTCGACAGCCACCACCGCGGCTTCCAGGCCCCGGCCTCGATGCCGGCGGCCGGGATGTCGGTGTCGATGACGGCGATCCGGGAAGCGGGGACGCCCGACGGGACGATCCGCACCCGCCGGTCCTCGCCCGTGTAGGCGACGTGACCGCCGAAGCGGTCGACGGTCCACCCGGACCGGCGGTCGGTCCGGTCTCCGAGCTCGGCGGCGGTGGCGACCACCCGCTGGGGCAGGTCCGCCTCCTTGCCGCTGACCGGGAAGCCGCCGTGCAGGTCGACGAGGGTGAGGCCGGCCGCGTCCGAGTGGCGGACCAGGTAGCCGTCACCGAGGAGCGTCCGGTCGGCGCCGAGCCTCAGGGAGCGCTTGGCCTGCCGGTCGTATACGCCGGCGCCCTTGAAGTCGTGCCAGTAGTCGCTGCACCGCCAGTACACCCACCGGCCGACGGCCTGGAGGTCACTGGGGACGCAACCCGCGTCGAAGGACTCGCCCGCGACACCCGTCGACAGGTTCTTCGCCGCCACTTGGGTCGGCACGCCCGAGCTGGTGTCGTCCCACCGGCCGACGGCGCTCCACAGCGTGTTGCCCCAGACGGAGGACGCAACCGGCTGCCGCTTCAGGAGCACGCTGCCGGTGTCGGTGTCCTTGAAGTGGAGGACCGCCTGCTCACCGCCCCACGCTTGGTTGACGACACCGAACCGGCCGGAGAGGTCGACGAGCTGCGGGCTTCCGAGCCCGGAGGTCACCCTCGGGCCCCAGGCGGCGGCGCCGTTCCGGTAGAGCAGGGTGACGTCCTGCTCGGTCGAGGCCTTGCGGCCGTGGTGCCCGTCGCCGCTCGCGAACATGGTCACGCAGTAGACGCCTTCGGAGCGGCTGCAGTCGTCGTCCCGGCCGGACACGAGGCCGTCGACGGTCGTGTTCAGCTCCTCGGGACGGCCGGAGGTCTTCAGCCAGGTGCTCCGGTAGCCGCCGATGTAGGTGCCGGGGCTGTAGTACTGCGAGTCGTCGGCCGTGGTGAGGATGCCGCTGCCCAGTGAGATGCCGGCCGGCTTGGCCTCCCGGTCCTCGATGTCCGCGAGGCGCTTGCGGGTGACGCCGTCCCCGGCGGGAGTGAAGAGGTAGTACCCCCAGTCGAGTGCGCCGTAGGTGGTGTTCTCCTCCGCTCCGGCCACCAGGAGCGAGCCGTCGGGCGTGCGGTGCACCGAGGGGGAGGCGACGGCCAGCAGGGAATGCCGGCTCCCCGCTGCGCTCAGGACGAGATCGTTGCCCCGGTACTCGCTGTCGCCGGGGTTGGGCGGGGTCACGGTGACGAAGTTGTCGGCGAAGGGCCGGACGACGTCGTTGTACGAGGCCACGTCCCGCAGGTCGAGGGTGGTCGGCTCCGCGTCCAGGTCGTCACGGCGGTACACCTGGGCGGCGTAGCTCGACGGGGCGCCGAGGTGGAAGACGGTGTCCCGGTCGAAGGAGACGCTCTCACCCTGCGTGGAGAGCGCCTTCAGGCTGCCGGTGGCGAGGTCGACGACCCACCACCCCTGGGACATCGTGCTGTCCTCCCACTTGATGCCGCGGACGGCGACGGACCGGGCGTCGCCCTCGCTGATGGAAAGGTTCCACCCTTCCGGCAGGCCCTCCAGCCTTCGGTCCCGCACCTGGCCGTTCTCCAGGTGCAGGAGGTGCAGGCTCGTCACGGCGTTCGCGGCACCGGTTCGGGTGATGACGGTGTCGCCGTACGTCGCGACGTACGTCTGGCCCTCCGGGATCGCGACCGTGGCCGACGGTCCGCCGCCTGCCCGCTGCTGGAGCGTCACGTGCGGGGCCGGGGATTCCGCGTAGAGGGCGACGGTGTCGGAGCCGTGGCCGAAGTCCGCCGGGTACTTCGTGAAGCGGAACTCGTCCACGTCGTAGGCGAGCGGCTCGGGCAGCCGGTGGTCGAGGATGGTTGTCGCACCGGTGGCGTAGTCGATCCAGCGGAGACGGTCGTCACCCTCCTGGGCGGTGAGGAAGCCGGTCTCGCCGGCGTTCAGGACGATAGTGGCGCGGGGCACGAAGCGTGCGCCCGGGCTGATGACGACGGGATCGGCGGACGCGCCGCGGACCTCGGCGACGGCCGTCCCCGCGGCGGTGCCGATTCCGGCGGTCACGGCAAGCGTGACGGTGAGAGCGATACGGCCGAGCGCGCGCTGGTGGCGCGTGGCCCGCCTGTTCAGCGGACGAATCACGAAAAAGTCCCTCCCCAGGGCATTCGACGCAGGGGGGGCGCTTGTGGAACCGCCGCTCGTCCCTGCGCGAGCAGGCCGACAGTAGCAGGAGGGATCACCGCAGGACATCCGGTTTCGAACCCGTTCAACGGCTCCCGTTGAACCAAACCCTCGTCCTCCGCACGCGCACGGTCACCGACGTCCATTCGGGGCCCGCGTACAAACCACATGAGCTGATCAGGAGCCGGACCGGCCCTCCCATGTCAGACAGCAAAATCTGCTGTGAGTACTAGCCGGTCCGGACTTCACCCGTCGGGGCCATGAGGGAGGGCGCCGGAGGTGGCGCCATCGGCCCCGGCCGCGTCGGCGAGGGCCTCGGCCGCGGCCTGCGCTGCCTGTGCCGCGTCGTCGGCGGCGACGTCGGCGGCCTTGTCGTCGAAGGTCTTCTCCCGGGTCGCCGGTGACCGCGGCAGCGCTTCACCGAAGGCGCGGGAGACACCCTGGAGTGCGGAGGTGACCTCGCTGGGGATCATCCAGAAGGTGCTGCCCGCGCCTTGCGCGAGCTGGGGCAGCGTCTGGAGGTACTGGTAGGCCAGCAGCTTGGGGTCGGGGTCATTGCGGTGCACGGCCTGGAACACCTCGTCGATGGCCCGGGACTGGCCCTCCGCCTTGAGGATCTCGGCGGTACGGTTGCCCTCCGCCCGAAGGACGGCGGCCTGCTTGTCGCCCTCAGCGGTGAGGATCTGTGCCTGGCGCTGACCCTCGGCACCGAGGATCGCGGCCCTCTTGTCCCGTTCGGCCCGCATCTGCTTCTCCATGGCGTCCTTGATGGACTGCGGGGGGTCGATGGCCTTGATCTCCACCCGGTTGACCCTCAGCCCCCACTTGCCGGTGGCCTCGTCCAGCACGCCACGGAGCTGGTTGTTGATGGTGTCACGCGAGGTGAGCGTCTTCTCCAGGTCCATCGATCCGACGACGTTGCGCAACGTGGTGACGGTGAGTTGCTCGACCGCCTGGAGGAAGTTCGCGATCTCGTAGGCCGCCGCTCGCGGGTCGGTGACCTGGAAGTAAATGACGGTGTCGATCTCGACGACCAGGTTGTCCTCGGTGATGACCGGTTGCGGTCTGAAGGACACGACCTGTTCCCTCAGGTCGATGGCGGGATGGACGCGGTCGATGTAGGGGACGACAAGGTTGAGGCCGGGTTGCAGAGTGCGGTGATAGCGGCCGAGCCGCTCGACGTTGCGCGCGCGTGCCTGCGGCACGATGCGTACCGCCCGCACCACGGTGAAGACGGCGAGGAGCGCGACGAGCAGACCGGCGACGAGGAGCGCCGAAGCTTCCATGGTTCACTCCCGGGGGTGGACGAGCGCGGTGGCGCCGCTGATCTCCATGACGTCGACGGTCGTTCCAGGAGGGATCACCAGCGTCTCGTCATAGGCGCGGGCCGTCCATTCCTCGCCTCCGATGCGCACCCTGCCGCTCCGGGCCGTCACTTCCGAGACGACGTAGGCCGCCCTGCCGACCAGAGCCTCGACGCCGAATCGCTGGGCCCCGGGCCGGCGCACGTGGCGCAACGCGATGGGACGCAGGAACAGCAGGCTGACCGTGGCGACGACGGTGAACACCACGAACTGCAAGGGCAGCGGAAGTCCGACCGCGGCGAATCCCGCCGTGACCAGCGCGGCCCCGCCCAGCATTCCGAGCGCGGCAGTGAGCGTGAAGATCTCCACCACAGCCAACACCGCCGCGGTGATCAACCAGATCAGCCATGGATCCATCGGCAGCCCTCCTGACCGGTGCGGGGTGGGCGCTGGACGGGCTGTGGCCGCCTGGTTTGCCGGTACGGGACGCATTCCTGCCGGATGGCCGGACCAGAAGGAGCCCCGCCGATACGAACGCCCCAGGCGACTGCTTGACCCCTTCAGGGTAATTTAATCCGCCCTGAAGGGCGGGCTACGGCCGCGGGCCCCGGGGCAGAGCACCGGTGACGCGAAGGGGCGGGCGGGGATACACCCTGCCCGCCCCACACGCACAGGCGTCAGGTCGTCGTACGCCGCCGCCGTCCGCCGGGCCGCCGCTCCGACGGGCGCGTCACGTGCTCGCCCGCCTCCACGGCGGCCGCCCGCCGCCGTGCGCCGAACTCCGCCAGCGCCTCGGCCAGCTTGTGCACCGACGGCTCGGGCGACAGGACGTCGACCCGCAGCCCGTGCTCCTCCGCGGTCTTCGCGGTCGCGGGGCCGATGCAGGCGATCACGGTCACGTTGTGGGGCTTGCCCGCGATGCCGACGAGGTTCCGCACGGTCGACGACGACGTGAACAGCACGGCGTCGAAACCGCCGCCCTTGATCGCCTCGCGCGTCTCCGCCGGCGGCGGCGAGGCACGCACGGTCCGGTAGGCGGTCACGTCGTCGACCTCCCACCCGAGTTCGATCAGGCCCGCGACCAGCGTCTCGGTCGCGATGTCGGCCCGCGGCAGGAAGACGCGGTCGATCGGGTCGAAGACCGGGTCGTACGGCGGCCAGTCCTCCAGCAGACCGGCCGCGGACTGCTCACCGCTCGGCACGAGGTCCGGCTTCACGCCGAAGTCCACCAGCGCGGCCGCCGTCTGCTCGCCGACCGCGGCGACCTTGATCCCGGCGAAGGCGCGGGCGTCGAGACCGTACTCCTCGAACTTCTCCCGCACGGCCTTCACCGCGTTCACCGAGGTGAAGGCGATCCACTCGTAGCGTCCGGTCACGAGTCCCTTGACCGCGCGCTCCATCTGCTGCGGCGTACGCGGCGGTTCGACCGCGATCGTCGGGACCTCGTGCGGCACCGCGCCGTAGGAACGAAGCTGGTCGGAGAGCGAGGCCGCCTGCTCCTTCGTCCGCGGCACGAGCACCTTCCAGCCGAACAGCGGCTTGGACTCGAACCACGCGAGCTGGTCGCGCTGGGCGGCGGCGCTGCGCTCACCGACCACGGCTATGACCGGCTGGTGCCCCTCGGGCGAGGGCAGCACCTTCGCCTGCTTCAGCGTCTGCGCGATGGTGCCGAGGGTCGCGGTCCAGGTGCGCTGGCGGGTCGTCGTGCCGGCGACGGTGACCGTCAGCGGGGTGTCGGGCTTGCGGCCCGCGGCGACCAGTTCGCCCGCCGCCGCGGCGACGGTCTCCAGCGTCGTGGAGACGACGACCGTGCCGTCACTCGCGCCGACCTCGGTCCAGCACCGGTCGGTCGCGGTGCGGGCGTCGACGAAACGGACGTCCGTGCCCTGCGCGTCGCGGAGCGGGACACCGGCGTACGCGGGCACGCCGACGGCCGTCGCCACACCGGGCACGACCTCGAAGGGGATGCCCGCGGAGGCGCACGCGAGCATCTCCCGGCCGGCGTCGGTGTCCAGGCCCGGGTCGCCGGTCACCGCACGGACGACCCGCTTGCCGCCCCGCGCGGCCTCCATGACAAGATTGGCCGCATCCCTGAGGACCGGGATCCCGGCGGATGCTGACGCGTCGTCAACGATCGTCAGCTCAGGCGTGCTCACGCCTGCCCGTGCATGTCCGCGCACGACATCGAGGACAGCGGGCTCGGCGATCAGCACGTCCGCGCCGGCGAGCGCCTCGACGGCGCGCAGGGTCAGCAGACCGGGGTCGCCGGGACCGGCACCCAGGAAGGTGACGTGCCCGTGTGCCGCGAGGGCCGGAAGGTTCGAGGTGGTGGGGCTCAAAGTGCTCGCTCCCCCATAAGACCGGCCGCACCCTTGGCGAGCATCTCGGACGCGAGTTCGCGACCGAGCGCGATGGCGTCGCCGTGCGACGTGGGTACGGGACCGGTGGTGGACAACTGCACCAGCGCGGAGCCGTCGGGCGTGCCGACGACCCCTCGCAGGCGCATTTCGGTGGCATCCTGGCCGTCGCCCAACAGGTCGGCCAGCGCACCCACGGGTGCGGAGCAGCCGGCCTCCAGGGCGGCGAGCAGGGAACGCTCGGCGGTCACGGCGGCCCGCGTGTGCGGGTCGTCGAGTCCGGCGAGCGCGGCGGCGAGGTCCGCGTCGGCCGCGGAACACTCGATCGCCAGGGCCCCCTGGCCGGGGGCGGGCAGGACGAAGTCGACCGACAGGAAGTCGGTCACCTCGTCGATCCTGCCGATGCGGTGGAGTCCGGCAGCGGCGAGCACGACGGCGTCGAACTCCCCGTTCCGTACGTATCCGATCCGGGTGTCGACGTTTCCGCGGATCGGCACGGTCTCGATGCGCAGCCCGTGGGAGCGGGCGTACGCGTTCAGCTGCGCCATGCGGCGCGGCGAACCGGTGCCGACGCGGGCGCCGTCCGGCAGCTCGTGGAAGGTCAGCCCGTCCCGGGCGACCAGCGCGTCGCGCGGGTCCTCCCGCTCGGGGGTCGCGGCCAGCGTCAGACCCTCGTGCGGCGTGGTGGGCAGGTCCTTCAGCGAGTGGACGGCGAAGTCCACGTCGCCGCGGAGCAGCGCGTCGCGCAGGGCCGCGACGAACACGCCCGTGCCGCCGATCTGCGCCAGGTGCTCGCGGGAGACGTCCCCGTACGTCGTGATCTCGACGAGCTCGACGTCGCGGCCGGTCAGCCGGCGCACCGCCTCAGCCACGTGCCCGGACTGGGCCATGGCGAGCGTGCTGCGCCTGGTCCCGAGCCTCAGTGCCCTCTCGGTCATACTCGCCCTCGGTTCTTGACGTCTGCGTCATTCAGGTCGGCCCGGCTGACGGAGGCGACCGTCTCCGGGTCGAGGTCGAAGAGGGTCCGCAGCGCGTCCGCGTACCCGGCGCCGCCGGGCTCGCTGGCCAGCTGCTTGACCCGCACGGTGGGCGCGTGCAGGAGCTTGTCCACCACGCGGCGCACGGTCTGGGTGATCTCGGCGCGCTGCTTCTCGTCGAGGCCGGTGAGTCGGCCGTCGAGGCGGGCCATCTCGCTGGAGACCACGTCGGCGGCCATGGTGCGCAGGGCGACCACGGTCGGGGTGATGTGGGCGGCGCGCTGGGCCGCGCCGAAGGCGGCGACCTCGTGCGAGACGATCGAGCGGACCTGGTCCACGTCGGCGGCCATGGGCGCGTCGGCGGACGCCTCGGCGAGCGACTCGATGTCCACGAGCCGTACGCCGGCGAGGCGGTGGACAGCGGCGTCGATGTCCCGGGGCATGGCCAGGTCGAGCAGCGCGAGCCGGAGGGGGCCGCCGCTCCGGGCGTGCGGCACGGTGGCCGTGCGAGGGGCGGCGGGGCGGGTGCGGGATGCGTTGTCGACCCAGGCGCCGTGCAGCACGAGGGAGTCGTCGAGCCCGACGGGGCACTCGGAGCCTGGGGCAACGTCCACGCCGCCGAAGACCGCGCTGTCGCCCGGCGACGCCGCCGGCCCGTCCGCGCCGGCCCGGCCCGCGCCGGGGGCGGCTGCGTACTGGCCGACGCCCGCCTGGTCGGCCGTGGTCGCCTCGTTCATGTCGGTGCCGGGCAGGCCGGCGGCCGCACCCAGGTCCCGGCCGGCCGGCGCACCGCCGGTGACGTCCGTGTGAGACGCAGCCTCACCGGTCGCGTCGCGGGCAACCGCGCCCACGGGCCGGTCCGTAACCGCTCCAAGGTGCGGCGTGTCAGCGCCGAAGGGGCCCGTACCCGCGCGCTCGGCACCGACGGGGTCGCCGGCGCGGTCCGCGGGGACGGGGCGGGAAGCCCGGTCCCCGCCGGGCACGATTCCGGTGCGGTCGGTACCGGCGGCGTCGTCGGGCCGGTCGGCGGGCTTGGGCGAGGGGACGGCCAGGTCGTCCGCGCCGCCGGGGAGTTCCGTCACGCGGCCGTCGCGGGCCGCCACCGCGGCCAGGCGGGAGACCACGCTGCCCTCGGGGGCGCGCAGGTCCCTGCCGGGAGCGGCGTCCGGCACCACGTGCTGGGCGAGCGCCGTCGCGACCGCTTCGGCCGTCAGGACCAGACCCGTCGCGCCGGTGCAGGAGACGGCCACGTCGGCACGTGTCAGTTCGTCGGCGACGGACGCCATCGGCACCGCGTGGGCGCGCACGCCGCCCGACTCGGACAGGGCCGCGGCCAGCCGCTCCGCGCGCTCCGTCGTCCGGTTGGCGATGACCAGGTCGCGTACGCCCAGGCGCGCCAGCGTCGTCGCGGCGAGCGACGACATGGAGCCGGCGCCGATCACCAGGGCCCGCTTGTCCGCGGCCCATGCCTCTACGGGCTCGCCGGCGGCGAGCTGTTCGAGGCCGAAGGTGACGAGGGACTGCCCGGCCCGGTCGATCCCCGTCTCGCTGTGGGCACGCTTGCCGACGCGCAGCGCCTGCTGGAACAGGTCGTTGATCAGCCGTCCGGCGGTGTGCAGCTCCTGGCCGCGGGCGAGGGCGTCCTTGATCTGGCCGAGGATCTGACCCTCGCCGACGACCATGGAGTCCAGGCCGCAGGCCACCGAGAAGAGGTGGTGGACGGCCCGGTCCTCGTAGTGCACGTACAAGTAGGGAGTGAGCTCCTCGAGCCCGACCCCGCTGTGCTGGGCGAGCAGCGTGGACAGCTCGGCGACACCGGCGTGGAACTTGTCCACGTCCGCGTACAGCTCGATGCGGTTGCAGGTGGCGAGGACCGTCGCCTCCGTGGCGGGCTCCGCCGCGAGGGTGTCGTGCAGCAGCTTGACCTGCGCATCGACGGACAGCGATGCGCGCTCCAGGACGCTGACGGGAGCGCTGCGGTGGCTCAGACCGACGACGAGGAGACTCATACCGGCATCACGGCGGGCATGTCCCCGTCGGGTCCCTTCCGGCCCGTCGTCTCGGCCTCCTCGCCGGCCTTCCGCTGCTCGTGGAAGGCGAGGATCTGCAGCTCGATCGAGAGGTCGACCTTGCGCACGTCGACGCCGTCCGGCACGGACAGCACGGTGGGGGCGAAGTTGAGGATGGAGCTGACGCCGGCCGCGATCAGGCGATCGCACACCTGCTGGGCGGCGCCGGCGGGCGTCGAGATGACGCCGATGGAGACCCCGTTGTCCCGGATGATCTTCTCGAGCTCGTCCGTGTGCTGGACGGGGATGCCCGCGACGGGCTTGCCGGCCATGGCCGGGTCGGCGTCGATCAGGGCGGCGACGCGGAAACCGCGGGAGGCGAAGCCGCCATAGTTGGCGAGGGCGGCGCCGAGGTTACCGATACCGACGATGACGACCGGCCAGTCCTGCGTCAGCCCCAGCTCGCGGGAGATCTGGTAGACGAGGTACTCGACGTCGTAGCCGACACCCCGGGTGCCGTACGAGCCGAGGTACGAGAAGTCCTTGCGCAGCTTCGCGGAGTTGACGCCCGCGGCGGCGGCCAGCTCCTCGGAGGAGACCGTGGGCACGGACCGCTCCGAGAGCGCCGTCAAAGCGCGCAGGTACAGCGGAAGCCGGGCGACGGTGGCCTCGGGGATTCCTCGGCTACGGGTCGCCGGTCGGTGATTTCGGCCAGTTGCCACGGTGCTCCTGCGGGATGAGCGAGGCTGCAGGCGGCCGTGTGTCCCAAGACCGCCCCGTCGAATGCAGGCTATGTCTTTGTGAACGCGTGCACAAAGATTGTGTCCACTTTGTCCGTGCAAAGTGACCGGGCTCACGCGATCCGGTGGCCGAATCCTGGAACCGTGGACCACCCCGGTCCGTTGGGGCGCCAAAGGGGGCAAAGCCGTACACACTCCTTACGATCTACGCCCCCGAGACCGCCTGGCTCCGCCCACTCTGCCCTGTCGCGGCCGTACCCCGAAAGAGGCGTGCACGGCGGAGGAATCCAAGCAAAACGACCATGATGGTACCCGCCTTCCGCGGCGTCAGCTCCCGAGCGCGCGGCGCAGCCGGTCGGGGTCCACACGCCAGAAGGTGTGCTGCTCCCCGTCCACCAGGACGACGGGGATCTGTTCCCAGTAGGCGCGGTGCAGTTGGACGTCCTGGTTGATGTCCTTCTCCTCCCAGGAGGCACCCGTCTCCGCGCAGACCGTCTCGACCACGGCCCGCGCGTCGTCGCACAGATGGCACCCGGGCTTGCCGATGAGCGTCACCATGCGCTCCTCGGGCTTCTTCTTCGTACGCCGCAGCACAGGACTCATGCGCCCATTCTCGCCCGGCCGCCGGGAGCCTGTTTAACAACGCGGTCGCACAGAGTTCACGTCCTCGCATCCCGGTGAGTCGGGAAGTACCTGACGGACTGGCTATGCTCACGACATGGCCGCTCTGGGATGGCTCACCCCGCGTAGGCGCTCCGCCACCGCTCGCAGCGTGCTGGCGGGCGAAGCCGCTGCCGAGGCAGCGCGCAAGTCCTCGCAGACCATCGAGGCACTCGACGCCCTCGAGGAAGGGCCCGGCGCCCGGGAACCGGAGTTCCCCGTCGCCGGCGACGTCCGCGCCGCCGCGTTCTTCGACCTCGACAACACCGTGATGCAGGGCGCGGCGATCTTCCACTTCGGCCGCGGCCTGTACAAACGCAAGTTCTTCCAGCGCCGCGAACTGGCGCGGTTCGCCTGGCAGCAGACGTGGTTCCGGCTGGCCGGCGTCGAGGACCCGGACCACATGCAGGACGTCCGCGAGTCGGCCCTGTCCATCGTCAAGGGCCACCGGGTCTCGGAGCTGATGAGCATCGGCGAGGAGATCTACGACGAGTACATGGCCGACCGCATCTGGCCGGGGACCCGGGCGCTGGCCCAGGCGCACCTGGACGCGGGCCAGAAGGTCTGGCTGGTGACGGCCGCGCCGGTCGAGACGGCGACGATCATCGCCCGCCGGCTCGGGCTGACCGGCGCGCTCGGGACGGTCGCGGAGTCGGTCGACGGCGTGTACACCGGCAAACTCGTCGGCGAACCGCTGCACGGCCCGGCGAAGGCGGAGGCGGTACGGGCGCTGGCGGCGGCGGAGGGCCTGGACCTGGCCCGCTGCGCGGCGTACAGCGACAGCCACAACGACATCCCGATGCTGTCGCTGGTGGGCCACCCGTACGCGATCAACCCGGACACCAAGCTCCGGAAGCACGCCCGCGAACGCGACTGGCGCCTGCGCGACTACCGGACGGGCCGCAAGGCGGCGAAGGTCGGCATCCCGGCGGCGGCAGGTGTCGGAGCCCTGGCGGGCGGCACGGCAGCAGCCATGGCCCTCCACCGCCGCCGCCGCTGACCCCTCCGGGGCCTTGAGGCACGGGGCCGCATCCGCCCGGACGGACGCCCCGGGCACGGGGCCAAATCCAGCCCCGCCGGCGTTTGAGGCGCGGGGCCCGGGGCAGAGCCCCGCAAGACCGCCGCACACACCAGGCCCGCCCGCCCCAGCCACCCGGCTACCACCGGCCCGCAAGCCGACATCCAGCCCGGCCGACGCCCAAGGCGCAGGGCCAAATCCAGCCCCGCCGGCGTTTGAGGCGCGGGGCCCGGGGCAGAGCCCCGCAAGACCGCCGCACCAGGCCGCGAGGAACCCGGGCGCGGCGCCACCGACAGGCACCGCGCGCCCCCGCGTGTCGGCACGCATTCCGCCGCACACCCCCGGCCAGTCCCGATCCCCCGCCCCGACCACAACTCGCCCCGCGACCCGACACATCACGAAGTCTTCCGATCAATAAATGCACACGATGTGCCACATGATCAGTCGTCAACTCGCAACAGAAGCGACGGAAACGGCGATTTGAGCAACTCGGTGTAGCGCTGCCTGTACGAAGCGTTATTCTCCTCAGACGCATGACGGACCCCATCGGTCATCACGACGGGTGAACGGTCCCGCACTGCACGTGATGGAAGCTCTGCCTCTGGGAGTCCCGTGTACCCACACGTCGGGGTTGACGCCTCGGGCCTGGCTACGCTGCGCGCAGCGGTCCTCGACCATCTGCGCGGCTTTGTCCCCACCGCGTACGCCGTCCCCGCACTCGCCACGCCCGGCCTCGCCGTCAGCGGCCCGGCCGCCCCCTGCTATGCCCTGGCCGCCGGCATCCCGAACGGCATGCAGACGGGGCCGGCCCGCAGCGCCGTCGATGACGGGCGACGCCAGGGCGACGGGCGGACGGCCGTCGGCAGACGGGGCGGACGCGGCGGCTCCGGCGCGGCCACCGCCCGCCGGCCCACCGCCGACAGCGACAGCGCCCGCATGATGGAGCTCGTCGAGCGCGCCCAAGCGGGCGAGGCCGAGGCCTTCGGCCGGCTCTACGACCAGTACAGCGACACCGTCTACCGCTACATCTACTACCGCGTCGGCGGCAAGGCGACCGCCGAGGACCTGACCAGCGAGACGTTCCTGCGGGCGCTGCGCAGGATCTCCACCTTCACCTGGCAGGGGCGCGACTTCGGCGCCTGGCTCGTGACGATCGCCCGCAACCTGGTCGCCGACCACTTCAAGTCGAGCCGCTTCCGCCTGGAGGTGACCACCGGCGAGATGCTCGACGCCAACGAGGTCGAGCGCAGCCCCGAGGAATCGGTCCTGGAGTCCCTGTCGAACGCCGCACTGCTCACCGCCGTGCGCAAGCTCAACCCCCAGCAGCAGGAGTGCGTCACCCTCCGCTTCCTGCAGGGCCTGTCCGTCGCCGAGACCGCCAGGGCCATGGGCAAGAACGAGGGCGCGATCAAGACCCTGCAGTACCGGGCGGTCCGCACCCTCGCCCGGCTGCTCCCCGACGACGCGCGCTGACCCCGCCACACGTACGACCGCCCCACCGAGTACGCCCCCACCGACCCCCGTTCCCAACTCACCGTCGGTGATACCTCGATGACGCACTGGTCCGATCATCTGTCGCGCGTAACCCAAGTGCCGCGCCGCTCGTTGTGCGGGATGCAGGCTCCCTGTGGACACGCCATGCCCGCAGACACTCACTCTTTCGTGTGGATGTGCTCAAGGCGTGCAACCTTCCAGACGCCCAGGGGAGTCGATCGTCATGACGAGAGGAGGTGCCGCCAGTGATTGCGAACGTTTCGGCGCACCGGCGGGCGAGCGCCTTCGCCCAGGCCTTGGAAGAGCAGGCGGCCGATCAGCAGGCGGAGTCGGTCGAATCGGCCGAGCACGAAAGGCTGTTGAGGCTGGCTCACGGTCTCGGCGAGCTGCCGAAGCCGGAGCTGGATCCCGAGGTCAAGGTGGTGCAGCGGGCACAGCTCGTGGCCGCCATGGAAGCGATGCTGCACGAAGGCACGGCGCGGGCAGGCGCATCCGCCGGCCCCGCGGTGCCGGAGCAGCGGACCCGCGGCCGCGGCGCCCACCGCGCCTCCCCGCTGCGGAAGTTGCGGCCGCGCTCCCGCTGGTCCAAAGGATTCGCGGCCGGCGGCCTGACCGTCGGTGTGGCCGCTGGCGCCTTCGGCGGGGTGGCCGCTGCCAGTTCCGACGCCCTGCCCGGTGACTCGCTGTACGGTCTGAAGCGCGGCATGGAGGACCTCAAGCGCGGCATGGCGGACGACGACTCCGACCGCGGCGAGCTCTACCTCGACCAGGCGTCCACACGCCTGAGCGAGGCGCGCCGCCTCATGGAGCGTGGCCGCTCCGGTCACCTGGACCACGAATCGCTCGTCGAAGTCCGCCGCACGCTCACCGGCATGCGGCACGACGTCACCGAGGGCCACCGGCTGCTCAGCGCCGCCTACGCGCGCGACGGCTCGCTCGCTCCCATCGCCACGCTCAACACCTTCTCCCGCTCCCACCGGGACACGTGGAACGGACTGCGCGACCGGCTGCCCGCCCAGCTCACCGACGTCGGCGAAGACGTCAGCTCGGCGTTCGACGCCATAGACCAACAGGTCGGCCCGCTCGAGACTCTGCTGCCGCGCGCCCCCGAGACCGACGGCCTCGGCTCGCAGAGCCCGGACTCCCCGGGGTACGGCGGGCACGCCACCGGGCCGGGCGGCAGCACGCCGTCCGCGCCCGACGCGGTCGGCGGTGAAACGGGGGAGGACAGCAGCCCCCGCCCGTCCGGCTCCAGCTCCCCGGCGCAGGAGGGACTGCTCGGCGGAAACACCGGCGGCGTGTTCGACGCGCCGGCGCAGGGCACCGGCCCGTCCCTGTCCGACGACGGGGAGCCGGCCGATCCGGACGTCACCATCCCGCCCCTGCTGCCGGGCCTCCTCCCTGGCCTCGGCTTCGGCGGCGAGGCCGAGTAGGACCGACAGGCAGGACACGCGGGTGAGGGGCGCCCCCGGCGGGGGCGCCCCTCACTCGTGCACGGGCTTCGATCCAGACGGCTCAGAAGAAGACCGAGCGGCGCTGCACCAGCAGCTTGTACAGCGTGTGCTGGATCTGCTCGCGCACCTGGTCGGTCAGGTTGAACATCAGCATCGGGTCCTCCGCCGCCTCCGGCGGATACCCGTCCGTCGCGATCGGCTCGCCGAACTGGATCGTCCACTTCGTCGGCAGCGGCACCGCCCCCAACGGCCCCAGCCACGGGAAGGTCGGGGTGATCGGGAAGTACGGGAAGCCCAGCAGCCGCGCCAGCGTCTTCGCGTTGCCGATCATGGGGTAGATCTCCTCGGCGCCGACGATCGAGCACGGCACGATCGGCACGCCGGCCCGCAGCGCGGTCGACACGAAGCCGCCACGCCCGAACCTCTGGAGCTTGTACCGCTCGCTGAACGGCTTCCCGATGCCCTTGAAGCCCTCCGGCATCACCCCGACGACCTCGCCGCTCCGGAGAAGCCGCTCCGCGTCCTCCGTGCACGCGAGCGTGTGCCCGGCCTTGCGCGCCAGCTCGTTCACCACGGGCAGCATGAACACCAGGTCGGCCGCGAGCAGCCGCAGGTGGCGGCCGACCGGGTGGTGGTCGTGGACGGCGACCTGAAGCATCAGCCCGTCCAGCGGCAGCGTGCCCGAGTGGTTGGCCACCACCAGGGCGCCGCCGTCCGACGGGATGTTCTCGATGCCCTTCACCTCGACACGGAAGTACTTGTCGGCGAGCGGCCGCAGCAGCGACATCAGGACGTGGTCGGTCAGCTCGGCGTCGTACCCGAACTCGTCGACCTCGTAGTCACCGGTCAGCCGCCGGCGCAGGAACGCCAGACCGCCCGCGATCCGCCGGTCCCAGGCCCCACCGCCCCCCGGCGCCGGCTCCCCGGCGGCCGTGTCGCGGGCTGCCGCCATGAGGGCCCGCTCCGGCAGCGTGCTCACGGCGGCGTCCCGTACGGCGGCCTGCGGCACCGCCGTCTCCCGCACCACCGGATCCGGCGCCTCGCGCACCACGGAGTCGCCCGCCGCGGCCGGGTCGGCCTTGCGGCGCGCGGACCCGCCCGGGCGCCGCCGCGGCGGTCGCTGCGCACCACCGCGCGAACGGTCGTCGTCGAACGGAATGACCTTGGCGTCCGCCATCGTTGGCTGCGCTCCTTATCCGGGCCCCTCAGGGCTCATCCGGCGCTGTGCGTCGTATCGCCGCGCGTCGTCTCACCGGTCGTCGTCTCCACGGCGGGCCCCGCACCGCGACCGACGGGCAGCGCCGCCGCGACCCGGTCCACCGCCCTCGCCACGGACTGGGGGGGCAGCAGCCCCGGAGCCCGGCTGCGCGCGAAATCCGCGAACGTCCCGGCGGTCGTGAACCGCGGACGGAATCCCAGTGTCTCGCGCATCTGGACCGTGCTGACCACCCGGCCATGGGTGAGCAGCCGGATCTGCTCCGGCGAGAAGTCCGTGATGCCGATCGTGCGCAGCGCGGAGCCGACCCAGGTGACGGCGGGCAGCAGCACCGGCATCGTCGGCCGCCCCAGCCGCCGGGAGCACTGGGACAACGTCAGCACACCGTCGCCCGCGATGTTGAACGTGCCGCTGTTCAGCGTCCCCCGGCGCGGTTCGTGCAGCGCGATCCGCAGCACGTCGATGACGTCGTCCTCGTGGACGAACTGCAGACGCGGGTCGTAGCCGAAGACGGTCGGCATGACCGGCAGGGAGAAGAACTCGGCGAGCGGCGAGTCGGCGCACGGGCCGAGGATGTTCGCGAACCGCAGCACGCACACGGCCACGTCGGGGCGGCGCCGGGCGAACCCGCGCACGTATCCCTCGACCTCCACGGCGTCCTTCGCGAAGCCGCCGCTCGGCAGCGACTTGGGCGGGGTGGTCTCCGTGAAGACGGCCGGGTCGCGCGGAGCGGAGCCGTACACACTCGTACTGGACTTCACCACCAGCCGCTTGACCGTCGGCGACTTCTGGCAGGCGCCGAGCAGCTGCATGGTGCCGATGACGTTGGTCTCCTTGACGGCCGCGCGGCCGCCGGCGCCGAGCGGCGTACCCGTCACGTCCATGTGCACGACCGTGTCGACGGCGTGCTCGGCCAGAACGCGCGCGATGGTGGGCTGGCGGATGTCGGCGCGGACGAATTCGGCCCCGCCCAGATGATGTCCGGGCCCCACCGCGTCGACTCCGATCACGCGGTCCACCTCGGGATCACGCTGGATGCGCCGCACGAGACGGCCGCCGAGCTGCCGGGCCACACCGGTGACGAGCACGACCTTGCCCAAGATCAGCGCCTTCCCCTAGGTCCAGGTCCTGGCGTCACCGTAGCGCGTCGGTGTTGCGCTGTGATGACCGCACGGCGCACTTTCGCCACCAGGTTCCTTCTCACGCCCCCACTTCTCCTCCACAACGGCCCCACAACGCACCTCGGCCCCTCCACCGGGCTGGTGGAAGGGCCGAGAAACACGAACAGCTGCCGCTTACTTCTTGTTGCGACGCTGAACGCGGGTGCGCTTGAGCAGCTTGCGGTGCTTCTTCTTAGCCATCCGCTTGCGCCGCTTCTTGATAACAGAGCCCACGACTACCCTCGCTCACTTCTCTTCACTCGGTGCGGGGCGTCTGGGCCCACACGACCTACGTCGGCCTAGCCTACCCGCAGAGCAGCTGAGCTTGTAATCCGAGGGCGACCGTCCCGCTCTCCGTCACGCGGATTCCACCCCCACGAAGGATTCGCGGAGATACTCGTGCACCGCCTGCTCCGGTACCCGGAAGGACCTCCCCACCCGGATCGCCGGCAGATGACCGCTGTGCACCAAGCGGTACACGGTCATCTTCGACACCCTCATCACCGAGGCAACCTCCGCCACGGTAAGGAACTTGACCTCGTTGAGAGGCCTCTCGCTGCCAGCAGCCATGACCCACCTGTACCTTCCGCACCCGACGCGCACCGGCTTCCCCTCCGGTGACTCTTCGTCGCTGTGCGCTCACTGCCCAGACTAGGGGCGGGTGATGCGAGTGGGGAAGAGGAGCTGCAATAGCCCGCCTACTGTGACAGACGCGCCCGATTGAGTACATAGCGCGTCAGAGGGCGGTAGTGCTCCGGCCGAACGGCGTCATCAAGCGGAACCGCGACCGACACCCGCCCCTCCGCCTCACCCACGAACAGCGCGGGGTCGTCCGTGTCCCCAAGGCCGATGGCCTCGATCCCCAGCTGACCTGCTCCGCAGACCCAGCCGTGGTCCCCGACGACGAGCTCGGGCAGCGGGCCGCCCGCCTCCGCGGCGACCTGGAGCGCGACCCTGACGGGCAGAGGGGAATGGCTGTGCGCCCCCGGCCCGCGTGCCCCCTCCTCGTGCAGCGAGGCCACCCCCCGTACGTACACGAGCCGGTGCGTGCGTACGCCGAACCGGGTCGTTATGTCGACACATCGCCCCTGCGCGGGGGTGAGGACGGAACACCCCGCCGCCGACACCGCGTCTGCCAGGTCGGCGTAGAACCCCAGCAGCCGGTGCGGATGCCCCGTTCCGAACAGCACGGGAGCCCGCCGCCGTACCGCGTCCCCCAACCGCGCGGCGAACGCGTCCAGTGCACAGAGCGTCAGCTCCGGGTCGATGACGTCGCCGCCGGTCACGCACGCCGGATCGGCCGACACCCCGCATCTGCCGGCCATCAGCGCGATCAGGTCCCGCTCGCTCCACGACCACAGAGGATCGAGCCCGAGCGTCACCCGGGGGTCCCGCGCGGCGAACGCGCGATAACTGCGCAGGCTCGCCTCACGCGAGGTCGCCACGTCCCCCGCCAACCCCGACGCCACAAGATGCGCCCGCAGCTGCACCCGCAGCGTTCCGGTGCTCAACACCCTTCCGATGCTGACGCACCGGGCCCCGCCGCAGGCCCGAAACGCGTGTGCTCCGCACAGTTGGCGTAATCGCCCGTACGGCGCCCGCCGCTACGCCAGCAGCCCGTGCAGCGGGAACACGGACCGACGGGTCGCCAGGATCGACTGGTCGAGCCGGTCCGCCGGGTCGTACCCGTCCTCCCAGGCCCGCAGGCGCACCGGCCACCGGCCGTCCGTCATCCGCGCCGGCCCCAACTGCCGCGTCCGCGCGTACACCTCGTCGCGCCACGTCGAGGGGATCACTGACTCCGGGTCCACCGGCTGGTGCGCGGCGATCCCCACCAGGTGCGTCCACGACCGGGGAACGACGTCCACGACCTCGTAGCCCCCGCCGCCGAGCGCCACCCACTTCCCGTCCGCGTGCGCGTGCGCGAGCTCGTGACACGCCTCCTGCACCGCACGCTGCGCGTCGAGTGACACCGCCAGATGAGCGAGCGGGTCCTCGAAGTGGGTGTCCGCACCGTGCTGCGACACCAGCACCTGCGGCCGGAAGCCGGCCAGCAGCTCGGGCACCACCGCGTGGAACGCGCGCAGCCATCCCTCGTCGCCCGTCCCGGCGGGCAGCGCCACGTTCACCGCCGAGCCCTCGGCGGCCCCGCTGCCGCCCGTCTCCTCCGGCCAGCCGGTCTGCGGGAACAGGGTGCGCGGGTGCTCGTGCAGCGAGATCGTCAGCACGCGCGGGTCGTCCCAGAAGGCCGCCTGGACCCCGTCGCCGTGGTGCACGTCCACGTCCACGTACGCGACGCGCTCCGCGCCCAGCTCCAGCAGCCGGGCGATGGCCAGCGACGCGTCGTTGTAGATGCAGAACCCGGACGCGGCCCCCGGCATCGCGTGGTGCAGCCCGCCGGCGAAGTTCACGGCGTGCGCGGCGTTCCCGCGCCACACCGCCTCCGCGGCCCCGACCGACTGCCCGGCGATCAGCGCCGACGCCTCGTGCATCCCCGCGAACGCGGGATCGTCGACCGTACCGAGCCCGTACGACTGGTCCGCGCCCGCCGGGTCCTCGGACGCCGCCCGTACCGCGGCCACGTAGTCCTCGCGGTGCACGAGCCGGAGCGTCGAGTCCCCCGCGGGCTTGGCGGCCACCACGTCCACGGCCCGGTCCAGCCCGTACGCCCGCACCAACCCCATGGTCAGCGCGAGCCGCACCGGATCCATCGGATGGCTGGGCCCGAAGTCATACTTCGTTACCGCCTCGTCCCACATCAACAACCCGCGGCCGCTCATGCCCGCCACCGTATCGGGCGGGCTCCGCGCCGAACGAGCGGGCATACGCCAACGTGGCCAGCACCAGCACCATCGGCACCAGCATGGCGCCCCGGTAGCTCCACACGTCCCCCAGCGCCCCGACCAACGGCGACCCGATCAGGAAGCCCGCGTAGTTGAACACGTTGAGCCGCGCCACCGCCGCATCGCTGTCCCCCGGCGCCAGCCGGCCCGCCGCCGCGAACGTCTGCGGCACGATCACGCACAGCCCGAACCCCAGCAGTGCGAACCCGAGCATCCCGGCCCACGCGCCGGGCGCCCCCGCGACCACCGCGAACCCGGCCGCCGCCAGCACCGCCCCGCCCCGGACGACGGCCACGGCCCCCAAGCGCCGCACCGCGAGGTCCCCGACCGCCCGGCCCACCAGCGTCGTCACCATGTACGCGTTGTACGGCACGGTCGCCAGCTCCTCGGAGCTGCCCAGTACGTCCTGGAGGTACTTGGCGCTCCAGTTGGAGACGGTCGAGTCCCCGATGTACGCGAAGGTCATCACCAGACACAGCGGCAGCAGTGCCGTGTACGCCACCCCGCCCCGGGCCGCGTCCGCACGGCCGGCCTCCGGCGCCCGCTCGCCGTCGACGTACCACCGGCTCGCGGCGAACGCCGCCGGTAGCAGGAGCGCGACCACCGGCAGACAGGACACGAACAGCGCGAGGTCGAAGTGCGCCCCGGCCCAGGCGAGCGACGCGCCCGCGATGCCACCGAGGCTGTACGCCGCGTGGAAGCCGAGCATGATGCTCCGCCCGTACGCCCGCTGGAGGCTGACGCCCAGCATGTTCATCGCGGCGTCGAGCGCTCCGACGGCCAGCCCGAACGCGCCGAGCGCGAGCGCCACTTGCCCCATCTCGTCGCCTGCCGCCACGCCGAGCAGCGACAGCAGCACGACCGGCTGGGACCAGCGCAGCACCGTGCCGGCCGGGACCCGGCGGACTACGCGTCCGGTCAGGACGCTGCCCACCCCGGCGAGGACCGGCACGGCCGCCAGAAAGACCGGCAGCAGCCCGTCGGATATCCCGTAGCGGTCCTGCACGGCGGGGATGCGCGTCACGAGCAGAGCGAACGCGACGCCCTGGGAGAAGAAGCTGAACGCCAAGGAGGCCCGCCCGTGGCGCAACCGCGCATCCGTCATGGCGGCACAGCGTACGGGCCGGAACTACCGGTGGGGAAAGACGTCACACGAGCAATGCGGGCAACTCCGCCATCGCACCGAAGTACCCCTTGGCCCCGGCGAGCCTGTCGGCGGGGGTCATGGCGGTGAACCCGTACACGTCCATACCGGCCGCCAGGGCCGCTTGCACGCCCAGGCGGCTGTCCTCGACGACGACGCACCGCTCGGGCGCCACGCCCATGCGCGCGGCGGCGTGCAGAAAGAGATCGGGCGCGGGCTTCCCCCGGCCCACGTCCTGGGCACTGAACACGATGTCGTCGCGGAACCACCGGTCGAGCCCCGTGGTGCGGTGTCCGACGCGGATGCGCTCATGACTCCCGGAGGACGCGACGCAGTACGGCACACCGTCGGCGGTGAGCTTCTCCAGCACGTCGGTGACGCCGTCGACGGCGGTCAACTCCCGCTCGAAGGCGGCGAAGACGCGCGCATGCAGCGTCGCGTCGAAGTCCGTCGGCAGCACCTGCCCGGTCCGCTCCCGGACGAGGTCGTGGACGCGGTGGACGGCGGCGCCCATGTAGTCGCGCAGGGACTCCTCGTACGTGGTGGGGTGGCCGAGCTCGGTGAGATAGCCGGCGAGGATGGTGTTGGAGAGGGGCTCGCTGTCGACGAGTACGCCGTCGTTGTCGAAGATGACGAGGTCGTAAGGCATGTCGCCGACCTTATGCGACCCCGGAACGCAGGAAAGCCCCGGAACAGTGTTCCGGGGCTTTCCCACAATGATTGTTCGGCGGCGTCCTACTCTCCCACAGGGTCCCCCCTGCAGTACCATCGGCGCTGAAAGGCTTAGCTTCCGGGTTCGGAATGTAACCGGGCGTTTCCCTA
>NZ_JBKFFO010000017.1:0-118620 GCF_046506645.1 Streptomyces sp. 5K101 | reverse complement strand
GTGGGCACTCCTACGCGACGGTCGTCCCTTCGAGAGCAGCCCGCCCCTTCGCGCTGTCAGCCTCGGCTGAGGTGGCCACAGCCAGTCACGAGTCAGGCATTGACAACCACATTGGGAATCAGTAGAGCGTGCCGGGGACGGTGCGCCCTCTGGCGTTCCCTGGCAGCGCCCTTCCCCGCCCCCGCCTTCGCGAGGAACAACTAGGCCAAACGGGCTAGAAATCACCAAAACGCCGCGAAGGGTGCCCCCCAGAAAAGCCCCTGAGAGCGCCGTTCGCGACTCCCCTGGTGTGATCGGGTGCGAGTCGGCAGGTTCGGCCGCCAGGGAGCCACAGGGAGCTTCGGGCTGCCCCGTACACCCCCGATCGGGTTAACGTCCATGGTTAGTGCATTCTTACCTCCTATTCGTGGAAGAATACGAGGTACTGAGGGTTAGTCAGGAAACCCCGCTTCAGCAAGGGTTCGAACATTGACCGTTAGCAAAGGAAACGAAGAAAGGGCCGTGCCCGGCCCCCGCGTCTACGAGACGCAGAAGACTACGGCGCCGCCTGCGCACGATCTCGACTTCCCGCCGGTGCAGAACGGCGTCGACTACCTCAACAGCGCCTGCTTTAAGCTGGGCCATCCCACACCTCGGAACCTGAAGTACGCCGTCCTGCATCTCCAGGCCGCCACCGAAGTCCTCCTCAAGGCCCGCCTGCAACAGGAGCACTGGAGCCTGGTCTTCAAGGACCCCGGACTCGCCACCCGCCAGAGATTCGAGGTCGGCGACTTTGAGAGCTGCACCACCGCTGCGGCCCTTGCCCGCCTGAAGGACATCGCCGGCGTAGCCGTCGACGACAAGTCGGCCAAGAGCCTGGCCATCCTGTCCAAGTGGCGGAACGCGATCCAGCACTACGGTCTCAAGACACAGGCCAGGGCCGTCGAGGCACGCGCCGCCCAAGTCCTCGACTTCCTGGTCGCGTTCGTGCACGACCACCTCCTGCCAGCTCTGCCCAAGTCGGAAGCAGATGAGCTCGACAAACAGCTCTACATCATTCGCTCAAGCGTCCGGAGGATGCAGGCGTTCAGCGACACGCGACGCAAACGCCTGTCCAGCGAGCTGGACGACCACAAGCCTCGTACCGTGCAGTGCCCCGACTGCAGCGAGTGGGCCTTGGTCGTCGGTGAGGGCTGGGTAAAGCTGTCGTGCCGCTTCTGCCACACCACATGGCGTGACCCAGGAGACCTCCTCATCTATTACGTCCTGCTTCACGGCGTGGAACCTGATGACGTCTCGGAGGTCTGCCCCAACTGTCATCAACTGGGTCTGCTGGTCGGCTGCACGCTCGTCGCCGACGCGCCCGGAGACCTTGCGACCCTCTGCTTCGGCTGCGGTGAGGCCTTCAATGCAGTGGCCACATGTTCCGGCTGCGCTGACCGCTACGTTCCCGGTGAGAACGACGGTGGTGTGTGCCGACGGTGCATCGAGTGGCGTAGCGCCTCTACCACGGAGGAATCGCGGTGAAAGACGTTCAGGAGCGACCACGGTGACCACGACAGCGACCCAAGCGACCGACCCTGATGGCATCGTCTACGAGGCTGAGATCGTCGACGACGACGAACGACTCTTGCCCGCAGCCCCGGCCGGCGCCCCGGCCCGCTACCGCATCACCCGCCACACGATCCTCACCGATGGGGAGTTGCCGCCGCGCGCCGACGAGGAACCGCCCTTCACCAACAAGGACATCTACGTCCCGCCCAGCGTGAAGAAGCGGATCACCGAGCGCGGCGCCCGCAACACCCGGGTCAACCGAGACTCCACGCGCACCCGCTTCGAGCAGTGGTGCGTGAAGGAGCGCCGGATCGCCCAACCCACCACCACGACGGCGAACGTCGCCGCGTACTTCGGCCACCTCATGGAGACGGGGAAGCCGGACGGCAGCAAGTACAGCCCGGACAGCCTGCTCGCCTACTGCTCCCGGATCGTCTCCTGGTACCCGAAGGGGGAGCGGCCGGACGCCTCCCTCGTCCGCGAGATGATCGAGGACTACCGGCTGGAGGAGTACATCCCGGCCGGAGGAGAGAAGGAACAGTCCGCCGGCCTCACCCTGAAGTACCTCGTCAAGGTCCTCGCCAAAATCGACGAGACCACCCGGATCGGGCGCCGTGACGCGGCCATGCTCGTCCTGCAGTACGGGATGCTCTACCGCTCCATCGAGGTCACGAACCTGCTGGTCAAGCAGGTCCGGGTGGACACCGACGGCGTGTGGGTGTGGACCGCGAAGAGCAAGACGCGCCGCAATGGCAAGGGCCGGTGGCGCTTCATCCGCGACCGCGCCGACCTGCGGATCGTCGCCCGCGTACGGGCCTGGCTCGCCGATCTCCGCGAGCTGCGCGAGCCCACCGAGCACGACCAGAACCCCACGGACGGCGAACCGGCCTACCTGCCGACCAAGCCGCTCTTCCGGGCCCTGACCACCAAGGGCAACCTCAAGCGCCGAAAGAACGCCACCGTGCGGGGCCTGTTCCTCACCGGCCGAGCCGTCAACGAGATGGTGCAGGCGCGCGCGGCCGCCGCCGGCGTCGCCCTGATCAACGGCCTCAAGGTCACCTCCCACAGCCTGCGCGCGGGCCCGAACACCGACATGGCCGAAGCCCTGGTCCCGCTCTCCGAGCGCAACACGGCCGGCGACTGGCACGCGGACTCCACCCTCGCCGACGACATCTACAACCGGCCCGACGGCACGATCGACACCAGCAGGGACGACCCGCTCGACGCCGTCCCGCTCTGGGGCGATTTCGAGGGCCAGGCCGCGGCCACCGGGACGCAAAAGAGCAGGTCAGAGCCTATTTCGTGAGTAGGTAGCCCTGGCATGCTCTGGCGCGGCATACTCGACACATGGCTGGCATCGAGATCGACGACACCACCAGGGCGACCCTGCAGTCCCTCGCGGACGAAGCTGGGCTCCCGCTGGACACCTACCTCGCGCGGGTAGCCGAGGAGAAGCAGCGCGAGCACGCGCTGGCAACGGGTGCCCAGACCTTCCGCCGCGTGACCAGCGACCCGGCGACCCTCGCCGCATTCGACGCCGAGTTCGGCGCCCCGACGGTCAAGCACGCGCCGCGGGCGGCCTGACCTGTGCCAGCCGAGTACTTCGTCGACCATCGGTGGATCCTGGAACGACAGGAGGAACTCCTCCCGGACGACCTCAGCGTCAACGACTTCTCCGTCCTCGTCGGCATGTCCGCCCGCCACAAGGTCGACCCACCCCGCCACGACCAGCACCACCCTGACGCGTACTGGCGAGCCGCGGTCTTCCTGGAGGAGTGCGTGGTCCTCCGCCCCCTCCCGTCCAGAAACGAGCTGTTCGGCTACGGCCTGGCCATCGCCTACTTGGAGATGCATGGGGAGCGGGTCGACACGAAGTTCGAGGTGTGGCGCGAGCTGATCGCCGACATCCGCGCCCTGCAACTCGACTCGTATGGCATTGCTGACCGGCTCCGCTCCCTGCGGACCCCCTGAACCCGTTTCCCTCTCGCCACCACGCGTTTCGAAAACTCGAAGGCTGCTGGATAGTGTCGAACTTCACCGACCTGGAAGGGCAGTTGCATGGCCAGCGAGATCGTGATTGCGCAGACGACCATCGATGACGAGGAGCAGGCGAAGGCCCTCGCCCGCGGTGCGGTCGAGGGCCGGTTGGCCGCCTGCGCCCACATCGACCAGCCGTTCACCGCGGTGTACAGGTGGAAGGGCGCCATCGAGACCGCTCAGGAGTGGCGGATCTCGTACAAGACGACCACAGACCGACTTCCGGAGCTGGAGGCCTGGGTTGCCCAGCAGCACAGCTACGAGGTTCCTGAATGGATCACTCTTCCGGTGGCCGGTGGTTCCGAGGCCTATCTGAAGTGGGTCGTCGAAGAGTCCTCGTCGCAGTCCGGCGAGTGACCCCTCACGCTGCGAACTGCTGAAGATGCCTTGCGAGTTCACGCTCGCTGCCCGGAAGCTGCGCTGCGACGGCTTGGGCGCGTGCTCGCCCCATGGTGGTGGGGCGAGCCTCGCTCGCTGCGGCGAACTGACGTGACACGTAGACGCCTTGGTCCACGTCGCCTCCGCGCAGCAGCGCAGTCGCCAGGTCGCCAAGAACCACAACGCCTGAGTCTGGCAGTTCCCTGCCCAGTCTGTTAACTGCCTGGTCCGCGGTCTCGGCCAGTTCCTGCCTCCCGAGCTGTCCGTACACGGACAGCGCCAGGGAATCCATTCGGTAGGGGGTCACGAAGCGCACCCATGCCTGCTCGTTGGTGTGATCGGCGAAGTCGTAGGCGAAGCGGGCCCGGTCCAGGGCGCGGAGGGCGTTTTTGTCATCGCCGGCGCTCGCAGCCTCTTCCGCAAGCCTGCCGTAGATCCAGGCGGCGGCGGCCGCGTTGCCTGGGCCTCGCACATCCTTGGCGGCTTGGGCCAGCAGCGCCGCAGCCTTTTCAGGAGTAGCTGCCCCGTAGCTCGCGTAGGCCAGCGCTAGGGCCCGCAGGGGCGCGTGGCCAGTGTCCTTCGCGCAGTCCGTGGTGACCTCGTAGTAGGCGTGGGCCCGAGCTTGGTCTCCTAGGTCCCATGCCACCCATCCGGCCAAGGCTGCGGTTTCTCCGGCCGCGATCGTCAATGCTCGTTCGTTCTGGCCAGATCGCGGTAGCGCGGCCGTGATCGCGTCGAGGTGTGACTCAACTTCGCTCTGCAGTTCCCGAGCGGTCAGGTGGCCCTCTCTTACGTGAAGGGCAGAGGCGCGATCGACAAGGGTGGCAGCTGATTTCGCGTCGATCTCCTTTCCCCTGCTGAGGGCGTGCGCGAGGCGTTCCCACGGCTCGGTAGCGGCGGCTGCACCAACGACGGCACCTCCAAGCAGCGTGCGGCGTTTCACGTCGTCCTGGTCCTCCCCTTCAGGCCGGGCGCTCTTCCTGCGCCTGGCGCGGGCGGCTGTGGCCTCCCGCTGTAGGTCTTCAGGGGATAAGCCGCAAGCCACCGCGATATGCGCGAGCGTGTGGTTCGTCGGGATGTTCTCGCCGTGTTCGTAGCGGTTGATCTCCCGCCGGGTCATGGTGTCCCGGCCTGAGACCGCGTTGATCGCGGCTGCCTGCTCCTCCTGCGTCCGCCCGGCGTCCTTACGGAGCCGGAGGAGCAGCTCAGCGAACTCGTCCGTTGCCATGAGTGTGACCTCGTCCTCGGGTGGAAACCAATCATGGCCCCAACTTCCCCCGCCAGTTTCCCCCTTGACAGATTTTTCCCCCTCTGATTTCCCCTGGCAGAGCATTCGGACTCGCGAAACGGTGAGTCCATGACCACGATCCGTAAGGCACTCGTCTCCGAGAGCCCGCATGCTCTCAGCCGAGCCGACTTGGGCCGGCTCAGCCTGGCGCAGCGGATCACTGCCTTCCTTGACAGCATTCCTGTCATACCGATGCCGGGTGAGCTGGAAGGCGGCATCGACGACTCGTGGTGGGACGTCACCGAGCAGCCTCGCATCCCGGCGAATCAGCACGCCCGCCTCGGCCGACTCCGCCGTACGGCGGTGGACACGGCCATCACAAAGCCCGGCGCCCCCTTCAAAGTCGTGCTGTACGCCACGGCGCCGGCCGGACAGGACCCTGCGCCCGCCCTCACGCTGGCGGAGAGGTACTCCCACGAGCGCGGCTGGCACGTGGTTGGCCGGTTCGTCGACGAGGCCGCAGACACGCCCCCCTGGACGCGCGAGGAGTGGCCCAAGGCCCTCCGAACCCTCCGCGGCGGCTTCGCCCAGGGTCTCGTGACCATCGACCGTACAGCGGTCTCACCCGCGGACGAGCCGTACGAGAAGACCCTGCACTGGCTCCTCGACCACTTCAGCTTCGTAGCCCACGTACGGCCATACCCCGCCGTGACGGTGTGTGCGTGATGGCCACTCCCACCGGTCCCGAAGGAAGGCACCCCATGTGCCCCACTGCTAGCCACCCGACGCTCGAGACCCGGGTTCCTGACCGAACCGGTAAGAAGGTGCGCGGCGTGCGGGACTGGACGCCGCCGCACCAGCGGGAAGACCTCGAACGGCTCTTGGAACGGCTCCGGGCTGGTCTCCCGGTCGACGCCGCGTATGACGACCTGGACGCGGTCCTGGGCGGCGGGCCCATGCCTCGGGATGACGAGGTCCTGGAGCTCACGGAGCGATTCCGCGGCAACCTCATGATCCTCGTCGACCACGTGCTGGAACGTCAGTCGGGCACCGCTGAGGAGAGGGACCCACTCGTCGAACGTGCCCGAACGCTCCGCCAGGCAGAGCCCGCAGCGGGAGTCACCCCCCTCGCGTTCCTTCGCCGACTCGCCCTCACGGCAGAGAGCCTTCTGGAGCTGCTCCTGCCCGACGAGGAGTCCGCATGAGCACCGCGAGTCGGCTGGAGACCCCGAGCATCGCCGTCCTTCCCCCCGGCGAGGCCTACGACTACGACTACTTCCGGGCTCGACTCGGCGACGAGGAACTGTTGTCGCGCAGCGTCGCCATCCGGGTGTTCCGCATGCCGTTCCTGGCCGTACCCGCTGGCGGTACTCGGCGGGGCGGCTGCTTCCCCACCGACAGCATGGCCCTCGCCCTGGCCGTCCGGGACGCCCTCAAGTCGTACAACGGCTTCCCCGCGCTGCGCGTCGGCTGGCTGTGCTCCCCCGTCGCCTCGTGGGGCGTCGCGTGGGGGGACCGACCGCCCGTTACCTGGGATGACGAATCTCAGCGCCTGAATTTTTACGGACTGCACGCCCCTGCGGCCCCCGGCCGCTCACTGACGCCCTCTCCGGCCGTTCTCAGCTGTTCCCCCACGGCTTCGTAGATCGCCGGAGAGGGCCCCTCCGCCCCGTACACGCACCCGAGAGGAAGAGCTTCATGTGTCGGCACGCTCCCCCCTGTCCTACTGCCGAAGCGGCTGATGGTGACGCCGCGGCGGTCGTCGCCCGGCACGACGAGCAGGGGTGGTCGCTGCTGTGCAACGGCATCGTGCACTTCGACGACACCGGCGAGCTCCTGCCCGACGGTCGGATCGTGCCGCCTCATCGGCCCGTCCCGGCGGGCGGCTGCCGCGTGAGCGCGACACGGCCTCGCCAGTACGACTGGAGAGGCGTGCGGGTGCCGTTCATCGCGCCGTGGTCCCGCGAGTCGCAAATCCCCGTCCCTCTGGTGCGGCGCCCCGACCTCATCGGGGGTGGGATCGCGTATGCCGATGAGATTGCCAGCATGGACCGCCGCAACGGCGTGCTGTGGGTCAGGATGCCGGCGGTTCGTGGAGCCGGAGAACCGCGCCTCGCCCGGGTGCACGCGCTCCGGCAGCGTCAGGCGATGCATCACATGCTGTGCCTGGTGTGCGGGACGTCCACGTTCGGCAGGAAGGACGGCCGGCATCTGTTCCTCCTGGGCGAGCGCCGGAACCGGCCGATCGCTGAAGGAGAGATCACGGCCGTGCCTCCCCTGCATGAGGAGTGCGCTGCCGAATCCCTTCGGGACTGCCCGCACCTGGGGCGCGGGGCCGTAGCGGCGTGGGTGAAGAATCCGCTGCCCTGGGGCGTCGCCGGCATCGTCCACGACCCACGCACCCTCGCGCCGATTCCCGCCCGCAAGGGAGAGGAACTGACCTTCCTGTCGTTCGGATCCTCACAGTTGCCGTGGACCATCGCGGCCCGCGACGTCATCTCTCTCAACGGCTGCACGCCCGTCGCCCTCGACGAGCTGCTGCCCAACGGCAAGATCATCGCCCCGCAAAGGCCCGCTCATCAGGTTGGGAGCGCCGCGTGACCACCCCCATCGCATACAGCCATCCGCAGATAGGCATGTTCCTGGCCTCCCAGCTGCTACGCGAATTGCGGGACTACAAGGTCGTCAATCTGGACGATCTTGTGCCCGCCGCCTAGACGGCCGTCCGGCGGTCCTGATGTGACGGATCGGACCGTCGGACGGCTTTCCACCGGCGCCAGACGTCTCGCGCGCCGTCCGCTACGGCCCGGCGGCCCCGGATGAGCCGACGAGAACGAAGAACGCCCGCCGATAGCCTCCCCGGCCCACCGGCACGCTCATGCCGGCCCCTCGAACACGTACGACCGAAGGAACTCGTCGGCTCGCGACACCCCGAAAACCCCAAGAGAGAAGGAAGCTCCGCGTGTTCATCGACATCCCGAGCGAACTCGAAGCCGCTCTGATCGACCTTCCTCTCCCGACGTGGGAACTGGACGGTTCGTTCCTGGCGCAGCCCACCATGGAGCGGTACCGGACCGAGCTGACTGCCACCCCGCGGTTCGAGGAGACCGCCGCGACGCTGCGCCACGCGCTGACCGGGGAAGGCGGAGGATACGCCGTGCTGCGCCTGGGGAACCTCGTCAAGGCGCTGGGGACCGACGACGACCGGTTCCTGCGGCTGGTGACGGGCTTCGCGGCCGAGGTGGCGGTCCCCTTCTCGCCCTTCCCGCGGTGGCCCCTGTGGAAGGACATCGGGGTCAAGGTCGACAAGGACCCAGGCAAGTCCAGCGGCATCGGGTACAACGCGTTCCACATGGACCTGGTGAACGGGACCCTGCCCCCGGACTACACCACGCTCCTGTGCGTTCGCCCCGACCCGCTCGGCGGCGGCCCCAGCATCCTCTCCGACGCCCACGCGGCGGTGGCGCGGCTGTCGGAGGACAGCCGCGCCCTGTTGGCCGAGTCGGCCTACCACTACGGGACTTTCTTCGACCTGTTCGGCGTGGGCGAGGAGTACAAGCCGTTCCCGATCTTGGATGGCTCCGAGCCGGGCGAGGGGTTCGTCCGGTTCACCGCCAAGATGCTGGAGCGGTCCCAGCTCGGCCAGGCGCACGCCGACGCCGCCAGGAAACTCGCTGAGGAGCTTGTCCGGGGTCAGGTCTCCTTCATGCTCCAGCCCGGCGACTACCTCATCGTGAACCAGCGCCGCTTCCTGCACGGCCGGGAGGCGCTCCACAGCGGTCAGGAGACCGTTCCGGTCTCCGACCGGCGGCTGCTCCTCCAGTCGTTCCTGCGCGCGAGGACTGGCGACGGCTCGGCCCGCGTAGCCGACCGACGGAACCGGTGACCTGCCGAGTCCCGCCCCCGGGCCCAGCCCTCGAGCACCTGGCACGGCCACGGGGCGGGGCCCGGTCGGGCACCCCCGGAGACGGTCGCGCACATGGCTTCCCGCGCCCGCGCACGGACCTATATGCGCGAGTTGTACAGCGACTGCCACACAGCGCCGGCGAGCGCCCGCGTCGCCCGCGGGACCGACAGGCGCTCGTGCCGGCGGTACAGGGCCCAGTTGTATTGCACGAGCGACAGCTTGTTGGAGGAGAGCGATCCCGCCTGGTGGGCCCTGTACACCGCGAGCGGCTCAGCCAGGCCCCGGGCGTCCGCGCCGTCCCGCATGATCGACAGCCAGAGGGCGTAGTCCTGGCGCTTGCGCATCTCCGGCATCAGCCTCGTGCCCAGGGCCTTGCGGTCGTACATGGCCGTCAAGGCGCCGATGTAGTCCCGGCGCAACATCGCGCGGTAGTCCACGTGCTCCCGCGCACGAACCACCCGCCCGTTCGGGACCCAGTCGGTGCTCTCGCCGTCGTAGTCGGCGTCCATCTTGAAGTACGAGGTGAACGTCAAAGGCGCAGTGCCCTCTGCAGCGAAGGCGAGCTGCTTCTCGGTCTTCTCCGGAAGCCACATGTCGTCGCTGTCGAGAAAGGCGATGTAGTCCCCGCGGGCCCGCTGAATCGCCAGGTTGCGGGCCCGGCCCGCACCGCCCCGCTCGGGCGCCGACTCCGGCAGGACGCGCTCGTCCTGCGCGGCGAACTCGCGGAGCAGGTCCATGGAGCCATCGGAGGACTGGTCGTCGGTGACCAGCAGCTCCAGGTCGCTGTGGGTCTGCGTGAGTACCGATCGGACGGCTGCGCCGAGGGTGGCTGCCGAGTTGTACACGGGCATCACGACAGACACCAGGGGCACAGCGCTTCTCCTTGCCAGACCAAGAACGACGGTCCATTCAAGCACCGCAATCGAGTAGGAGCTGCCATGCAGATAGTTGTCGCTGGTCAGGGCTACGTAGGGCTTCCCCTGGCCGTACGCGCCGCCGAGGTGGGGCACCGTGTAGTCGGCTACGACGTGGACCCGCACCGCGTCCAGCAGCTCGCCGCCGGCCAGTCCTACGTGAGGGACGTGGACTCCTCGCGGCTGCGCGCAGTGCTGGACTCCGGGGCCTACTCCGCGACCGCCGACACTGCCGCGCTGGCTGGCTTCGACATCGCGGTGATCACCGTGCCGACCCCGCTGCGGGACGGCGTGCCCGACCTGACCTACATCGAGGCCTGCGCCCGGACGCTGGGCGAGCACCTTCGCCCTGGCGCGACGGTGATCCTGGAGTCCACGACCTATCCCGGCACCACCGAGGAGCTGCTGCTGCCGATCCTGGAAAAGGTGTCGGGCCTCAAGGGCGGGGTGGACTTCCTGGCCGGATTCAGTCCCGAGCGGATCGGAAACAAGCGATGGTCGTTCGACGGGACGCCGAAGTTGGTATCCGGAATCGACGCCAAATCACTCGATGCGATCAAGGGTTTCTACGACGGCATCTTTCAGACCACGGTACCGGTGTCCGGGACGAAGGTCGCCGAGCTGGCCAAGCTGATCGAGAACACCTTCCGGTTCGTCAACATCTCCATGGTCAACGAGATGGCGATGCTGGCCGCTTCCCTCGGCGTGAACATCTGGGAGGCGATCGACGCCGCCGCGACCAAGCCCTTCGGATTCACGCGGTTCACCCCGGGGCCGGGGGTCGGCGGGCACTGCCTGCCGGTTGACCCGATGTTCCTCTCGTGGAAGGCCCAGCAGGAGCTTGGCGTCCCTTTCCGGTTCGCGGAACTCGCCGCCGACGTGAACCGGCACATGCCCGACTACGTCGTCCGGCGTCTCGTGGAAGCACTCGACAAGCGCGGCATGCCCGTCAGCGGATCTCGGATTCTGCTGCTCGGCCTGACCTACAAGTACAACGCCACCGACCTTCGCAATTCCCCTTCCGCACGTGTCGCCGAACTTCTTATTGACCTCGGCGCTGAGGTCCGCGGCGCCGAACCCAACATCCCGGACGGCGACGACACCAAGCTGAACGTGCCCCGGGTCGATGCGACCCCGGACGAGGTAGCAGCCGCTGATGCAGTGGTTCTTCTCATGGACCACCCGCGATTTGACCTCCCGATGATCGAGAAATGCGCAACCTATGTTCTCGACTGCCGAAACCGCCTTTCCGGAGTGAATGTCGAGACTCTTTAGGTTCTCGAAATTCCCCCGGGCCCGCGGCCGATCCTCCATCTTCGGGAGTTCTCTTGCGCGACGAATGGGAACACGCCCACACGGACTTCACCGTGCCCGTGCAGCGTCGCCTTCCTGGCTCGATGGCCGAAAATGAGAGTGACTGGCGCCACTACCTGGAATGCTCAACCCCCAACGGCTGGCTGATACAGAACAACGCGATGACCGAAGCGCTCGTCAGCGGAAAGCCGATGTACCTGCTGCACACCACCAAGGACATCGACGCCATCCGCATCAGCCGGCAGTTGCACGTCTCCACCGGATGCCTGGTCGGAGCCCTGTACTGCTCGCCTCTCGTCAGTCAGCGTGAGGGACTGCGCCCCCATAACCTCGGCGCCTACCTGATGCGGACGAAGCCTTCCACCACGCCCATGGTCTTCGAGGTCATCCCGGACGCCCCGATCCGGCCCAAGGGCGTCGACTACCTTCATCTCGGTGCCATCCACCTGCGTACCTACGAGCGCTACCAGAGCTTCCTGACCCTGGCCGAGAACGACCAGCTCGACCACGCCGTGCTGACCGGGCTGCGTTCCGCGGCCGTGTTCCTCGACGTCGCCCTGCGCAACGCCGCCGGCCATGCCACTCCGGCACCCGAGTTCATCGACCAGTTGTCCGACGCCGTGGCCCACGTGCCGTTCCTCGGCTACCTGTACTTCGAGGTTCTGTCCGAATATCTGATGCTCCACTCCGTTACTCCGGAGACCAAGACCTATGCCCAGGCGGGAGAGCTGAACAACTGGCTCTACAAACGACTCGCATTCGCCGCCGTGGACGGCATGGACCAGTTGTTCGACCTGGCCCGTTTCAATCCGCGCTACCACCGGCTCGTCCAGCTCATCGAAGGCATGGAACCAGCTCTCGGCCCGGGAGTCGCCGAGTACGTCCGGCGACGACTGTCCCACCTGTTCGCCCGGACCGCGCTGCACCCGTCCCAGGACGCGGCGTCGGTCACCTTCCAGGGCACTGATCTCAGCACGCTCCGGGTAGCCGCGCCCGGACTGATCGGCCAGATGATCTTCCGCGAGATCCGGTACATGCCGCGCTACCAGCAGCTCTACCACTGCTTCGAGAAAGCCAAGGCTCTTGAGGTATGGGATTACTGGAACAGCGAGGGAATACCCACACCCTTCAATGGAATCCTCCCCAAGGGAGAGATAGGGATAAATCCCGTCTACCCCAGGTCGGCAGTCAGAGTATGGACGGCAGATCAGGACAGTAAGGGCTACTTGCATCCGGCCGAGGAGGTCTCGGCCGTCTTCACGCCGCACCTGGCGTCGTGGTGGGCGCCACCTCGTCAGCGCGAGAGGCAGATCGCCACCGCTGACTCACGAGTCGAGGTGGCCCTGAGACCCCGATCTCCGATTCAAACTCAACGGGCATCCATTGATGGGATATCCGCATGACGCCCAAACTCCTGAACATCGTGACCGGCATCAACCGCACCTCCGTGCCTTCGTCCGGGAGCATGATCCTCGTCAACGATCTCTACGGCGCGATGCCTGATATCCACACGACCTTCCTGGGCAGGGCACCGGTCGATCAGGCTTGGACGGCCGCGTTCGATCATCTGATCATCCTTTCCACGACGAAACACCCTCACGGCCCCGACTTCGACCCGTACGTTGACGAGTTGACGCGTGAGGTCGGTGTGCTCATCGAGAAGATTCAGCCGAACGCCATTCACGCCCAGTACCTCGGGTTCGCGCTCAGCCTGGCCTTCACCCGAACCGCCGGCAACATCCCGATCATCACCATCGCCCACGGCCCCGACGTGATGGCGGCCGAGCGCAGCGCATCAGAACGCGAGGCCATGAATGAAGTTGCTGCCGCAAGCGCCGCAATCGTCGCCCCGACCTCCGCCCTCGCCGACCGCATCGACCGTCTCACCGGACGCCGATTCACCGATCGACTCACCGTCATCCCGTGGGGCATCCGTTTGAGCGATGCCCGGGTACGCGATCAACCGCCTACTGGCACCGGACCCCTGTCTCTGGTGCACGCCGGTCGCCTGGACGACAACAAATCCACGATCACCGCCGTCGAAGCCCTCGCATTGACCGATCAGCCGCACCACTTGACCGTGGTCGGCAACGGACCCCTACGGGAGCATCTGGAACAGCGGGCTCTCGAACTCGGGCTGCGGGACCGAGTCCGTTTTGATCCGTTCCTGCCCCGCGCCGAACTATGGCGCCGTCTGCCGAACTTCGACGCCTTCGTCTTCACGACCAGAGGTCTGGAGGCTTTCGGGCTCGTCCTCATCGAGGCCCAAGCCCACGGACTCCCGGTCGCCTACTCCGATCTTCCCGGTGTGAGGGAAATTCTCGGGAGCGCTGGCGTTCCCTACACTCCTGGCGACCCACGCTCGCTGGCCGTGGCCCTAGACGAGATGGGCCGGGACTTCCACCGGCGCAAGGCCCTGACCAAGGCGGCTCTCAATAACGCGCGCCGATACGACATCACTACCACCGGCCGCCAGCTTCGCGAACTTACGCTCCGCGTTACCGATCCCTTCAACACGCATTCGACGACCGGCCCGCAGCAGCCTGCCGCGCCCGGGAGTTGACGTAACGGAACACGACCCTGCCGCGTCTTCCACAGTGACCACGGCCTTGGAGCGGGCCCGGATTCACAGGGAGAGACCTGCACGTGACCGACGAGTCGTCGTCCCGTTCCGCCACCATGACCAAGCACCCGCACACCTGGGTTGTCGCAGCCGAGATCGTTGTCGAGGAGGCCGTAGCCCGCGTCGCGGACTTCCGCGGCTCCTTCAAGACCAAGGTCGAGCAGCGCGTCGACGCGTTGGATACCTACTGCAGGAACTGCCGCCGCCCCTTCGCCGAGGTCTCCGCGTTCGACTGCGAAGCACTCGTCGACAACCGGCACCTCATCGGCGGCGACCAGTCCGTGCGCGCGAAGCGCAAGCCTGCCCCGACCCCGCCCCCGGGCGCGAAGCTCGTCAAGGGCGGCACCTACAGCCGGTACGGGCTCAAGGCGTACGTCGCCGGTGTCTCACGCCCGTACATGTAGGACCAGATCGGCGACCACGCGACGTTAACCAGGGGGCGTTCCTAGCTTCCGCCGGGTGAACACGACACCCAAGGACAAGCCGGCCGCCGCTTCCTTCCCGCCCTGCGCTCCCTACTGTCCGGCGGCCCCCAGCCCGCCGAGACGGAGACGAAGACGATCTCCTGGTCCGGAGGCGCGTACACGTCGACGATGTACGCGGGCACCGGCAACATCTGGGGCACCGAAGGCCGCGCGGACGGCTGGGACATGGACCGCGTCGTCACCGAGGGGTACGAACGCGTCGTCTGGGTCTTCAAGGCCGTCGACACCATCGGCAAGCACCCCTCCCGCCTCCCCCTCGAACTGGGCCGCGGCCTGACCGAAGAGGGCGAGTTCGAGGAGACATTTCCCGACCATCCGCTCCTGCGGCTGCTCAACGGGCAGGCGAACCCGTTGGAGACGGGGCCGATGTTCCGCAAGCGGCTCTCCGCGCAGATCCTGCTGAGCAAGCGCGGCGCGTTCGTCGAGAAGACCCGCAGCCGGGCCGGCACCCTGACCAGACTCGACCTCCTCCCGCCGGACCGGGTCCTGCCCATCCCGGACCCAAAGGGCGACTACCTCTCCCACTTCGAGTTCACGACCCGCGAAGGCGTCATCCGTGAATTCCCGCCCGAGCGGGTGCTGTGGATCCGCGACCCCCACCCGACCGATCCCTTCAGCGGCGTCACCCCCCTGGAAGCGGCTGGCATCAGCGTCGACCTTGACCACCTGTCGCGGCTCTACAACGTGACGTTCATCAAGAACGACGCCCGGCCGGGCGGTGTGATCGCCGTCGATGCCACATCCCTCAACCCGCAGGAGATGGATCGTCTCGAGTCCCGGTTCCTGCCCGGGTCCGAGTTCGCCGGCCATCTGTCGGTGATTGCCGCCGGGCCCGGCGGCATGAACTACGTCGACACCGCGGCCAAGCCGCGCGACATGAACTACGAGCACGCCTCCGCCAACGCGAAGCTGGAGATCCTCGCCGCATTCGGCGTGCCCGAGTCCGTCACCGGCAACGCCTCCGGGCGCACCTTCGACAACGCCGAGCAGGAGGAGCTCGGCTTCTGGCTGCACACCGAGCTCGGCCACCTGGAGCTCATCGCCAACGCGTTCGAGAAAGACGCCGGCGATGACATGCGGCTGCGCTACGACACCTCGACCGTCGAAGTGCTGGAACTGCCCAGGAGAAAGCGCCGCGCCGAGGCCCGCGAGGAGTGGAACGCCGGGCTGATCAGCATCGACGAATACCGGAAGCTCGCAGGCTTCTCGCCGTACGCCAACCCCCATACGCGGGCCCTGTGGATCTCCCCCCAGAAGGCCCCAGTGCCACTCGTCCCCGGCGACGCCGCGGCGCTCGGCATCTCTGGCGGCCCGGACCAGGGCGCCGGCCCCGGAGCCGCGCCCGGCCCGAACGCCCCGCAGCAGCCCGGACAGCCGCCGGTGGAGGGCGCAGCAGCGCAGGCCGTGGCCGAAGCGCGCGGCGAGGCGTCCGGGCTCGGTCCCGGCGCACGCTCGGGCCCGGCGGCCGCGGCAGTCGACGAGGCACGCACCATCACGTCGGACGCCCAGCCGGGCGCTGCGCAGGCTGCCGTCGACGAGGCCCGCGCAGGCTCGGACTCGATACCTGCGGAAGGGCCAGCGGCGGCCGCCGTCGACGAGGCCCGACGTATGGAGGCCAAGGCACTTTCGCTGGTCACCGAGTTCAGCGTCGGGGACGACGACTTCGACCAGGCGCGAACTGCCGTCGAGACCGCGCTCACCGCGCTCTTCGCCCGGCAGGAAGGGGTGGTCACCGCTCGGCTGCGCTCCCCGAAGGCACGCAAGGGCACCCGCTACTGGCTCGACGACGGGCCGACCGACACCCGCGGCGGCAGCAGGCCCATGGACATGGGCAAGGTCGTGGGTGCCGAGAAGTGGCAGGACGAGGTCATCACAACCCTCACCCCCGTCCTCGCCCGCCTCGCAGGCTCCGCCGCCAAGGACGCCGCCGACGCTCTCGGCAGCACCGTCAGTGGTGGAGCATCTGCCGGTATCGGAGCCGCAGTGCTCACCGCGGCGACCGTCGCCGCTGACACGATGCGAGCCTTCCACCGGGCCCTGGAACTGACGCTCGACGAAGCCCAGCAGGCTGGCGCCGGACTCGAGGCTCTGATCGGCGCCGTCACCGAGATGCTGCAGGGCGAGGAGTCGACACACGTCATCGGCTCCATCGCCGAGTCGGCCGCCACCGCCACGGTGAACGGCGCCGTCGACGCCGTCGCAGCAGCCACCAGCCCCAACATCGAACGCACCTGGCACACACGGCGGGACGACCGCGTACGGCCCGCCCACGCCGCCGCCGAGGGACTGACGCTGCCCGTGAAACAGCCCTTTGAGATGGAGGGCTGGCCGGTGCGCTTCCCCGGCGATCCACTCGCCCCACGCTCCCTGACCCTCAACTGCCGCTGCCGTCTGCGCTACCGAGCCACAGGGGTTGAGCAGTGAACACGTACCCCGCCACCGTCCTCCGCATCGCACCAAAGGAGTAACCCGCCATGTGGGCCGCATTCTGGATCGCCTGGACCGCCATGTTCGCCGTAGCCGAGGGCATCGCCCTGGCCAACAGGCGCGACGGAGACACCCTGTCCGAGAACTTCCGCCGCCTGTTCCACACCCGCACCAGCCGGGTCGGCAGAGCCATCTTCGCGGTGGGATGGTTCGGCTTCTCCGGCTGGTTCGCCCTTCACATCCTCACGGAGACGATGTGACGCGGCTCTTCTTGGCGACGCGCTGGAATGTGAACATGTCGTCCGGGACCCCCAGATCCCGCACCGCGTTCTCCACCACCTTCCGCATCGGGTCTCCCTTGATCAGGGGGCTGATGGCCTTCGCCGCCTGAATCAGCGCCACAGGCACCCACACCACGTCGGAGACCGTGTCGTGCTGGGCGGTCGAGTGGTAGCCGAGCTTTCCATCCCGCTCGGAGATGTACGCGGAAGCCGTATGCGCCGTCGTGTGCGCGTACGAGGAGTGGTGCCGGTAGACCGGATACATCGCCGGGGTCCCGTACGCGATCAGCAGGTTCTGGAAGTTGTCCAATTCGCCCACGAGCTTCTTGTGTAGCTTCTCGTCGGCCGCGTCGGCGAACACCACCGGAGTCACGTCCGCATTCACCGGCTCCGCCAACTTCCAGAAGTCGTTCATGTCGTTCGCCAGCTTCCGCTGGTTCTCCTCCGTGTACGCACGGAGCGCCCGCATGCCGTCGGTCCCGTTGTCCAGGAGCCAGTGCATCGCGTAGGCGTGCCCGATGAGGTTGCGCATCATGGGCATGGCTTCGACCGAGAACCCGTTGTCGAAGAGCAGAAGCATGCCCTCGGCGGTGCGGTTCGCGAAGCGCCACCACCCGAGCATGGTCGGGAACACCTCGATGTGCTCCACGGGTATCTCGACGCCGTCGTTCACCGCGTCGGCGGCTGCCTGGATGAGGTTCGGCGTGATCGCGCGTGCCCGCTTCGCGGTTCGCTTGTCCGGCCGAAATGCGTAAGTCATAGTGATCGACGTTATGCAGCGAACCGGCCCCCGCGCAGCCGAATAGCAGGGACGGGCCAGTACACGTCTCCCAAGGCAGTGAGGGCGCGACGCTAAGCACCACCGCTGTGCATGGTCCGCGGCATGCCCAACCGGATCATCAACGCTCTCGCCTCTGTCTTCGAGACCAAGCGCGCCCGCCGACCCTGGCGGGAAGAACTCCACCCCCGCGACTCGAAGGGGCGGTTCGTCGAGACGGGCGGCATCGCCCGCATCTGGGGCGGCGGCTTCGCCCGCGTCGTCCGAGCGCTGTCGCAGACCAAGGTGCAGGTCTCCGACCTGGACGGCAACAACCAGCGGCCCATCCAGACGTCGCGCCTGACCATGGTCGCCCGCCCGGACGGCACTGCTCCCACCAAGAGCAAGGAGAAGGTCCAGGCGGAGGAGGAACGGCGCGACGCCGACCCCCGCCGCGGCGACGGCGTCAACAGCGACGACAACGGCGACCCGGACACCTCGGACGACCCGCACGACACGGACGACGCGGGCGATCCGATCGGCGAGGACGACGACGAGGAGCCCAAGGACGGGGACGAGCCGAAGAAGGCCCCTCGGTTCGCCAGTGTCGTCGCGGCACGCAACCACCTGGAGTCGGGCACCAAGGACCCTCGGTGGAAGCGGCCGCCGCGCACCCACAACGGCGTGCATCTGCGCGGCGCCTCCAAGCAGGAGCGGGCCCAGGTCCGGATCGACACCTACTCGGCCACCCGCGGCATGGACTTCGCCCGGACATCGCAGCTCTCGTCCAACGGCAACTTCCTGGTCACCCGGCACGGCAACGGCAAGTGGGACGTGTACCACGTCGGGTCGGGCACGATCATGACCCACCAGGCCGGTTTCCGCTCCAAGCCCGACGCCCTGTACTTCGCCAACGAGCTGGAGAACGCCCGCGACGACCGCGGCCGCCCCTTCGACTGGGAAGCCCCGCACGTCGCTGACCGACTGGGCATGGCCGACGGCCGGGACGGCATCGATGCCGCCATCACCCGCGGCCGCGAACACGATGCCAGCGAGGACAACGAGCACCAGGACCAGGTGCAGCCCCGGCCGGAAGCGCAGCAGCCGCAGCTCGGCGACGACGACCAGGACGTGCAGCAGGACGGCGAGGGCGGCCAGGGCGAGCCGGCCGACAACGAGCAGCCGGAAGCTCCCGTCCAGCAGGAGGGCGACGGCGACCGCCTGAGCACGGTTGCGCAGGTTCTCGACCACTGGCGCAACAACCCCGACGTGCCGCGCATCCGCGAGACCCACAACGAACGGCAGCAGCGCGAGGCCGTCGCCCGGCAGCGCGCCGACCTCGTCATGGACCCGCAGGTCGTCGACGGCTTCCTCATCGGCCGCATGGAGGTGAGGGGCAAGGAGCGCTGGACGGTCTTCCACGCCGGCACCTCCGTGCCAATCGCGATCCTCGCCTCCGACAAGGGCAAGCCCGATGCCATCGCGCGGGCCCACGCGTACCGCGACTACCGCGACGACAGCGGGCAGCCGTTCAACTGGGACAGCGACGGTATCGGCGCACGCCTCGACTCGCCCGCGGGGAAGCGGATGCGGGAGGTCACGTCGGGCCGCACCAGCCACGAGCCTGGACGCCACGAGAACGACGTCCCCGACGGTGCCACCGAACTCGCCAGCTTCCCCGGCTACCGCATGGCCCGCGGTGAAGACGGCACCAACGTGTACGGCCCGGACGGCAAGCGCATCGCCACCGGCCAGTCGGTGTTCGACCGCAACACCCGCCGCTCCGCGTACGTCGGCGACGTCGGCGACCGGCACGTCAGCGGCCGCACGGAGAGCGACTTCGCGGTCAACGCCGCACGGCAGCACACGCTGGCCAGCCAGCCCGACGACCAGAAGGATCCGATCTGGATCCAGTACTCGCCGAGCCGCGCGGTCGTCCACGGCGTCGACCGGGACGACCCCGGCATGCACAAGCGGCTCCGCCGGGCCGGCTTCGTGTGGTCTGACGGAGCCAAGGCCTACGTCACCACCGCCAACACTCGCCCGGTGACGAGGGCTTTGGCCGTCGACGGCCTCGTGCGCGGGTTCGCCGACGAGGGCCGCCAGATCGAGGTTCGCCGCGACGAAGACCGCCTGCGCACCCCCGCGGCTCCGCAGGCTCCCGCCGTTCCGGGCACGCCCGCAGCCCCCACCGCCGACGCCCCCGAGTCCGCCGCCCCCGACCTGCAGTCGCTGGATGACACCGCGCTCGAGAACTACTTCGCCCAGGCGAACCGGGAGTTCCACGACGCCGGGTTCAGCGACCAGAACCGCATGGTCGCGGCACAGGACCGGGCCAAGGACGCGCTGCGGGAGATGAAGCGCCGGGACCGTCTGAAGTACGGCGAGAACAACGCCCGTCGCGCCCGGATCGAGCCGTTCGACGGCAGGCGCTACCCGGTCACCATCGACGGCGACGACAGCAGCGACGCCAGCCTGCAGGGCAGCGATGGCGCCTGGACGTGGAACCGGCTCGGTCGCGGCACCCGCTACAGCGCCAAGCAGTCGTTCCGCACTCGTGAGGCGGCTCTCGCCGACCTCATCGACGAGCACGACCGCGAAGGCGGCCAGGAGGGCAAGCCGAACGCGCCCGAGGCGCCGGCCACGGACGACGTCGAAGAGCAGCGCGACCAGGACGCTCCCCAGGGCGGGCCAGAGGCGGACGACGCCGACGACAAGGCGGACGCGCCGTACGGGCAGGACGGCACCAAGACCTACACGCAGGCCAGGGACGAGATCGGCGCCCTGCAAAGCGATTGGAACGGCACCAGCCTGGCCCGGGACCTGTCCAACGGGCAGGACCGGCAGCTCACCGCCGACCTGAACACCAGCTTCCGCCGGCTCGCGGCCACCACCGGCATACGCCAGCGCATCCAGGCCAGCCGCGAACTGCAGCGCTCCGCGGGAGCCGTCCTCGCCACGCTCGACGACGAGCCGGGCCGCGACCCGTACGGCAAAGCCCGCCCGGTCCTGGAAGCGATCCGCGACCGCGCGGCCCGGCACGGCGAGCGCCTGGACGCCACGCTGAAGGAACGCCGTGACAGCAAGAAGGAGCGCCCGGCGCAGCCTGCCGCCGCACCCGGGACGGATAATCAGTCCGCCCCCGACACCACCACCACGGGAGACGACAGCAGTGGCAGTGAACAAGCTCGGGCGGATCGCCGAGAAGCACTGGCGGACGTATCGGCCGAAGGCGTACGCGGAGCTGGGGACGGACGAGGAGAAGGAGACCTTCTTCGCGACGCTCGGGATTCTGGCGGATCAGGAGATCGCCGACAGGGCGGAGCAGATCCTGAAGCAGCAGACGAGCGAGAAGTTCGTGGACCGGGTGGCGGCCAGGACGCAGGCGAGGGCGCAGGCCCGGGAGATCGTGATGGACGAGCGGATCTTCCTGCCGGCCGAGCCCGGGATGGAGAACGCCGAGCTTCCGGATCACGGCAGGCTGTAGCCGCACAGGCCTTCCGCCCGGCGTCCCAGAAGGATTTGGCGCCGTCGGGTGAGAAGGCCGGGCCCGCGCGAACGTCGCGGCCATCAAGACCCTCCGGCAGATTCAGGCCGAGGACCGGCCGGCGACGCCCGCCGAGCAGAAGATCCTCGCCCGCTGGTCGGGCTGGGGCGCGCTGCCGATCGTCCTCTCCGACAAGCCGGAGCCTACGGACGGCGCCTTCCGGGACGCCGACGGTAACCCGGACCCCGCCAAGTACGCGCGCGCCCTGAAGAAGTGGGAGTCGTTCGCCCAGGAGCGGACCGCCGTACGAGAGCTCCTGAACGACGACGAGTGGGCCGCCGCCAAGGCCAACACCCTCAACGCCCACTACACGGACCACGAGCTCGTACAGCCCCTGTGGGACCTGGTCCGCGAACTCGGCTTCAACGGCGGCAACGTCCTGGAGCCCGGTTCGGGCAGCGGCAACTTCATCGGCTCCGCCCCCGACGGGGCGCGGATGACCGGCATCGAGCTGGACCCGACCACCGCGGCGATCTCCCAACTCCTCTACCCGGACGCCCGGATCATCAACGAGTCGTTCGGCGACGTCCGCATGCCGAACTCGTTCTTCGATCTGGCCATCGGCAACGTGCCGTTCGGCCGGTTCCCGATGTACGACGAGCAGGTCAACGCGGACCTGAAGCACTCGATCCACGACACGTTCATCCTCAAGAGCCTCGCCAAGGTCCGGCCCGGCGGCCTGGTCGCCGTCGTCACGAGCCGCTTCACCATGGACGGCGAGGACGACACGGCCCGCCGCGAGATGTCGTACATGGCCGACCTGGTCGGCGCGGTCCGTCTCCCGGCCGGCGCGCACCAGGACGCGGCTGGGACCGGCGTCGTCACCGACGTGCTGGTGTTCCGCCGCCGCTTCGGCGACGAGCACACCCACGACATCGACATGTCGTGGACGCGGTCGTCGAAGACCAACGTCAACGGCCACGAGATCGCGGTCAACGACTACTTCCAGCGGCACCCGGAGATGGTCCTCGGGCAGCTCACGACGGGCCGCGGTCAGTTCTCCGACCACGACCTGACCGTCATCGGCGACAAGAACGCCGGCCCCGCCCTGCAGGCGGGCCTGGAGCGCATCCGCAGCGCCTCGCACGGGTACGGCCGGGCGAACCGCATGCGGTACGTGCCGGAGATCGACGCCGTCGACCGGCGCCTGGAGCTCGCCGGGCAGAAGCACGAAGGCGCCGTCCAAATCCTCTCGGACGGCTCCTTCACGCAGGTTGAAGAGGGCGCGGTCATCCCGCTCGACGTTCACCCCACCCAGCGCGAGCAGCTGCGGAAGCTCGTCGCCCTGCGCGACCTCACCAACCGGCTGCTCCGCCTCGAAGGCGCCACCCGCGAGACGGGCGAGACCGACGAGATGCGGGCGCTGCGCCGGGAGCTGAACGAGGCGTACGACGCCTACGTCAAGCAACACGGCCCGCTCGACAAGCCGGGCCAGACCCGCTACTTCAGCCCCCCGGAGGCGAAGGACCGGGCGAAGGCCGAAGGCCTCAAGGACGTTCCCGACGCGTGGAAGCTGCCGGCCGCCCTGCAGCTCTTCGAGGACGACCCGGCGTCCGCCGTGGTGTTCGGCCTGGACAAGTGGGACGACTCCGCCAAGTCGGCGAAGAAGGCCGACATCTTCCGGCAGCGGGTCCTCGCGCCCCGCGAGATCGCCGATCGGGCCGACAGCCCCGAGCAGGCCATCGCCCTCTCCCTGGAGCTCGACGGCGGTGAGCTCCACCTGCCGACGATCGCCCGCCTGCTGGGCCGCACTGACCTGCTGGCGCTGCGCGAGGAGCTGGGCCCGCTGGTGTTCGACGAGCCGGGCTCCAACCGGCTCATCTCCCGCGGCGAGTACCTGTCCGGCAACGTCCGGAAGAAGCTGGCGCGCGCCGAAGCCGCAGCCAAGGCCGACCCGAAGTTCGCGGCGAACGTCGCCGCCCTGAAGAACGTCATCCCCCGTGATCTCGACCCGTCCGAGATCAAGGTCAAGATGGGCGCCCCGTGGATCCCGGAGACGGACGTCACGGCGTTCCTCCAGCACATCCTCGGCACGAAGGCTGTCCGCGCCGAGCGCGGCGGCGCCTCCATGTGGGAGGTCCAGGGCCCCACCAGCGGCATCGCCGCCACCTCCGACTGGGGCACCAAGTTCAAGTCCGCCCCGGAGATCGCCAAGGCGCTGCTGGAGCAGCGCACCATCGTCGTCACCCGCACCGTCGAGTCCGGCGGCAAGAAGTACACCGTCACCGACGACGAGGCCACCAGCGAGGCGCAGGCCAAGGCCAAGGAGATGGCCGAGCGGTTCTCCGAGTGGGTGTGGGAGGACCCCGAGCGCACCAAGCGCCTGGCCCGGGTCTACAACGACACGTTCAACAACCTGGTGATGCGGGAGTTCGACGACTCCCCGCTGGCCCTGCCCGGCGCGAACGCCGAGTGGAAGATGCGCCCGCATCAGAACGCGGCCATCCGCCGGATCGTCAGCGAAAAGTCGGTGCTGCTCGCGCACGTCGTCGGCGCCGGCAAGACCGCAACCATGGTCGCCGGTACGCAGGAGCTGCGCCGCACCGGCATGGCCCGCAAGCCCGCGATCGTCGTCCCGAACCACATGCTGGGCCAGTTCCGGCGCGAGTACCTGGAGCTGTACCCCGACGCCAAGCTGCTCACGGCGTCCTCCGCGGACCTCACCGGCAAAAAGCGCCGCCGGTTCATCGCCAAGGCCGCCACGGGCGACTGGGACACCGTCATCCTCACGCAGGGCGCCTTCGAGCGGATCCCCATGCGCGCGAAGGCCCAAGAGAAGTACATGCGTCGCGAGCTCGACAAGCTCGAAGACGAGATCAAGCGCGCCAAGGCCCGCGAGGGAAAGTCGCTGACCCTCAAGCGCCTGGAGGACACGCTCAAGGCCAAGGAAGCCAAGCTCAAGCAGAAGCTGGCGGCGAAGAAGGACCAGGGCGCGGTCCACTTCGAGGACACCGGCATCGACTACCTGATGGTCGACGAGGCGCACGGCTACAAAAACCTGGCCACCGCCTCGCACATCGAGGGCGCCGCCATCACCGGCTCCGCACGGGCCTCCGACCTTCACATGAAGATCGAGTACCTGCGCGAGCGGAACGACAGCGGCCGCGTCGTCACCCTCGCCACCGGCACACCGATCGCGAACTCGGTGACCGAGGCGTACGTGATGCAGCGCTTCCTGCGCCCGGACGTCCTGGAAGCCGCCGGCGTCGACGACTTCGACTCCTGGGCCGCCACGTTCGGCGAGATCGTGCAGAACCTGGAGCTGGCCCCCGACGGGTCCGGGTTCCGGATGAAGGCCCGGTTCTCGCGCTTCCACAACGCGGCCGAGTTGCTGCGCATGTACCGGCTCGCGGTCGATGTGCAGACCGCCGCCGACCTCAAACTGCCCACCCCGAAGGTGCGGGCTGGCGCGGACGGCAAGCGCGGCGAGGTCGTCACCGTGCCGATCTCCGCCGAGCAGAAGGCCTTTGTCACCGCGCTGCCCAGCCAGCCATGGATCCACAAGCAGGGCGGCGTGCTCAAGGCCATCGGCCTGGCCTCCCGCGCGGCGATCGACATGCGGCTCGTCGGCGGCCACGGCGAAGAGGGCGGCAAGATCGACGCCGCCGTCCACAAGATCGCCGAAATCTACGAGGAGAACGAGGACCGGATCTACCCGGTCTCCGACAAGGACCACACCCCGCAGAAGCTGCCCGGCTCCCTGCAGATCGTCTTCATGGACGCGGGCACGCCCGGGTCGACCGCGAAGAACGCGTGGGACGGCTACGCGTACATGAAGGAACAGCTCGTCGAGGCGGGCGTTCCGGCCAACAAGGTCCGCTTCATCCACGAGGCGAAGACGGACAAGGCCAAGGCCAAGCTGTTCGAGGACGCCCGCAGCGGCAAGATCGCGGTGCTCATCGGCTCCACGGAGAAGATGGGCACCGGCACGAACATCCAGACGCGCGCCGTCGCCCTGCACCACATGGACTTCCCGTGGCGGCCTGCCGACATGGCGCAGCGCGAAGGCCGCATCGAGCGCCAGGGCAACCTGAACATGCCGGAGATCCCCGGCACCGCGGACGACGTCCGCATCCTCTCCTACGTCACAGAGGAGACGTTCGACGCCTTCAAGCTGGGCACGCTGGAGCGCAAGGCCGGGTTCATCGCGCAGATGGACCGCAAGGACTTCGACGCCCGCGAGATGGAAGACATCGGCGACATCGCCGTGTCGTTCGGCCAGATGAAGGCCATCGCGACCGGCGACATGACCGTCATGGACTACGCCCAAGCGGGCGCCGACGTCGTCGAACTGCAGCGCGCCGACCGCCGTTGGCACCGCCCATGTACGAGATCGTGGCGCGCGTGTAGGCGGATGCGGTCAGGGTGTTTCCGTCGTGCGAGGCAGGCACCACGTCTGCGGGGAAGGCGGCGGTCGCGTCGGTCGGGGCATCCAACTGACCCCATGCCTTCACGTCAGCCGCACCCATCGTGTACGGGGCGGCCGTGCCGGTCAGCGGAACGTCGTACACGACCGAGGTGGACGCGGTGCCGGACTCGATGTCCTTGGTGCCCTGCTGAAGGCCGGAGCGGGACACCTTGAGCAGCATGCCGTCACCCACAGTGGCGGCGTTGCCCACCTTGCCGTAGGTGAACGTCCACGGCAGCTCCCCGGCGGAGCGTGCCGTCCAGGATCAGGTGCGTCATGCCTTCGCGCTGGCAGCGACCCAAACTTCGTGCAGGTCCGGGGCTTGGTTGGCGAGGACCTTGATGCCCTCGTGGAGGTAGCGGTAGCCGGTGGCCTGGGAGACGCCCGCGTCGCGGGCCAGGCAGTGCACGCAGCCGCGTTCACGGAACCAGCGCAGCACCAGCACCGCCTGCCGGAACGGGCCCAGGGCCCGAGGCCTCCTCGGGGTACCGATCCGCCGTCGGTGGGCGGCCGGCAGCCTGGCGAGGAACTCGACGACGTGGCGCGGGACGTCGAGCGTGGCAACATAGGTGACCAACGTGAAGCCTCTGGTTCAGCGGACGATCTTGTGAGAGAGACCTGTCCTACGAGGGGCTTCATGTCTGTCCGCGGCCCGGTGCCATACCAGGGCCGCCAGCGCCGCCGCCGATCGCCCCGGCCCCACAAAGATCATCTCGCTGAGAAAACCTCAGCGGCCAGCGGTGACCATGAACTGCTTGCCGGCCCGCCGCCGCCGGATCTCGCACCCAAAAATCTCTTATGGTGCGCACTCGCCTATGATGCGCCGGTGTTCGATTCTCGGCACATCAGGACGTTCCACGAAGTCGTCAGGACCGGCTCGTACTCGGCCGCCGCCCGCGTTCTCGGCTACACCCAGCCCGCCGTCACCCAGCAGATGAAGGCCCTCGAACGGGACGTCGGCTGCGCGCTGTTCGTACGGGTCGGGCGCGGCATGCGGCTCACCGAGGCCGGAGAGGCGCTGTCGCGGCACGCGAGCAGCATCCTGGACTCCATGTCCGCCGCGCAGGAGCAGATGAACGCCCTGACCCGGCTGCGCTCCGGCCGGGTCCGGCTCTGCGCGTTTCCCAGCGCCAACTCCACCCTCGTGCCCGAGACCCTCGCCCGGCTGGCCGCCTCCCACCCGGGCATCCGCGTCGACCTGCTGGAGGACGAGCCGCCCGAGTCGCTGCGGCGGCTGGCGCGCGGCGAGTGCGACGTCTCCCTCGCCTTCACCTACCCCGGACTGCGCCAGCACGTGCCCGCCGAACTGGTCGAGATCCCGCTGCTGGAGGACCAGTTGACCGTGCTGCTGCCGCGCGCCCACACCCTGGCGCGGCGGCGCATGGTGCGCCTCGCCGATCTCGCGGGGGAGCGGTGGATCGCCGGGTGCCCGCGCTGCCGTGCCAACCTGCTGCACGAGTGCGCCGAAGTGGGCTTCGTGCCCGACATCGCCTTCATGACCGACGACAACCTGGCCGTGCAGAGCCTCGTCGCGGAAGGGCTCGGGGTGGCGATGATCCCCGCTCTCGTCCTGAACTTCATGCGCCACGAGAAGGTCGCAGGCCGGCCGCTCCAGCCGTTCTCGCGCCGCAAGATCTTCGCGTACGTGCTGCGGGAGCACCTGCGGGTTCCGGCCACCTCGCTCGTCCTGGAGGAACTGCGGACGGTCGCGTCCAACAAGGTCGGCTGCTGAGCGCGCCACGCGCCACCCATAAGCGCCGCTTGGGAGAACCCAGGAGATCGTCGTTGGACGTGGGGCCGCGCGCGGCCGGACGCTGCCCGCATGACCACACCACCCACCGCCTTCACCGCGGCCCGGACCACCGCCCGCCTCGACGCGCTGATCGACGACGTACGCGAGGCGGTCGGGCGCGGGCTGCCGCAGGACCTGACGGCGCACCTCGTCGCCGAGCGCCTCGCGCCGCACCTGGGAGCGGACGACCTGCTCACCCCCGAGCAGCGCGAGAGCGATCCCGAGCGCTACCGGCAACACCTGCTGCACGCCGAACACGACGGCAGCTTCTCCCTCGTCGCCCTCGTCTGGCTGCCGGGGCAGGGCACCGAGGTGCACGACCATGTGGCCTGGTGCACCACCGGTGTGCACCGGGGCGAGGAACACGAGCGGCGCTACCGGCTGGTGCCCGCCGAGGGGCCCGGCTCGACGGCACGGCTCGTCGCCACCGCGGACGCGGTGGCCCGGCAGGGCGAAGTCTGCGGTTTCGCGCCGCCCGGGGACATCCATCGCGTACGGAACGCGGGTTCGGCGACCGCGATATCGCTCCACGTCTACGGCGCCGACATCTCCCGCCTGGGCACCAGCGTCCGCCGCGTCTACGCCCTGCCGGCCGACGCCTGACCTCGGGCCGCCCCGGGAACGGCAGTGACCCAGGGCCGTGCGACGCCCAGCGCGCTCACGCCGCCCGGGACGGGCCGGTCCCGGGCGGCCGGGGGTCGTGCCAGCGCTCACCGGGCCGCAGCACCGTCTCGGCCTCCTTCGGGCCCCATGTGGACTGCTCGTACGGATGCGGGGCTCCGTCCGTGCCGCCGAGCACCGGGTCCACGACGCTCCACGCGGCCTCGACGGTGTCCTGCCGGGCGAACAACCAGCGTTGCCCCTCCATCGCCGCGCCGATGAGCCGGTCGTACGGGCGCATGTCCCGGCCGGCGCTCTCGTGGAAGGTGAGCGCGTCGATCTGCGGCCGGGCGCCCGGGCCCGGCTTCTTGCCCACCATGGCCCATGACATGGCCGTGTCGGGCCGCAACCGGACGCGCAGGTGGTTGGAATCGAGGGCGAGGCCCAGACCGAACGTGTCGCACGGCGGGCGCCGGAACGTCACCAGGATCTCGGTGGCCGTCACCGGCAGCTTCTTCCCCGCCCGGATGTACACGGGGACCCCGGCCCAACGCCACGAGTCCACCGCGAACCGCGCCGCCACGAACGTCTCGGTGCGGGACCCCGCGGCCACGCCCTCGACGTCGTCGTACCCGTCGTACTGGCCGAACACGGTGTCGTGCGGGTCGAGCGGCCGGAGGGCCTTGACGACATGGGCCCGGGAGTCCTGCCAGTCGGCGAGGCCCGGCCCCGCCGGCGGGTCCGCGGTCACCGTGGCGAGCACCTGCAGCAGATGGTTCTGCAGTACGTCCCGGACGGCTCCGGTACGGTCGTAGAAGCGGCCCCGGTCGTCCACGCCGAACGCCTCGGCCATGGTGATCTGGATGCTCTCGACGTAGGTGCGGTTCAGCAGTGGCTCGAGAACGGAGTTCGCGAAGCGGGCGAACATGAGGTTCTCGATCTGCTCCAGACCGAGCCAGTGGTCCACGCGGAAGACCGAGTCCTCGGGGAACACCTCGTGGACGGTCGCGTTGAGATCGCGGGCGCTGCGCAGGTCCGTCCCGAAGGGCTTCTCGATCATCACGCGGGCCCCTTCGGCATGCCCGGTGGTCGCGATGCCCTGGGTGATGCGGCCGAACAGCGCCGGCGGGACCTCCAGGTAGAACAGTGGGCGTCGGGAGTCCCGTAGTTCCCGGGCCAGGGTGTCGTACGTCGCCGGGTCGGTGAGGTCGCCGTCGATGTAGCGCAGCGCGTCGAGTACCCGGCCGGCCGGGGCACCGGCCGGGTCGATGCCGTTGTTGCGGAAGGAGGCGGTCGCGTAGTCCCGGAACTGGTCCGGTCCCCAGCCGCTCTTCGCCACACCGATCACGGGCACGTCGAGCAGCCCCCGCCCCGCGAGTCCGGCGAGCGCCGGGAAGGTCTCCAGTTTGGCGAGGTCTCCAGTGGCGCCGAAGACGACGAGGGCGTCGACGCTTTCCGTTGTTGCCATGGTCTCTCCCGTGCGGTGGCGCTGGGGGTCGGGGTCATCCGAGCCGTTGGACGAGGTGGTCGCCGACGCGCAGGGCGTTGGCCATCACCGTCAGGGACGGGTTCACCGCGCCGATGCTCGGGAGGAATCCGGCGTCGACGACGTACAGGTTGTCCAGGTCGTGGGCACGGCAGTTGACGTCCAGGGCGGACGAGTCCGGATCGTCCCCGAAGCGGACGGTGCCGGCCTGATGGGCCGTGGCGCCGATCGGCATGTCCTTGTGCAGGTAGACCATGTGGGGCAGCAGGCGGTGCGGGTGCATGCCCAGGTCCTCCAGCATGCCCGCCAACTTGTGGCGAAGGCGCCGCAGGCCCTCCGTGTTGGTGTCCCTGAGCGCAAGACGCACGTGGCCGTCCGGGCCCACGGTGACCCGGTTGTCGGGGTCGGGCAGGTCCTCTGCGCAGAGCCAGAAGTCCACCGAGTGGTGGGCCAGGACCTCCAGGGGCATGTCCGGGGGTGAGACGCCCGCCCAGTGCGGGGCGTCGGCGCGGATCTGCTCCGCGTCGGACTTGCCGAGCATCTGGATGCCGCCCAATGGGTAGTCCCAGTCGTCCGCGCCGAGGTACCAGTCGTTCACCGCCAGGGTCTTCTGGAAGCGTGTGGGATTGGGTTCCCGCGACACCGCCATGAGCGCCTCGTTGTTGTGCCGGAGGTAGTGTCTGCCCACCACGTCCGAGCTGTTGGCGAGTCCGTGAGGGTGGAGCGCGGAGGCCGACTTCAGAAGCAGGACGGCGGAGTTCACCGCGCCGCAGGCGACGGCGAAGACGTCCGCCCGGAAGCGGGCGGTCGTGCCGTCCTCCAGGGTGGCCACCGCCTCGGTGACGGTCCGGCCGGTGGGATCCGTCTCCAGCCGGTCGACCCTCGCGTGCGTGAGCAGCGAGACGTTCCCGTGTCGCAGTGCCGGGGTGACGCAGACGACCTCGGCGTCCGACTTCGCGAGCAGGAGGCAGGGGAAGCCGTCGACCCGGTCACACCGGACGCACGCGCTGTCACGGGTAGGCAGTCCGTCGGGGCCCTCGGAGAGGTCGACGCCGATGGGCAGCGGAAACGGGTGGAGTCCCAGCCCGCCGAGCCGGTCGGCGAGTTGCTGGATGCGCGGCTCGTGCGTCACCGGCGGATGCGGGTAGGGAAGGCTCGCCGGACCTTCACTGGGGTCCGTGCCGTGCCGGCCGTGCACCCGGTAGAGCTGTTCCGCCTGTGAGTAGTACGGCTCCAGGTCCGTGTAGTCCAGCGGCCAACCCGGTGACAGCCCGCCGTGGTGCCGTATCTCGTGGAAGTCCTCGGGCCGCAGCCGGAACAGGGCCGCGCCGTAGAACTTGGTGTTGCCGCCGACGTAGTAGTTGACCTCGGGCGCGAAGGGCCGGCCCTCGTGGTCGTACCAGATGTCGTCGGCGCGGTAGCGCGACTCGACGAACACGGCACGGGACTGCCAGTTCTCACGCTCCCTCGGCAGGTAGCCGCCCCGTTCGATGATGAGGACCCGCTTGCCCGAAGGGGCAAGGCGGTGGGCGAGCGTGCCGCCACCGGCACCGCTGCCGACGATGACGACGTCGAAGTGCTGATCGTCCACTGGACCCTCCGTGGCGTGAGCCCCGGACACAGGACGGACTCTTTCAGGCTAGTTCCGCGCCGCTCGAACCGCATCCGCGTCACAACAGGCCCACTCGATCCGCATCCGCGTCACAACAGGCCGCTCGAACCGCATCCGCGTCACAACAGGTGGGGCGGCATGCTGCGACGGCGTTTCGGCGCCTGGCCCAGCACCAGCCGGTCGATGGCGTCGTCCAGCGTCGTCGCGGCCATGATGAGCGCCAGGTGGGTGAAGGCCTGCGGGAAATTGCCCAACTGCTCGCCGGACGGACCGATTTCCTCGGCGAAGAGTCCGACGTGGTTGGCGTAGGTGAGCATCTTCTCGAAGGCGAACCGCGCCTGTTCCAGGCGCCCGGCGCGAGCGACGGCGTCGACCCAGAGGAAGCTGCAGAGGCTGAAGGTGCCCTCGTTGCCGCGCAGCCCGTCGGGCGAGGCGTGGGGGTCGTAGCGGTAGACCAGACTGTCCGAGACCAGCGAGCGCTCCACGGCGTCCAGCGTACTCAGCCAGTCGGGATCGGTGGGGGAGGCGAAACCGACGCGCGGGACCAGCAGCAGCGAGGAGTCCAGGACATCGTCCCCGTAGTGCTGGACGAAGGCCCGGCGGCTGTCGCACCATCCCTTCTCCATGACTTGGGCGAAGACGGTGTCGCGCGCCGTCCTCCACCGTGCCACGTCGGCCGGCCAGGACAGTCGGTCCGCGAGCCGCAGGCCCCGGTCGAAGGCGACCCAGGACATGACCCGGCTGAAGGTGAAGTCCTTCCGGCCGCCCCGCGTCTCCCAGATGCCGTCGTCGGGCTGGTCCCACAGCGTGGTGAGCTCGTCCAGGACGCGGGCGACGGCCTTCCATTCGCGGGCGGACAGACGGCGGCCGTCGTCCGGGCCGTGCGCGCCCCGCCCCTGTGCGAGGGCGTAGAGGGCTTCGCCGTATATGTCCAGCTGCAGCTGGTCCTTGGCCGCGTTGCCGACCCGCACGGGAGCCGAGCGCCGGTAGCCCTCCAGGTGCCCGAGCATCTCCTCCGGCAGGTCGGGGTCGCCGTCGACGCGGTACATGATCTGCAGGGGCGTTCCGTCGGGCCCGTGCGGCAGGTCCGCTCTCTCCGAGAGCCGCCGCATCAGCCAGTCGGTGAAGGCAGTCGCCTCCTCCACGAAGCCCAGGTCGAGCAGGGCCCGTACGGACAGGGAACCGTCCCGTATCCAGGTGTAGCGGTAGTCCCAGTTGCGCTCCCCGCCGACCTGCTCCGGCAGACCCATGGTGGCGGCGGCGACCGGCGCCCCCGTCGGAAGGTACGTCAGCAGTTTGAGAGTGATCGCCGCGCGGTGCACCATGTCCGGCCAGCGGCCGGTGTAGTGGGTGGTCCGCAACCAGCCCTGCCAGAATCGGATCGCCTGCCACAGCCGGTCGGTGAGCCCGCCGACGGCGATGGGTTCGGGTGCTTCGCCGCCCGCGTCGCAGACGGTGAGGGCGACGCCCGCCGTCTCGCCGGCGTTCAGTACGACCGTGCCGTCGACATCGTCGCCCTGCCGGCGCAGAGGGAACGTCGCCTGCAGATGGGCGTCGAGACGCGCACCGCGGAACACGGCCCGCCACTCGCCTGTCGAGCCCGGCCCCTCGTCCGTGGAGAGCATGTGGCGGTCGCGCCCGAAGTCGAAACGCGGCGCGCACTCCAGACGGAAACGTATGGTGCCGCGCATGCACCGCAGGACACGGATCAGGGTGTGCCGGTCCGAGGGCGTGGGGGAGAGCAGGGGAGGCGACCAGTCCATGAGTTCCCCGACCCCGTCCGGCGACATGAACCGCGTCACCAGGACCGCCGTGCCGGGGTAGTACAACTGCTTGCTCGTCCCGTCCGGTGCGTCGGGCCCCAGACTGAAGTGCCCTCCGACGTCGTGGTCGAGGAGGGCGGAGAAGATGCCGGGCGAATCGAACCGCGGGGCGGCGTACCAGTCGACGACGCCCTCCGACGAGATCACGGCCGCCGTCTGCAGATCGCCCACCAGTCCGTGGTCCGCGATGAGGGGGTATCGCTGCACGAGACACTCCAGGTGGTCCGTCAGTGTCATTATCCGACTCCCGCCCGGATTCGTCGCCCGCGCGGCCCCGCCCCGCCGCCCCCACTGAGCCGCCCTCCGCCGGGGCGCCACGGGGCCTACGCTGGAAGACGGGCCCGCCGCCGACGGCGTGGCCCGACGATTCGCCGGCTCGTCGGAGGTGGTGTTGGCCTTGTACCGCACATGGGCAGCTTCCGGTACGCGCACGCCTTCCCACCGTGCCTGACGACCGGCCACTGAACGCACTTCGGCACCGTGACGCCCTGCGTTCGGCGGTCAGAGTGACCGTCGCGGTCTGCGCCGGCTTCTACACCTGCCGGTACGGCCTGCAACGTCCGGTCATGTCGGTCTACGCACTCTTCGGCGTCATCGCCTTCGGCGTGCTGTCCCGGACGACCGGGTCGGGTCGAGCCCGGTCGGCAGGTGTGGTGAGGGCACTGCCGGTGGCGCTCACGCTCACCGCCGTCGGAACCCTCCTCGCGGTACACACCGTGACGGCGGTGCTGGGCATGGTCGTCGTCGGTTTCACCTTCACGTTCAGCGCCGTCGCGGGACCGCGCGTCGCCGGGCCGGCCGGCGGCTTCCAACTGTGCTACATACTGGCCTGCTTCCCGCCCTACGCTCCGCAGCAGATCGGCGACCGACTCGCCGGACTGGCCCTCGGCATGGTCCTGCTCGCCGCGGTGGAAGCCCGGCTCCTGCCCGAGAAGCCCACCCGCGGATACCGGACCCGGCTGGCCCTCGCCGCCGCCGCGGCCGCGCAGCTCGCCGCCCGTCTCGCCGCCGACGGCCGGACCGGGGACGGTGCCGACGACCGCACGGTGGACTGCGTCGCCGACGACCTCAGTCCCGCGAGGCTGCCGCAGGGCGAGCGGCCCGCGGCGCCGTCCCGGACCAGCCGTGCCTATGCCCAGGCCGGGGCGTCCGCCCGGACGTTGCTGCACCAGCTGAGGGGACTCTCCCACACCCGGCCCGACCGCCCCGACACGCTCGCCGCGGCCCTGCTGGACGCGGTCGCGGACACGTGCCGGAACAGTGCCGAAGCCCTGGGCGTCGGGGCACCGCCACGACCGGGTGCCGTGCACGAGGCCATCGTCCGGTTCCAGTCGGCGCGACGCCGAGCCGTCCATGAGCGGCCCGAGCCCGACCCGCGCTTCCGAGCGGCCGTCCTCGCCGCAGCCGAGTCGGCCCGCAACGTCGAGCTCGCCGCACGGGTGGCCCTGGACGGCCGACGAATCGGCCGCGTGGAACCGCGGTCCCTGTTCTGGTACGCCGACGCACCCACCTGGCGGCTGTGGTCCCGGCGCGTCCGCGCACACCTGACTCCCCGGTCGGTCCTCTTCCAGAATGCCGTCCGGGTCGCCATCGGGCTCGGCGCCGCACGACTGGTGGCGGGGCTGCTGGACCTTTCCCACGGCTTCTGGGTCCTCCTGGCCGTTCTCACCCTCGTACGCACGACCGTGGTGCAGACCCGTCAGGCGGTGGCGCGTGCCCTCGTGGGCACGCTCGCCGGCGCTCTGTGCGCAGCGGCACTGCTCAGGGTGCTCGGCACCGACAGCTTGGTGTACGCGGCCCTTCTCGCGCCCGTCATGCTCGCCGCGTTCACACTGGGACCGCTGTGGGGCATCGCCTGGGGCCAGGCGCTGTTCACGGTCCTGGTGTCCGTCGTCTTCGCCCAACTGGCGCCCGCGACATGGCAACTGGACGAGGTCAGATTTCTGGACGTCCTCGTCGGCAGCACGGTGGGCCTGTTGTGCGGACTGGTCGCGTGGCCCAGAGGCGCGCGGCGTGAACTGCTCAACGCGATGGCCCGGCTGCTGCGGGAGTGCGCCGCCCTGGTCACGTCCGTGACGACGGCGATCCTCACCGGCCCGGGCCGGCGCACCCCCGTCGACGGCGAGCCGGCCTCCCACGCCCTGGTCCTCGCGCAGACCGCCTACGCCCAGTACCTGAGCGAGCCGGGCCCACCGGAACAGGACGGCGACGCGCCGGACTGGCACCTGGCCCTCATGGTCGGCCAGCACGCGCTGGCCGGCAGCTACTGGATCCCCCTCTACGACCGGCCGGACCGCGCCGTCCTCACCGAACAGGAAGGACACGAGGCACGGCGACAGGCCGGCGCGCTGTCACGCGCGCTGACCGCCACGGCGGCCGCTGCCGACCAGCGCGGCCCGTCGTACGACCCCGCCGAACCGCTCGCCCCCGTCGGCCCACCGGCCGCCGATGCACCCGAACTGGCCGACCTCGAGCAATGGTTGGCGGTCCTGCGCAACGACGTGCACCTGCTGCGCGCAACCGCGAGCCGACCGCACGCCGCAGGCCCGTCCTGACCCACCACACCGGTCGGTGCGCCACTCACCGCCTGTCTCCGCACGTGTGTGCCGGGCCTTGCCAAGCCGCACACCTGCAACGGCGCGCCACACCGCCGATGCACGGATACGCAAAGAAACCCACCTCCGCGCCCGCGCCCGCGTCATTCCGGGCGTGGTGAACGGGACCGTGACAGCGTCTGGCGGGACTGCGACTCCAGCTTGCGGCGTGCGCGGGCCACATGCTGTTCGACCGTGCGGGGCGACAGGTGCAGTGTCGCCGCGATCTCGCGGTTCGTGAGCCCGGTCGCCGCCAGGTCGGCGACCTCCTGCTCACGCGGCGACAACTGGTCCCCGTAGCTGGGCCGGCCCCGCGGACGCTGGCCGTCCGCCGGCTGGTGCGCGCGCAGCGTCGCCCGGATGCGCGCGGCGTCCCACACCGCCCCGAGGTCGGTCAACCGCTGTACGCAGGAGGCGAGTTCGGCGACCGCCGTCTCCGTGTCCCGGCCGGCGGCCAGCAGACAGCGGGCGGCGCCCTCGGTGGCGAGGACCGCGGAGTACGGACGCGGAAGCCCCGCGTACACGAGCGCCGACTGCCGGAACAGCTCCGCCGCCGCGCCCTTGTCGCCGTCCGCCTCGGCGAGCAGCGCACGGCACCACTGCAACGCCGCGTCGGACGCGGGTGCCTGGCGTCCTTCGAGACCCTCGGCGTACTCGGCGACCATGCTCCGGGCCGTCGCGGTCCGCCCCGCGCGCAGGGTCGCCTCCACGGCCCATGGCGCGAGCTCCGCGCCCCACACCCAGACGCCCTTGTCCCGCAGCCGGTCCCACGCCATCGACGCCTCCTCCACGGCGGTGCCGACGTCGTCGCGTACCAGCGCCATACGGATCAGGGCACCGGAGGCGGCCGCCACGTGCGGCACCGCCGTCGCGCCGCCCGCCCGCGGCCCCTCCTCGGCCACCCACGCGGTCGCCTGGTGCCACTCGCCCTTCGACAGCGAGAGCAGCCCCAGCACCGTACGCCCGTCCACGGCCATGCCGGGCATGGTGTCGGCCTCGGCGACGAACGCCCGGGCGCGGGCGGTGAGGTCCGACCAGTCGCCCGAGGCCCAGTCGATCAGCAGCGAGGTGCCGCGCGCCCCGTGTGCGACGTACAACGCGCCGCTGCGGGCGGCGAGTTCGACACCCTCGGCGAGCAGTTCGCGGGCGGGGGCGAGCTGCCCGAGCCACAGCGCGCCGTCGGCCGCGTTGCACAGGCCGCGGGCCACGTGCTGCTGGTACGCCGCGTCGTCGGTGTCCCGCGGCAGCAGCTCCAGCGCCTGCCAGGCCGACGGGTCGCCCACGTACATCAGCGTGCCGACGCGGTTGGCGGCCACCGCCGTACGCGCCTCCTCGTCGCCGCTCTCCGCGCCCGCCTTCTCGGCCCGCTCCAGCCAGTACAGATTCCGCTCCAGCGGGACCGTCGACATCAGCGGCATGGCCAGCGCGGCCATCGCCCTGGCCGCCAGCACCGGCCGCTCCTGCAACTCCTCCACCGCCTGCTGGAGTTCCAGCCAGCCCTGCGTGCCGGCCACTGCCTGATTGCACAGCAGCAGCCCGAGGTCGAGGCGGATCTGGCCGCGGACCGCGGGCGGCAGCGTCTGCTCGTCGAGGATCTGCCGCAGCACGGTCACCGTCTGCTCGGAACGCAGCCCCAGCACGGCACTGTGCGCGAGCAGCGGCGCGAGCCGGGCACGGGCCTGCGGCGGGACCGTCGGCAGGGACAGCGCCTCCTCCAACAGGTCGACAGCCGCCTGGTGGTCGCCCGCCGCCGCGCGCTCCTGGGCCGCCCGTTCCACGGCGCGCAGCCAGCCGCCGGCCTCACCGGCGTGGCGCCGGTGCCGGGCGAGTGGCACCCAGGGGACCGGCTGGCGGCGGGCGAGGACCGCGGCCGCCCTGCGGTGCATCCGGTGGCGTACGGGACCCGGCACCTCGGCGTACACGGCCCTGGCCGCGAGCGGAACGAAGAAGCCGTACCGGCCGAGTTCGTCCTCGGTCAGTACGGCCGCACGCAGCGCGCCCACCAGCGCGTCGGTGCCCTTGTCACCCGCCAGCCCCGCCACCGCCGTGAGTTCGTCGGCCCCGGCGGGCTCGCCGAGCACGGCGGCGGCCCAGGCGATGGGGCGCATCCGGGGTTTCAGCGCCGCCGTGCGGGTGAGGGCGAGCGCCGCGAGGCGGGGCGGGACCCCGGCGGCGTCCAGGTCCCGGGGCGAGTACCGTTCGCGCGGCTCGCCGGTCTCCCGCAGCAGGCGCACCAGATCCGCGACGACCTGGGGGACGCCGCCGGAACGCTGCCGGATCCGGGCGAACAGCTCCGCCGGACCGCGGTCCGTGCCGAGCCCTTCCTCCACGAGGCGGCGCACCTGCTCCGTGTCGAGCGGGGTCAGGCGTATGTGCTGGACGGCGAGTTCGGCGGGGTAGGCGGCGCCGCGACCCAGGGGGAGGCCCGGGTCGGGCAGTTCCTCGGGCCGGTACGTCACGGCGAGGGCCAGACCGCGGGGAGGGTGTGCGACGAGACGGCGCAGCAGGTCGAGGGAGGAGCGGTCGGCGAGGTGGACGTCCTCCGCGACGACGAGCGTGGGGACGGGCCCCCGGCCGGATGCGGGCACGGATCCGGATGCAGGGGTGGGCGCGGTGGCGGGGCGGCTGTCCGGTGCGCGGCCGCCCGCGTCGAGCAGCGGTGCCAGGGCGGTCGCCAGGTCGGCGGTGCGCTCGGGCGCCGACGGACGGCCGGGGCGGGCCGCGGCGGCGGGAGTGCGGGGCGCGGAGGGAGCGGGGCGGCCGTGCCGCTCGGTCCCGGACATCTCGCTCAGGGCCTCCTCGGTCACCAGGACGCCGAAGGAGGAGAACGCCACGGTGACCGTGTGCACCCGCGCGGATTCGGTGAGCCGCCGCGCCAGTCGTGACTTACCGGTCCCGGCCGTGCCCTCGATCAACACCAGGGCCGGTTCACCGGGGTGGTCGGCGTCGCTGTCGGCGGGGGTGACGACGCGCGTCAGCCAGCGGTCCGCCGCGGCGTCACTCAACGTGTCCACCGCATCACTCTCCTGGCAGGTTCCGGGGCAATTCGATTCTTTACGTATACGGGTTTCAGTGTCCCTGATTGTGCCGTCCGCGCACGGCCACCAGGGTTGGGCTGCCGCAGAAGATCTGCATGGCTGTCGACGGCCCGGTGAGGCGCGATCCGACCTCCCGGCCGCTGGACCTTGGTCAGGGCAGTGCAGCCCGACCGAACAGGAGCCCAAGTGATTGCCATAGAACGTGCATCGGACCCGGCCCCGCAACGGGCCGGACCCGCCCCTGCTCTGCGAAGCCTCGCCCACTGCGTGATGCCGTCCTCACCACGGGCCGCGCGGGCACTACGGCGCTTCGTCCGGGCGGTCGCACGTCGATGGCGGTTGCCCGATGACGTCGACGAGGCGCTGTCGGTGATCGTCACCGAGCTCGTCACGAATGTGGTGATGCACAGCGGCAGTCCGTGGGTGTCCACGGCGATCAGTGTGCGCGGTGACGTGCTGACGGTCGAGGTGATGGACGCCGGCTGTTGGAAACACCGCCACAACCCGCGCCAGGAGCCGCTGGACGCCGATGTTCCCTGCGGGCGCGGTCTGCGCCTCGTCGACGCGTACGCGACCCGCACAGTCGCGCACCGCACCGAGACGGGCAGCGTGGTCCGCGCCGAGATTACCCTGAGCGGACCCCGCCCTCCGGCAGGCGCCGTCCCGGCCCTGGACCTCGACCCGGTCGACGAGCTGGACCTGGACGAGGGCCTGGGACTGGACCAGGACCTCGGGCTGGGGGACGAGGACCTCGACCTGGACGTGGACGCGGAGCTGGAGCTGGAGGACCTGGACCTCGACCTGGACCTCGATCTCCGGCCGTGACAGTGGTGGGCGGGCGGGGCGGCCTACGCCAGGACGGTCCGGCGGCCCACCCGGTCAGGTCAGGAGCGCGGGTGTCGCGCGGTCCAGGACCGTGGAGACCCGCTCCCACGTCTCCACGTCCCGCGCCACCGGCGGCAGTTCCCTGCCGCCGCCCGTGCCCCACCCCGTCGCGACCGACACCGCGTCCTCTCCCGTCGCCGCCGACGCCGCCAGCGCCGCGGCTCCCAGGGCCACCAGCTCGGTGCTCTCCGGGATCAGCAGGGGGCGGCCCGACAGGCGGCGGACCGTCTCGACCCAGTGGCGGCCCTGCGCGCCGCCGCCCACCAGGCGCAGCGGGCGGGACGCCGCATCCGCCGCGCGCGGGTCCTCGCCGCACGCCCGCAGCACCTCGTCGAGGGCGCGCAGCACCGTGACCACCGCCCCCTCGTAGGCCGCGCCGAGGATCTGCTGACGGGTGGTGGTGTGCCGCAGGCCGGTGAGCAGGCCGGCGGCGGCGGGCAGGTCGGGGGTACGTTCCCCGTCCAGGTAGGGCAGGACCACCAGCTCGCCGCCCGCCTCGGCCGCGTCGCGGTCCAGGCCCAGCAGGGCCGCGACCTTGTCCACCGCCAGCGTGCAGTTGAGGGTGCAGGCGAGCGGGAGGTACGTGCCGTCGGCGGCGGCGAACCCGGCCAGCAGCGGCGACGCCGGGCGGGCGCGGCTCGCGGCGAACACCGTGCCCGACGTCCCCAGGCTCAGCACCGGATGGTTCAGCAGTCCCTCGCCGCCGAGACCGAGGCCGACCGCCGCGGCCATGTTGTCGCCGGTGCCGGCGGCCACGGCGATACCGGCCGGGAGGCCGAGTGCGGACGCGGACGCGGGAGTGAGGGTGCCGACGCGGGTGCCGCCCGTCTCGGCCACCTCCGGCAGCAGGGCGGCGTCGAGGCCGACGAGGCCCAGCAGCTCCGGGTCGTAGGCGCCCGTCGCCGTGGAGTACCAGCACGTGCCCGACGCGTCGCCCGGGTCGGTGGCCGCGACGCCCGCGAGGCGCTCGGTCAGGAAGTCGTGGGGGAGCCGTACGGCCGCCGCCGCCTCGGCGCGGGCGGGTTCGTTCTCCCGCAGCCACTGCCACTTCGCCGCGGTCATGGACGCGACCGGCACCGATCCGGTGCGCGCCGTCCAGGCGTCCGGGCCGCCGAGCGCCTCGGTCAGGGCCGCCGCCTGGGGCGCCGATCGGGTGTCGTTCCACAGCAGCGCCGGGCGCAGCGGGGCCCCGGCCCGGTCGAGGACGACGAGGCCGTGTTGCTGGCCGGCGACCGCGATGCCGGTGACGGCGGAGGCGTCGACGCCCGCGGCCCCCAGCTCCTTGAGGCCGGTCGTGACCGCCTCGCGCAGCGCCTGCCACCAGACCTCCGGATCGGTCTCGCGGGCGCCGCCCTCGCCGTCGACGCGATGGGGTGCGCGCCCGATGGCGAGCGGCCGGCCCGTGACGGTGTCGGTGAACAGCGCCTTCGTGGACTGGGTCGAGCTGTCCACCCCGATGACGACCGCGTTCGCCGGCATGGCTCCACCTCTCGTTCCGTCGCGGCCGCGTATTTGGCCGAGCTGGGAACAAATTACGCCACGGCCGGTCGGGTGCACCAGAGGTCGCGGGTCTTCTGTGCCGACGGCCGGGTGTGCATTATTAATACGGTAAGGAAACAAAACTGATGCGAAGGCGGGCTCGGTCATGACGGAACGCTTCACCCCCACCCCCGGCGACAGGTTCAGCTTCGGTCTGTGGACCGTCGGCTGGCAGGGCAGGGACCCCTTCGGCGACGCGACGCGGCTCCCGCTCGACCCCGCCGAGTCGGTCCGCAGGCTCGCCGGACTCGGCGCCTATGGCGTGACCTTCCACGACGACGACCTGATCCCCTTCGGGGCGAGTGACAGCGAGCGCGCCGAGCACATCAAGCGCTTCCGGCAGGCGCTGGACGAGACGGGCATGGTCGTGCCGATGGCCACGACGAACCTGTTCACCCACCCCGTCTTCAAGGACGGCGGCTTCACGGCCAACGACCGCGACGTACGCCGGTACGCGCTGCGCAAGACGCTTCGCAATATCGACCTCGCGGCGGAGCTCGGCGCACGCACCTATGTGGCCTGGGGCGGCCGTGAAGGCGCCGAGTCGGGAGCGGCCAAGGACGTCCGGGTCGCGCTGGACCGGATGAAGGAGGCCTTCGACCTGCTCGGCCAGTACGTCACCGAGCAGGGCTACGACCTGCGCTTCGCCATCGAGCCCAAGCCCAACGAGCCCCGCGGGGACATCCTGCTGCCGACGGTCGGCCACGCGCTCGCGTTCATCGAACGCCTGGAGCGGCCCGAACTGTACGGCGTGAACCCGGAGGTGGGCCACGAGCAGATGGCCGGGCTGAATTTCCCGCACTCCGTCGCGCAGGCACTGTGGGCGGGCAAGCTGTTCCACATCGACCTGAACGGCCAGAACGGCATCAAGTACGACCAGGACCTGCGCTTCGGCGCCGGTGACCTGCGGGCGGCGTTCTGGCTGGTCGACCTGCTGGAGACGGCCGGGTACGACGGCCCGCGCCACTTCGACTTCAAGCCGCCGCGGACCGAGGACGCCGACGGGGTGTGGGCGTCGGCGGCCGGCTGCATGCGCAACTACCTGATCCTCAAGGAGCGTGCCGCTGCCTTCCGCGCCGATCCGGAGGTCGCGGAGGCCCTGCGCGCGGCGCGCCTCGACGAGCTGGCCCGCCCCACGGCGGACGACGGCCTCGCGGGACTGCTGGCGGACCGGGGCGCGTACGAGGAGTTCGACGTCGACGCGGCCGCCGGGCGCGGGATGGCGTTCGAGCGTCTGGACCAGCTGGCGATGGACCATCTGCTGGGGGCCCGCTGACACCCCGGGTCGAACACGCCGGTGACCCTTAGGGGTTGAGGTACGAAGAGTCCACGTGCGGACTGGACAACCGGCGAGGAGTTTTTGTACAGACTCACGTCTTGCGAAAGTTTTTTGCGGCGGCGCACGATCACCGGCAGCCCCCGCGGCAACGCCGCAGGTGGGGGCCACGGATCTCCAGGAGGAGTCATGAGCCGCGTGATGAGTCAGCTGTGCCGCCGCAAATCGCTGGACCGCTTGATGGCCGAGGGCGACACGGCGGCGGACGGCACCGCCCTGCGCCGCACCATCGGGCTCGGGCAGTTGACTCTGATCGGCATCAGCTCGGTCGTCGGCACCGGCATCTTCTTCGTCCTCGGTACCACCGTCCCCAAGGCCGGCCCCGGTGTCGTCCTGTCCTTCGTCCTCGCCGCCGTCGTCGCCGGCCTCGCCGCGCTGTGCTACGTGGAGCTGGCCAGCGTGCTGCCGGTGGCGGGCAGCACGTACTCGTACGCGTACGCCTCCCTCGGTGAGGGCGCCGCCTATCTCGTCGCCTGGTGCCTGATCCTCGAGTACGGGGTGGCGGTGTCGACCGTCGCCGTCAGCTGGGCCCAGTACCTGGGCGAACTCACCGACGCCCTCTTCGGCTTCACCCTCCCCGACGCCATCAGCCAGCCGCCGGGGGCCGGCGGCTATGTGAACGTCCCCGCCCTGGTCGTCGTCCTGCTCTGCTCGCTGCTCCTCGCCCGCGGCACCCGCGAGTCCGCCGCCGTCAACGCGGTCATGGTCGCCGTCAAGATCGGCGTCCTCGTCGTCTTCGTTGCCGTCGCCCTCACCGCCTTCCGCGCCGAGAACTTCCAGGACTTCGCCCCGCACGGCATCGCGGGCATCGGCGTCGCCGCCTCCGGCGTGTTCTTCTCGTACGTCGGATTCGACACCGTCGCCACCGCCGGCGAGGAGGTCCGCAACCCGCGCCGCACGATCCCCCTCGCCCTGCTGCTCACCCTGGGCGCGGTCACGCTGCTGTACGTCCTGGTCGCCGTCGCCGCCGTCGGTGCCCAGCCCACCGGCCGGTTCGGCGAGCAGGCAGCCGCGGGCGAGGCCGTCCTCGCGCAGATCCTGCGGGACGTCACCGGGGCCGGCTGGCCGGCCGTGCTGCTGTCCGCCGGTGCGGTCGTGTCCATCTTCAGCGTCGTGCTGGTCACCCTCTTCGGACAGACCCGCATCCTGTTCTCCATGGCCCGCGACGGCCTCGTGCCGCAGATCTTCCGCCGCGTCGACCGCAAGCGGCACACGCCCGTGCACAACACCTGGATCGTCGGCGTGCTCGTCGGCGGCCTCGCCGCATTCGTGCCGCTGCAGTACCTGGCGGACCTCACCTCCATGGGCACCCTCGTCGCGTTCGTCGCCGTGGCGGCCGCCGTCGTCGTCCTGCGACGTATCGCCCCCGACGCCCCGCGCTCCTACCGCGTGCCGCTGTACCCCGTCGTGCCCGTTCTCGCCGCGGTGTCCTGCCTGTACCTGGCGTACCTCCTGCCCGGCATCACGTGGACCCTGTTCGGGGCCTGGCTGCTCCTCGCCGCCGTGCTCTACCTCGGCTTCGGACGGCGCCACTCGGCCCTGCGGGCCGACGAACGGCCGGAGGGCACCGAGCCGTCGGCGCCCGACGTGGCCGCCACGGAGCCGGCGGCCGTCGACCGGCCGCGCATCTGAACCAATCCGGCGCCGTACGACGATGGCGGTCCTCAAGGCCTCACACCGGGCCTCGGGGACCGCCGTCGTGGTCGTACGGGAGAAGGACTGAGCCGTCCCGCCGAGCCGGCAGTCGTACGGCGTGCCGGTCACCTTCGGCGGGGCGCCCGCGTCTGTTCGGCCCGGTGGTGCGGCTCCGGTTCGTCGGCTGCCAGCGCCAGTTCCAGCCAGGCGGCCAGCACCACGTCCGGATCGTCGAGGTCGAGACCGAACAGCTCACGGGCCCGGCGCAGTCGATAGCGCAGGGTGTTGGGGTGCACGGTCAGGGCGGCCGCCGCCTTCGTGACGTCGCCGACCGCCGCCAGCCAGGCCCTGAGGGACACCGCGTAATCCGTCCCGTGCTCGGCGTCGTGCGCCAGCACCAGCGCCAGCGCGGGCAGCCGCAGCCACGGCTCACGCCGCAGCTCCCCGCCGAGCCGGTCGAGAAGGACTTGATGGCGTACGTCCTCGGCCGTCACGGCGCCGTCGGCGTCCGTGCGGCGGGCGGCGGCCCGCAGCACGTCGTCCGCCTCCGCGCGCAGCGCCGCCGGCCGCAGCAGGTCCGGGTACGGGCGGGTCACGGCCGCCCGCAGGGGGCCGCCGACCGACGAGCGCAGCGCGGTCAGAGCCCCGTCCGCGAACCGCCGCGCGGCGGCGGTGACACCCGGGACCAGCGCGTAGACGGCCCCGGACGTCGCGGCGACCGTCGCCTCCGGCCGGTGTGCCGCGCAATGGCGCACCAGGGCCGACTCCAGGTGCGCGACGAGCGCGTGCGCGGCCGCCCCCGTGTCCGGCCCCGGCGCGAAGCCGGTGAGACACACCGCCGTCCCGGGGCCGAGCCCCAGCACGGAACCGGCCTCGTCGGCCGGGGGGCCGTACCCCTCCAGCAGCGACCGCAACGTGTCCTGGCGCAGGCGTTGTTCCGCCTCCTGCGCGTTCAGCGCGCGCAGCAGGTGAGGGGCCGCGAGCCGGGCGCCGTCGGCCAGCGAGGCGACGGCCCGCGGCGACAGCCCGTCCTCCGGCTCGATCGCCCACAGGGTGCCCAGCGGCAGGGCCCCCGCCCGCACCGCCACGGCGGCGCGCGCCAACTCATCGCCCTCGGCCGGGAACCGCACCACACCCGGGGCGGCCAGCACCTCGCGGTACTGCCGCCGCTGCTCGGGCTGGTCCGGCACGCGCCGCTGCAGAATGCCCTGTTCGCGCAGGGAGTCGATGCGCTGCCCGGGAACGTTGGAGTACGCGACGACATGCTGGTCCAGGTCCTCGACCGCGACCGAACCGCCCACCACCGCGGCCAGGTTGTCCGCCAGCGCGAACAGCTGCTCGCCGCCGACCGGGGCCGACACCGCCGTCCCGCCCACGCCGTGCGCGGCGAGCGCGCAGTTGAGCGCCGCGTCGATCTGCTGCCACGGCACGCCGTCGTCCGCCCGCAGCACGGCGATCCCGCACCGGTCGGCCTCCTCGACGAGTGGGGCCGGGTCCTGGTCCCGGCACTTGACGACCACCGCGGCGAACCGCCGCCCGGCCGCCCGGCGCACCGCCTCCCGCGCCCGCGGGTCGGCCACCTCGCCGCCGACCAGCAGCAGCAGCGCGGCGGGGGCGGCGGGCAGCGGCTCGTTCGGGTCGTGGAGCACGGTGCCGCGCACCGGGACGTCGAGCCCGGCCGGCGCGGTGACGACGCGCACCGGCACGGCCCCCGGCGCGTCGAGCAGCACCCGCAGCGTGCCCGCGACCCGCTCGTCGGGGACCGGGGTCGGCGGCCTTGTCGGATCGGACAACGGAGTGCTCTTTTCCTGAGGGGATCGGCCGGGGCGGCGACCCGGGCCGCACGCCAGGATAGGCCCGCCCCGTCGAGAAACAGGAGTCGCCCCATGACCGTGGCCCCCGCCGCCGCTGCCCCCGCCGCCGACCTGGTCGGACTGTTCCCACCCGGCTCCCACCTGGCAGAAGACGGCGAACTCGTCGTCGGCGGCTGCCGCGTGGGGGAGCTGGCCGAACGGTACGGCACCCCGGCCGTCGTCGTCGACGAGAACGCCCTGCGGGCCACGGCCCGGCGCTATGTGCGGGCCCTCGCCGGGCATTGGCCGAACGGACAAGTGGTTTTCGCCTCGAAGTCCTTCCCTTGCACGGCCGTCGTTCGCGCGATGGCCGAGGAGGGCCTCGGCGTCGACGTGGCGGGCGGCGGCGAACTGGCGGTGGCGCTGGCCGCGGGCACCGACCCGCGACAAATCGTCGTGCACGGCAACGCCAAGACCGACGAGGAACTCGCGATGGCCCTGCACGCGGGCGTGGGCACCGTCGTCGTGGACAACTTCGACGACATCGACCGCCTCGAACACCTCCTGGAGCACGACCGCGGGGCCCGCGCGCGGGCCCCGCAGCGCGTCCTGATACGCGTCATCCCCGACGTCGACGCCGACACCCATGAGGCGATGGCGACCGGGCACCGCCACTCCAAGTTCGGCCTCGCCGTGCCCGACGCCGTCCGTGCGGCGGCCCGGCTGCGGGGCAACGAGCGGCTCCTGCTGGAGGGACTCCACGTGCACGTGGGCTCCCAACTGCTGGACACCGCGCCGTTCGCCCGCGCCGTCGAGGCCGTCGCGGCCATCGGTGAACTCGGCGAGCACGCGGTGTACGACCTCGGGGGCGGCCTCGGTGTCCGCTACACGTACGCCGACCGCCCGCCCACGATCGAGGAGTACGTCCGCACCCTCACCGACGCCGCCCGCAAGCACCTCCCGGCCACGGCCCGCCTGCTCATCGAGCCCGGCCGCTCCCTGGTCGCCGGGGCGGCCACCACGCTCTACCGCGCCGTCACCGTCAAACACGGACCCCGCACGCTCGTGGCCGTGGACGGGGGCATGGGCGACAACCTGGAACCGATGCTCTATGGACAACGGTTCGAGGCGACGGTCGGCACGCGGGTCGGCGGAGGCGTCAGCTGTGACCTGGTCGGGCGGCACTGCGAGTCGGGGGACACGCTGATCCACGACGTGCCGCTGCGGGACCCGCGCGTGGGTGACGTCATCGCGGTGCCCGTGACCGGCGCGTACTGCTTCTCGCTCGCGAACAACTACAACGGCGCGCGCCGCCCGCCGGTGGTCTTCTGTGCGGAGGGCACGTCGCGGGAGGTGGTCCGCCGCGAGACGTACGAGGACCTGCTGCGCCGCGACGTCTGACGCGGGACGCGTGCCAAGCCGCACGGGGGTGCCGCCCCGAGCCCGGCGCGCCTCGGCGGGGCTCCGCCTGGAGCCCCCCGCGCGCCCGCGCCGCTGCGTCTGTGACGTCACCTGTTAGCAGCCGTCCACCGGGGTGATCGAACCCGCCTCGGCCCGGGCCTCGGGTGTCACCCGGTCGGGCTAGTCGAGGCGCAAAAGCCCTTGTCAGCACCGGGGAGTCCCCCATTTGGAGTTGCGTCGCCACGGCGCCCATGAGTCCTTGGGAAGCGTGTCCTGGCGGATCTCACCATCAGGAGGAGACATGGGCACTTCGCGCAACGGCCAAACGGCCGAACGGCTCTCCGTGGTCTTCGCGGTCCGTGTGATCGAGGGCGGCGAAGAAGGATTCCTGGCGATGTACGAGCAGATGCGGAAGTCCGTCGCTCGTACTCCCGGGCACATCGTCGAACGCCTGGGACAACCGGTGGACGACTCCCGGCAGTGGGTGATCACCAGCGAATGGGAGACGCCCGAACACTTCTTCGCCTGGCAGCAGAGCGAGGAGCACCGCGCTCTGGTGGCTCCGCTGCGCAAGTGGGTCGACTCGACGCAGTCGATGCGGTTCCGGGTCGTCAAGGAGACCGTGGAGGAGAAGTCATGACGCGCACCAACACCCCGCACACCCGCCACGGCCCCGTCGCCGTGCTCGGTCTCGGGACGATGGGCTCGGGCCTGGCCACGCGCCTGCTCGCGCAAGGAGTGCAGGTGCGAATCTGGAACCGCACTCCGGAGCGGAGCGAGCCGCTCGCCCGGGCCGGCGCCTTCGCCGCCGGCCGACCCAGCGAGGCCGTCGAAGGGACGACAGCCGCGATCTGCACGGTCGCCGACGGCGACGCCCTCGGCGCCGTGCTGCACGGCCCGGACGGCGTCCTGACCAGGGGCGCCTACCCCGGCTCGCTGATCTGCGCCAGCACCGTCGCACCCGACGAGGTCGTCCGGCTCGCCGGTGACGTGCCGTCCGTCATGGACGTCGGCATGCTCGGCAATCGCGACCACGCCCGCGACGGCGAACTGCGCCTGTTCGTCGGCGGTGAGGAGCGGGTCTTCACCGCCGGCCGGCCCCTGCTGGAGATGCTGGGCAAGGAGGTCGTCCATCTGGGCGCACTCGGTTCCGGCATGCGGATGAAGCTGCTCCTCAATCTCCTGATGGGCATAGAGGTGCAGGCGATGGCCGAGGCCGCCGAACTGGCGGCCGCCACCGGCCTCGACAAACGGCTGGTTCTCAAGACGATCGCGGGCAGCGGCTTCGCCTCGCCGGTCATGGCGTTCAAGTCGCGGCGCCTCGCAACCGGGCGCTTCGACGAACCGGACTTCCGGCTGCGCCTCATGGCGAAGGACCTCATGCTCGCTACCGAGCAGGCGGCCGCGGCGGGCCTGAGCCTTCCGCTGACCGCCGCGGCCGCAACGACCCACGTCCGCGCCACCGAGCAAGGACTCGGCGACGAGGACTGTGCCGCGGTCACCCGCGCAGTCACACCGGAACCGGGAACCCACACATGATCATCGACATCCACGGACATCTGTCCCCACCGGAGGCGGCCAGACGCTTCCCGATGCCCCCCAGCCTGACCGACGTCGACGGAATGCTCGCGGCGCGCGCCCAGGCCGGGATCGACCTCACCATCATCGGCAGCCCTGTCGGTGCCGGCGCGATGGCACGGGTCCCGGGCGTGGACAACTACAAGCAGCCGCGCGACCGGCTGCGTGGCTTCCACGCCTGGATGTCGGGTCTGGTCTCCTCCTTCCCGGACCAGTTGCGTGGCTACGTCTACGCCAATCCGTTCGGTGACGACGATCACCTGGAAGGGGTGCGGGAGACGCTGGCGGATCCCGCCTTCGTCGGCCTGATCACCACGTCCAGCGTCCGCGGCGAGCTGCTCGGCTCGCCGCGGGCGGACTCCTTCTTCGCGCTCGCCGCGGAGGCGGGAGTCCCCGTCCTGGTACACGCCCCGGCCGAACCCATCGGCACGGAGCACGTCGAGAACATGGGCTTCGTCGAGCAGATCGGCCGCTTCGGCGACGTCACGGCGGGCATGGCGATGATCGCCTTCGCGGGGTGGCTGGACAAGTACCCCGGTCTGCGGCTGATCGGCGCGACCGGCGGCGGCGCGATGGCGCTGCTGCCGGAGCGCCTGCAGACGGCGGCGCGCCCCCGGCACTGGGGCGGGGGCTCGCCGTCCTCCGCCCCGGCGCCCGACCGGCAAGCGGCGGGCCGGCCGGCGCCCGAGGCGGTGCCGGCCGACCCGGCCGCGGCCCTGCGGCGCATGTACGTCGACACCAGCCCGTTCAGCCCGGCACACCTCAGCCTCAACGCGGAGGTCCTCGGACCCGAACGGATGCTGTTCGGCAGCGACTCGCCGCCGCTGTCGGCACCGCTGGAGGACCTCATCCGCATGATCGAGAAGCTGCCCGTGGACAAGGCGTCCCAGCAGCGCATCCTCGGCGGCAATGCCGAGGCCCTCTTCGACCTCAGGAGCCGTCCGTGACCACTACGCGTGACCCCGTCACCAGTGCCGAACAGTGCACCGCCGAATTCCGGCGCAACCCGCACCCGGTGTACGCCTCCCTCCGGGACACCGCGCCCGTCTGCCCGATGACTCCCCCGCACGGCGTCGAGACGTACCTGATCACGCGGTACGAGGACGCCAGGGCGGCCCTGTCCGACTCCCGGCTGAGCAAGGACATGTACGGGGCCATGGACGCCTACCGGAGGATCTTCGGTGACTCGTCGGTCTCGCTGGACGACAACATGCTCAACGCCGACGCGCCCAAGCACACCCGGCTGCGCAAGCTCGTCAACTCCGAGTTCACCCCGCGCCGCGTCGAGGCACTGCGGACGAGCATCCAGGACATCGTCGACCAGCTGCTCGACGCGTGTCCCACCCGTGAACCGGTGGACCTGCTGCCCACGTTCGCGTTCCCGCTGCCGATCACCGTGATCTGCGAACTGCTCGGCGTGCCGACCGAGGAGCGGGCCGACATGCACCGGCTGTCCACCACGGTCGCGCAGACGGGCTTCAGCAAGGAGTCCAAGCAGGCCCAGCAGAAGGCGGAGGAGGACCTCCACGCCTATTTCACGCGGCTGATCGCGCGCAAGCGCGAGCACCCCGGCGAGGACCTGCTCAGCGCGCTGACCGTGGTCCAGGACAACGACGGCGGCCTCACGGAGAACGAGCTGGTCTCGACGGCGTTCCTGCTGATGTTCGCGGGCCACAAGACGACCGCCTACCTCATCGGGAACGCCGTGCACCACCTCCTGGTCAACCCCGCACAGCTGCGCGCCGTGCAGGAGGACCCGGAGCTGGTCGGCCGCGCCGTGGAAGAGCTGCTGCGCTACGACGGCTCGGTGGAGAGCGCGACCTTCCGGTACGCGGCCGAGGACGTGGAGATCGGCGGCACGAACATCCCCAAGGGTGCCCTGGTGCAGATCTCGCTCCTGTCCGCGAATCGCGATCCGCGGAAATTCGAGTCCCCGGACGTGCTCGACGTGACCCGGCAGGGGGCGCAGAACGCCCACCTGGGGTTCGGCCACGGCAGCCACTACTGCCTGGGCGCACCGCTCGCGCGGCTGGAGACGCAGCTGGCGCTCACCAGCCTGTTCAGCCGGTTCCCGAGGGTCGCGCCGGCCGACCCCGCGGCTGAGGCGAAGTGGATGGAGGTCCCCTTCCCCGCCTTCCGCGGCCTCGCGGAACTGCCGGTCGTGCTCGACCCGGAGCGGTAACCGGCCGGGGCCCGTCCAGTGTCACGCCGAGGACACCGCGCGGAGTGCGGTGTCCTCGGCTTGTTCCCTTCGGGGCCCGGGGCCCGGGGGACGGGGATCGGGGGAGCAGGACCCTTCAGCGCCCCCGCGCCGCGTACCCCGTCGGATCGGCCAGCGCGTCGTCGACCGTCAGCGCCGCCGCGCCGCGCGCCGCGTCCGCCGCCGGGGACGAGGCGCGCAGGCGTGTGCTGCCCGGCGGCCACAGGCCCGACACCACCCGCGTCGACAGCTCCGCGCCCGCCGCCGGCCCGAGCCACCGCAGCAGCGGGCGGTAGATCCCGCCGAGGACCACCGCGTCCGGGTCGAAGAGATTCACCGCACCGGCCAGCACTCGCCCCAGCATCACGCCGGCCTGCGTCAGCGCGGCCACCGCGCGCGGCTCCTCGGCGCGGGCGCGCCGTTCCAGATCGGCGACGCCCGCCGCGCCGGCTCGTTCGTCGATGCCCGCCGCCCTCAGCAGCGCGGACTGGCCGGCGTACTGCTCCAGGCAACCGCGGGAGCCGCAGCGGCACAAGGTGCCGTCGTCCGCGACCGACACATGACCGATCTCGCCCGCGAAACCGTGGGCGCCGCGCAGCAGTTCGCCGTTCAGGACCAGCGCGCCGCCCACCCCGATCTCGCCCGTGAGGTAGAGGAAACTGCGCACGTCGCCGAGACCGCCGAACCACAGCTCGGCCAGCGCCGCGAGGTTCGCCTCGTTCTCCGAACGCACCGGCAGCGCGGGCCCACCCGGCCGCAGTGCGGCAAGCGCCTCGGCGAACGGCGCCTCGGCCGCGACCGACGTCCAGCCCAGGTTGGGCGCCTGGCGGACGGACCCGGCCGCGACGAGGCCCGGCAGCGCCAGCGCCGCGCCCACGGGCCTGAGGTCCTGCTCGGCGGCGGAGGCCAGCGCCCGCGCCGCGATCCCCGCCGCACGGCCGAAGACCCGGTCGGGCGCGGCGCCCCGGTTGTCGAGGTGCTCCACGAGCCGTACGCGGTCGGTGCCCGCGAGGTCGACCACGCAGACGGACACGTAGTCGACGTTGATCTCGACGCCGAGGCCCGCGACTCCTGTGCGGGCGAGCTTCAGCACGGTGCCGGGCCGGCCCGCCTGTCCGCTGAACGTCTTGCCGGACTCGGACAGGAAGCCGCTCTCCAGCAACTGCTCGACCAGCGACGACACGGCGGCGCGCGTGAGTCCGACCCGCGCGGCGACGCCGGCGCGGGTCGTCTCGCCCTCGTCACGCACGGCGCGCAGAACGAGGCTCAGATTGTGCCGCCGGACCGTCTCCCTGTCGGCCTTCGGCTCCAACGGCGTCGGGGCGTGCGTGCCTCTCCCCGGCACGGGCGCCGCATCTGTGTGATTGGCGTTCATCGTGCGCCCGAGCCTAGGCGATACCCCGCGCCCCCAGCCCGCCGAGGACCCCACCACGTTCCCGCAGGCGCGCCGGCACCGCCGACGCTCCGGGCCGGAGGCCCACGGCCTGGACCGCAGCCGCGCGGCGCCGTCGCCGGCCGGTGGGCCGTCCGCCGTTCCACGCTCGTGCGCCGAGGGCGTACCGTTCGCCGCGCCCCAAGCCGCAGGCGCGTCTGGCGCCGTTGGCGTCCGGCGGGCCTTCCACCGCCGGTCGGGCCGCCGCGGCCCGAGCGCGCGTGGGTGCGGGCCCGGGCCCGGGCGTCACGCGTCCGCCGCGTTCGGCTCCCTTTCGCCGCGGGGCTCCTTCACGAGGCGCAGTTCCTCGGCCGTCAGCGGTGGACCCGGGAGCTGGGGCAGCTTGGGGCCGCGCACGACGGCCAGGGCGATCTCGGGGCGCAGCAGGGAGGTGATCGGCGCGGACAGGGTCATGACGTCGAACAGGGCCTTGGTGACGAGCGGCCGCCCCGTCGCGGTGAGCATCAGGCGGTCGACGTAGTGCCGCAGCACCCGCGAACTCACCTCCGGCTCCCGCCCTATCGCGCCCGGATAGAGGATGTCCTGCCCGGTGGCCAGGTCCCAGGCCACCGAGACCGGGCCGGCGACCGCACGCTGCACGGCGCGGGCGAGCCCCGGCGCGGCCACGCCCCTGGCGGCGACCGCCTCGCGCAGTGCCAGCACGCCCTGCGCGGCCACCGACATGCCGTGCCCGTAGACCGGGTTGTACGTGGCGACCGCGTCGCCGATCGCGACGAAGCCCTCCGGCAGGTCGGCGGCCTTCTCGTAGTACCGGCGCCGGTTGACCGTGCTGCGGTTGACGACGACATCGGTGAGCGGCTCGGCGTCGGCGATCAGTTCGCCGACCACGGGATGGCGCACCGAGCGGGCGAAGTCCTCGAACTCGTCGGCGGCGCTGGTGGGCTGGCCCCCACGCGTACCGGACAGGGTCACCAGCCAGCGCCCACCCTCGATGGGCACGATCGTCGCGGTCTGCCCCGGCCGCGGCTCGCGCGCGTTCGCCTGCACGTTGACGACGGGGAAGTCCCCGGAGCCCGTGGGCGCCCGGAAGAGGCGGCTGGCGTAGGCGAGGCCCGAGTCGACCTTCTCCTGACGCACCTCGCCGACGCCGAGCGCCCTCAGCCAGTCGGGCGCGCGCGAGCCGCGGCCGCTCGCATCCACGACCAGGTCGGCCCGCAGCACCCGCTCGTCCCCGTCCGCCGCGCGGACCCGTACGCCCGTGACGCGCGTCGCACCGCCCTCCAGGCCCAGCAGTTCGGTGCGCTGCAGTACGGTGACGCCCGGCCGCGCGGTGACCTGTTCGCGGACGACCCAGTCGAGCAGGTCACGGCTGCAGGCGATGAGGAACTGCATCTCAGGCCAGCGGCGCAACCAGCCCAGCGCCGACATCGACACCAGCCCCGTCGGCAGCGGGATGCGCCGGGCGCCCGCCGCGAGCCAGCGCTCCGTGGTTCCCGGCAGCAGTGTCTCGATGGCCCGGGCCCCGCCCGACCACAGCAGATGGGCGTGGTGCGCCTGCGGCAGGCTCCTGCGGGCGTGCGGCCCGCCGGGCAGGGTGTCGCGGTCGACGACGGTGACCTCGTCGACGTGCGGGCGCAGGACGCCGGCCGCCAGCATGCCGGCCAGGCCGCCGCCGATCACGACCGCTGTACGCGGCGCGCTCCGGCCGGTTCTCAAGGGATCGCTCATCGGGTGCCGCTCTCTGACCGGGCCGCGCGCACGCGCACTGCCGCGACGACGGGTGAATGGCGCAGCGCCAGGGACATGCGCACCAGATCGCGCGGTCCCTGCGCGGCCTCGGACGTGTAGGACTGAGCCGACCTGATGATCTCGCCCTCCGGGTCGTCCGCGCGGCAGCGCAGCGCGGCGGCGACCATCGCGGCGTCGGCGACGGCCTGCGCCTCGCGCGGCTCCGCCCCGGCCGCGACCGCCTCCTCGTACGCATCCGTCCGTACCCCGCGGTCGAAGTACGGGTCGAGCTGCAGCAGGCCGTCGTGGATGTCGGACTCGCGCTGGGTGACGCGCAGTTCGACGGGCGAGAAGAAGGAGATGCGTACCGTGGGCGTGCCGGGGGCGGACGTGGCGCGCAGCTCCCGCCACAGCGTGCCCAGCTGCCGGTAGGCCGCCCAGTCGTGCCAGGTGTCGGACAGCCGCTGCCCGACGAGCGGCAGGATGAAGCCGATCGCGCTGAGCAGGGCGCCGACGGAGGCGAGGGGCGGCGCGGCCAGGGTGCTCAGCGCGTCCCAGTCGAGACCGGCCCAGCGCGCGAAGACGGCGGCGAACTTGCTCACCCCGTACCCCAGGTTGAACAACGACCCGAACACGATGATCACCAGGCCGCCGCGCAGCCAGCCGCGCACCTGGAGCGACCACCGCCAGCACAGCGCCGTCATGCCGACGGCCGCCACGCTGTGCGCGATCAGGTACAGGACGATCATCTCGCGGATGTACGGGGTCGTGGCGTAGTACGTGTCGAGGTCCCGCAGCCGTTCCTCGGGCGCCTCGCCGAGCAGGAACAGGACGACCAGCAGCCCGACCACGACGCCGTAGCCGACGACCCAGCGCGTGGACACGCGCCGCGTCTCGTCCGGCGGGCCGCCACGCCAGTTGACCAGCAGGACCAGGCAGGAGGCGCTGAACGCGGTCAGGATGCAGTACACCAGCGGCGCCGAGAAGTTGGCGACGCCGGTGAGGCGGTTGACCGCGGCGATGGTGGGCGGCGCGGCGAAGAAGAAGGTGCAGGCCGCGAGGACCAGCAGGGCGCACACCGAGCGGAGCAGTGGATCGCGCCAGTCGCGCAGCATCCCGGGCAGCTTGAACGCCAGTGCGACGCCCAGGGCGGCGGCGGGAATGTAGTAGTCGGGTCCGTCCACGCATCAGCCCTGTGGCCCGCGGTACCCCAGAGAGGCTTCGATACGTCCGGCGACACATTCCCGGTGCGCCGGGCCGCGCCCGGTCGAACCGGTGAGCCAGGGACGGCACTTGCTGCCGAGCAGCAGGCCGAAGCTCTCCGCCTCGCGCTCCTCGGCCTGGTCGGACCGGGACCGTGCGGCGACCTTCAGCACGGTCGCCTGCAGATCTGCCTCGTCGGTGAGCAGGCGTGCCGCGACGGCGGCGCCCTCGACGTGGTGGCTGCAATGCCCGGCCTTCATGTGCCACAGCTCATGGCCGAGGATGACCAGTTGGTGGTCGGGTGGGGTGCGCTCCTCGATGACGATCAGGTCCTGCTCCGCCATGTCGAGCCACAGGCCGCTCGCGGTGCCGGGCGGGAACGAGGCCATGCGGTAACGGACCGGCCTGCCGCGGTGCCTGCTCATTCCGTCGCACAGCGCACGGTAGAGATCGGCGGGGGCGGCCGGCGCCGGCAGGTCGATTCCGGCGACCAGTTCGGCGCACAGCCGGCGCATGTCCTTGCCTATGCTCACCGCTCTCCTCTCCCCGCGGGCACGCCTCGGGACACGTCCTGACTCGCAGCCTGTCCGGAAATCAGGGGTCCGTCGGCTTGACGCTCTCGAGGAGCAGGTCGAGCCACTCGGTGACCTTGTCCCGGTGCTTGTCGGTGGGCAGCTGCGCCGCCCGCCAGGCGATGCCCCGCACACCATGATCCTGCAACAGCCTTTCCAGCGGATCGCTTTCACCCACGAAGTCCTGAAGCAGACGCTGCTCGGTGCGATGCAGGGCGCCGACGAGGGCGTCACGGTCGCCGGCGGTCAGGAAGCCCGCGTGGACCTTGAAGAACCGCTGGATCGCGTCACAATGCTCCATGGTGGGCCGGCGGTCGCCGTTGATCAGCGCCCCGGCCTGCTGGCGCGACATGCCCGCGCCGTCGGCGATCTCCTGCTGCGTGTACCGGCGGCCGTTGGGCTTGAGCCGGGTCCTGCGCAGCAGGTCGAACCGCTGCAGGAAGCGTGCCTGGAGGTCCGTCTCGCCGACCGGGCGCCCGTCGAGCAGGGCGCTGACCACGTCCGCCGGCACTCCCGAGGCTTCGGAGAGCGTGTCGACGTCGAAGACCTCGTCGTGGCCGATTCCGAGCTTGTCCGCGAGGTCGGCCACCCGGGCGACCGATGCCGCCAGAGGGTCGTCCGCGGCCGGACCCGGAACCGAGAAGCCGTCCGTCACCAGTAGGTCTCCTAGATCACGCGAGGCAGCCCCGCACTCAAGGGGCTGCCGGGAGATTAACCGTTTCGAGTGAATGCAACCAGGTCATGCCACAGCTGTGGCGGAAATCGCGCGTTCAACGGCACTGAATGCCACGATAGTTGACATAGTCGCCTCGTCGGTAAGAGGATCGCCAGGCAGGCTGATGATCCAAAGGGGCTGCCACAGCGGGACTTGGCAGGTCTTCGAGAAGCTTCGGAAAGGCGGCGTTCTCGATGACGTACGAGGCGGGCGTCGAGCCCCCGGGAGGCCAGGGACGCCCCGGCCGCGCCAAGACCGCCCGCGGCAGCGCCCGTACGAAGCGAATCGGTGACGCCCTGGACATGGAGACCACGCAGCGCGGCCGGCTGCGCCGGATCGGCGGCGACCGCGACGGCTTTCGCGAGTCGGGCGCCCCGCTGCGCCCGTCCGGCCCGGTACCGCCCTCCGGGCCGGTCCGCAGGCCCGTGCCCGTACGCCCGTCCGGACCGCTCCACCCGCCCGTTGCCGTGCACCCCCCGGTGCCCTCGTCGCCCGCCCGGCCCCCGGAGCCGGCCGACCCGGCCACCCAGGCCTACCTGCGCGACTACGCGGCCCTGATGGACGCGGTGCCGCTGCCCTCTCTGCTGTTCGACCGGCGCTGGGACGTGGTCCACACGAACCCCGCCTTCGACGCCCTCTTCCGCAACATGGGCCCGCACCCCACGGCCATGCCCCATCAGAACTTCCTGCGTTTCGCGCTCTTCCACCCCGACGCGCCCACGGTGCTCGCCGAGCACGAGACCAGCTGGTGCCTGCCGCTGATGGCCCAGCTCGCCGGCGCCCTGGAGGGTGACGGCGAGGACGACTTCCTTTCGGCCATTCGGGACGACATCGCGCTGGACCCGATCATGGACGCGGCCTACCGGTGCGGACTGCCGCACTGGATGAGGGCGGTGGGCGCGGCGGCCATCCACCACGACGGAGTCGTGCGGCCGGTGAACCACCCCGACCCACGGTGGGGGCGCACCGACTGCCGGATCGTGGACGAGACCCCCGTCTCCCTGCAGGGCAAGGGGTACACCCGCCTCACGCTGGTGCTCCGCGAGAGCCGCTCGGCGGCACCGGGTGTGCCGCGCGGCAGGGCGCACCTGCGCGCGGTCTCCGGGGGCTGAGCGGTGCCCGGGCACTCCGCCCGGGCACGAGCCCTTGCTTCTCTCACGTGGCCTCAGCGCATCGCGGCCACGGCCCACTCCGCGACGATCGCCACGGCCACACCGATGCCCAGCACCAGCGTGGCCCAGCGGGTGCGGCCCGCGCGGCTGAGGACGAGCGCGCTGCCGGAGAGGATCAGCGCCATGCCGTAGAAGCCGAGGGTCAGTACGGAGTGCGTACTGCCGAGCCGCAGGACCAGGACGGCGCCGACGGCGATCATGATGCCCGCGGAGAGGGCTATGCGGACGTGGCGGGCCTGGCGTGGTGTGAGCCCCTGCCGTTCCGGGCTCGTATTGGCTTCTGACATGCCGGAAAGCCTATCGGCAGCGGCACGTGTGCCGTCCGCCGGATCACACAGCGCGTGTGCTGCCGGCCGTGGCGGGCCACGGCTTTACCGGGTACGGCAGTTCGGCCCATACGACACGACCCGTGCCGCGCTCGCAGTCGTACGTTCCCCACGCGGTGCTGACCGCTTCGACCAGCAGCAGGCCGCGGCCGCGTTCCTCCTCCAGCCCGTGGCAGACCCGGGGGCCGGTCCCGGTGGAGCCCTGGTCCTGCACGGTGACGCGCAACCGCCGCTCGACGTAATGCAGTTGGCAGGAGACCAGGTGTCCGCCGCTGTGCACCACCGCGTTGGTGACCAGTTCGGAGACGATCAGCAGGGCCGTGTCGCGGGTGTCGCCGTCGATGCCCCAGAGTGCGAGCCGTTCGCTCACCAGACGTCTTGCACGGGAGACGGATTCGACGCGTGCCGGCACCTCGAAGCCGCAGTGGGGAGTTGTGGTGTCCGGACTCGCGTCCAGGAAGGGCGTGGTGAGCGCGTCACGGTTCACATCATGAGTCTCCCGCTGCAACCGTCACGTTGGCAAGGGCCACTCTGGAAAATGCAGAGTGGGCATATTCATGGTTGGACCGCCGTGGCACACTGCTCGCAACACAGCACGTGGGGAGGTCTCGAAGTGAGTGAACCGCGGTCCGCCCCCACCGTGGGCCAGGTCGTTCTCGGCAAGCGACTGCAGGATCTGCGGGAGCGCGCCGGTCTCAAGCGCGAGGAGGCGGCGAAGATCCTCCGCGTCGCCGCGGGCACCATCCGCAGGATGGAGACCGCCGAGGTGGCGCTGAAGATTCCGTATGTGCAGCTGCTCCTCGGCGCGTACGGGATCGGCGACGAGGAGGCTCGCGGTTTTGTGGAGCTGGCCGAGGAAGCCAACAAACCGGGCTGGTGGCAGCGTTTCCACGACGTCCTGCCGGGCTGGTTCAGCATGTACGTCAGCCTGGAGGGCGCCGCGAGCCTCATCCGTGCGTATGAACCGCAGTTCGTGCCCGGACTGCTGCAGACGGAGGACTACGCACGGGCGATCATGCGCGGCGGTGCCATCGGGCAGACCGATCCGGAGGACATCGAGAGGCACGTGGCCCTGCGGATGGAGCGTCAGGCACTGCTCACGCGGCCCGACGCGCCCCGCCTGTGGGTGATCATGGACGAGACGGTGTTGCGCAGGCCCGTCGGCGGCCCCGGCGTGATGAAGGAGCAGATCGACAAGCTGCTCGACAGCGCCCGGCTGCCCCATGTGACGCTGCAGATCGCCGAGTTCGCGAGCGGCCATCACCCGGGCACCTACGGGCCCTTCGTCCTCTTCCGGTTCGCCATGCCCGAACTCCCCGACATGGTCTACAGCGAATACCTGACCGGTGCCGTCTATCTCGACGCGCGCCCCGAGGTCGCCACGCATCTGGAAGTCATGGACCGCATGGCGGCCCAGGCCGCGACGGCACACCGCACGAGGGAGATCCTGAATGGTCTCCGTAAGGAGCTGTGAATGACGCGTATATACAACGGCATGCCCGCCGCCGAGCTGGGCGAGGACGGCTGGCACAAACCCTGGAGCGGCGGAAACGGCGGCAACTGCGTCGAGACCATGAAGCTGGCCGACGGCCGGGTCGCGGTCCGCCAGTCCGCCGATCCCGACGGTCCCGCACTCATCTACACCACCAACGAGATCGCCGCCTTCATCCAGGGGGCGAAGTCCGGCAAGGCCGACTTCCTGGTCAGCTGACCTGCTGCCGCGGGGGCAGCAGCGTCACCAGGAAGCGCTTCGCGGGGGAGACGTTCCCGGCCGCGTCGACCGTGCGGTACTCGATGGTGTGGGTGCCGTAGTCGGGTGTGGCGTCGTCCCAGGGGACCACGCGGGGCGTGCCCAGCTTTCCGTACACGAGATCGTCGATCACGGTGCCGTGCGGAGTGAACCGGTACGGGGCGTCGGCGTCGGTGGGCCACCCGTAGTACGTCTGCCAGCCGTCGCCGTCGACCCTGAACTGCCGTACCACATAACCGTCCTGGTCGTCCCGGGCGGTCAGCCCCATCGTGAAGGGGCCGTCGTAGACGTACTCCACCGGCCTGCCGGGCCGGTGGACCGTCCGCAGCGGCTCGGACATCTTGTGGGCGGCCGTGGCCGGCGAGGCGTCCACGGCCCAGGTCAGTCGCTCGCCGGTGCCCGCGATGCGGGCCGTCAGCTGGTGGGCGCCCGGCCGCAGCCGCAGCGCGCCCAGGTCCAGGTCACGGTCGTTGCCGGGGTTGGCCACGGGACGTCCGTCGAGCGTCCAGCGCACCGCGAGCGGGCGGCCCACCGGGTGCGTGGTCTCCGCGTACACCACCGAGGTGGCGCCGACGGGCGTCCCGGTCGCGGTGTGGTCGGTGAACGCCGCCGCCACGTCGTCCGGCGCGGTGTCCACCGCGGTGTCCACGATCCAGGTCACCGTGCGCGTCAGCGCCGTCGACGCGCGCACCGCCGGGTCCCGTACGAACGGTGTGGGGTCCGTGACCGTCGCCGTGAGCGTATGCGTGCCCGGCGTGAGGCCGAGGCGGCGTAGGTCGACCGTGCGGGCGTCACCCACCCCGCGCAGCCGGTCACCGTCCAGCCGCCATACGACGTCGAGTTCGCCGCCGACCGGGTGCAGGGTGTCCACCCACACCGTCCGGTCGTCGCCGATCGGGGCGGTGGCGGGCGTGTGGCCCTGGACGAGGTTCACCTTGGCCGAGATCTTCTGCACCATCACCTCGCGCTCGACCTGGTCGAAGGCGTACCCGAGGGTCTTCATGATCGAGTGCTTGCTGGGCCGCCACACGCCCTTCGTGCTGTACATCCCGCCCTCGTGGCGCCCGATGACCCCGCCCGACTCGCTCTCCTCGCCGAGCCAGCGCCACCACTTCGCGCGCTGCTCCCGCATCTGCTCCTCGGTCAGCAGGGTGTGGTGCGCCGACGCCGGCTCGCCGCCGCTGTAGGTCCCGCCGGGCACGCCGCGCGCGTAGTAGTCGTACTCGTCCTGGAGCTTGCCGAGCGAGTGGCCGATCTCGTGCGGGGTGATGAGCGAGGACAGGGCGTTGCCGCCCGACGCGGTGGCGTAGGTGCCGCCCGCGCCGCCGTAGGTGTCGCTGTTGGCCAGGGCCACGATCTGCCGGTTGGCGGCCGACGAGCCCGGCACCAGATCGGCCAGCGCCGTCGCCGCGCCGCTGTCCACGGTGAGCAGCCGCTGCACGCTGTCCGGATTGCAGCCGCCCCAGAAGCCCATGCCGAGCGCGGTGTCCCGGCGCGGGGCGTCGAGGCCGGGGTCGCAGTCGACGCCGGACTCGGCGGACGCGGTCTCCACGGCCCACACGTTGATGTACGAACGGTAGGAGGCGAACGGCTCCGTCGACCACAGCACGTTGAGGTGGGTCTCGACGTGCGCGCGGAACTCCGGCAGCTCGGCGGCCGTGTAGCCGTCGCCCAACAGCACCAGATTGAAGCGCTTGTCGGCGGGGCCCGTCGTCTGCACCGGCACGACCTTCGCGGTGTCCGTCACCTCGCCCGGCACCACCGCGCCCGCCGCGGCCGCGGGGACGCCCGTACCGAACAACAATGCGGCGAGAACGGCGCCCGCGGTCGCGAACAGCGCCGCCCCGCGCACCCGTGTGACGGATGTGGTCATGGTGATGCAGCGTACGCGTGGGATCAACGGACGGTAAAGACGAGTGACTTGACGAAATCCTTTTCGGGCGGCGGGAGACGCAGCGGCCCGCTCCCCGGCGTGACGGAGCCGAGCACCCGGGCCGACCGCGCCCCCGTGCACGACGGCAGGCTCCCGGGCAGTCCGTGCGCGGTCAGGAATCCCAGTACGGCGAACGCGTACGCCTCCTTCGCCGCCGAAGGCAGTCCCAGCTCGTCGGAGGTGCACAGGGGGATACCCGCCAGTTCGGCGCGGAGCGTCGCCATCAGCGCCGGATTGCGGGTGCCGCCGCCCGAGGCGATCACCTCCGTCGCGCCCAGCGGGCGGATCGCGTCCGCGACCGTGCGCGCGGTGAGGAGGGTGAGCGTCGCGAGGACGTCCTCGGCCGCGAGCGCGCCGAACTCCGCCAGCGCGGCCCGCAGATAACCGGCGTGGAACAACTCCTTGCCGGTGGTCTTCGGCGCCGGCATCCGGTAGTACGGCTCGGCCAGCAGCCGCTCCAGCAGCGGGCGGTGGACCCGGCCCGCCGCCGCCAGCGTGCCGTCCGCGTCGTACGCCGCCCGCCCGCCGGTCAGTTCGGCGACGGCCGCGTCCAGGAGGGCGTTCGCCGGGCCCGTGTCGAAGGCGACCGGATCACCCGAGCCCGGAGCGGCGGTCACGTTGGCGATCCCGCCCAGATTGAGCGCGACCGGAACCCCCGGCCGCCCCCGCAGCCACAGCACGTCCACCAGGCTCACCAGGGGGGCGCCCTGCCCGCCGGCCGCGATGTCACGGGGCCGGAAGTCGGAGACGACCGGACGGCCCGTCGCCTCCGCGATCCAGGCGGGCTGACCCAGCTGCAGCGTGCCCAGGGCTCTGCCGCCGTCCACCCAGTGGTGCACGGTCTGGCCGTGCGAGGCGAACAACTCGGCGCGCCCGTCGCACAGTTCGCGGTCCGCCCGCTCGGCCACCGCCGCGAAGACCTGCCCGATGCGGGTGTCGAGGCGGCAGACGTCCCCGAGCGTCGTCGTCGCCGGAGGCAGCGCACCCGCCAGCGACGCCCGCAGGCCGGGGTCGTAGCCGCCGCTCACCATGCCGAGCGGTGTCACGGTCAGGGCGTCCCCGGCGAAGCCGATGTCGGCCGCGGCGGCGTCGACGGCGTCGTGGGACGTGCCCGACATCAGGCCGACGACCCTCACCGCAGCGGCCCGCGGTGGTCGTCGCCGCGCAGGCTCAGCAGCGCGACCACACTGACCGCACAGGTCGCGGCCGCGTAGTACGCGGGGATGTCCACGTTGCCCGTCCTCTTGATCAGTTCGGTGATGACGAGCCCCGCGCAGCCGGAGAACACGGCGTTGGACAGCGCGTACGCGAGACCGAGTCCCGTGTAGCGGACCCGGGTCGGGAACATCTCGGCGAGCATCGCGGGCCCCGGGCCCGCCAGCAGCCCGACCACCGCGCCCGCCGCGAACACCGCGAGACCCTTGAGCGGCGTCGCCGTGTCCGGGTCCTGCAGCAGGTTGATCAGCGGCAGCGCCAGCACCACGACGAGCACGGCGCCGGTCAGCATCACCGCCCTGCGCCCGACCCGGTCACTGAGCGCGCCCGCCGGGACGATGGAGACGGCGAACCCGAGGTTGGCGAGCACGGTCGCGACCAGCGCCTCCTGGAACGAGGCGTTCAGCGCGGACTGCAGGTACGCGGGCAGCACCACCAGGAACGTGTAACCGGCGGCGGCCCACCCCATGATCCGTCCCGCGCCCAGCAGGATCGCCCGCACCACCTCGGTGGCGGGCGGCGCCGCCACCGGCTCCGCGTCCACCCGCCGGAAACTCGGCGTCTCCTCCAGCCGCAGCCGCAGCCACAGGGCGACCGCCCCGAGCGGCAGCGTCAGCAGGAACGGAAGCCGCCAGCCCCAGTCGTTCAGCGCCCCCTCGGACAGCACCGTCGCCAGCAGCGCCGCGGCGCCGGCGCCGCCCAGCAGACCCAGCGCCACCGTGAACGACTGCCACGACCCGTACAGGCCGCGCCTGCCCGCGGGCGCGAACTCGGTCATCAGCGACACGGCGCCGCCGAACTCGCCGCCGGCGGACAGCCCTTGCAGGATGCGCAGCAGGGTCAGCAGCCACGGTGCGGCCGCCCCGGCCGTCGCGTACGTCGGCAGGAGTCCGATCGCCGTCGTCGCCAGTGTCATGAGCGTGATGACGAGGATCAGGGTCGGGCGGCGGCCGATCCGGTCGCCGATCGTGCCGAACAGCGCGGCGCCGACCGGCCGGAAGAAGAAGGCCAGCGCGAACGACGCGTAGGTCTTCACCAGGGCCTCGATGTCGCTGCCGCCCTCGGGGGTGAAGAAGTTCGCGGCGATGATCGTCGCGAAGTAGCCGTAGACACCGAACTCGTACCACTCGACGAAGTTGCCGACCGAACCGGCCACCAGCGCGCGGCGGGAACGGACGGGCGGGACGGCCTGCTCGGCGGAGGTTGTCATTCCCTTTCTCTGCCCGCCGGCGCACGCTCGAACGCGTCGCCGCCCCGACCCGATGCGGGGCAGCCGGGACGGCGTCGCGCCGGCCGGACCGGCTGCCGGGCGACCGCCGTCTCAGGCGGTGACCAGCGGGCGCGCCCGCCGTGCCTCGTTCAGGGCCGATGCCCACCACTCCAGCTGGTCCAGCAGCACCTTCGCCGCGCCGTTCGGGCCCGCGGGCTCCCGCAGCGTGCCGTCGGGGGCGAAGAGCTCGTAGTAGCGCGGGAAGCTGACGTAGTCGCGGACCGTGTGCGCGTGCAGCTCGTTGAACACCTGCCGCAGCTGCTCGATGGCCAGCAGCCCGCCGCTCGCGCCGCTGTAGCCGACGAAGCCGATGGCCTTGGCCTGCCACTCGGTGTAGTGCCAGTCGACGGCCGCCTTCAGCGAGGCGGGGAAGCTGCGGTTGTAGTCCGGCGTCACGACGACGACCGCGTCGGCCGCGTCGAGCCGCCGCGTCAGCTCCGCCATGCCGGCCGGGCGTTCCATCGCCGGCTGCACGGCGGGCGGCACGGGCGGCAGCTCCAGCGGCAGCGTGGTGTCCGCCAGGTCCACGACGTCGACGGTGAACCGGCCGTGCTGCTCGGCCTGTTCGGCGAACCACTTGGCGACCACCGGGCCGAAGCGGCCCTTCCGGACACTGCCGATGAGCACGGCGAGACGCAGGGTGTTCTCGGACATGGTGATGCTCCTCAGGGGATCGGATTGGGCGCCCGAAGCGGCGCGGACACCACGCTGCCGGGTCGGCGGGGGAGCAGGAAGGCCGGGCCGAGACTGGTAGTGACAGGGCCACGATCCGCGCAGGCCCGGCTGTTACGTTCGAGGAGTGAGCGACAACGAGCTGGGACTGTTCCTGCGCAACCGCCGCGAGGCCCTCGCACCGGCCGACGCCGGTCTGCCGGCGGGCCCGCGCCGCCGTACGCCGGGCCTGCGCCGCTCCGAGCTGGCGACCCTCGCCGGGGTCAGCGTCGAGTACGTGACCCGCCTGGAGCAGGGGCGCGACCGCAGGCCGTCCCCTGCGGTGCTGTCCGCCCTGGCCGACGCACTGCGCCTGGCCCCCGCCGAGCGGGTCCATCTGCACCGGCTCTCCAAGGGCGCGGACGGGAGCTTCAGCTGCCTGGGCGGCGCCCTGCCGGGCCGGGAGGTGCGCCCACCGGTCCGCGCGCTGCTCGACCGCCTCGAACCGGCCCCGGCCGTCGTGCTCAACCGCCTGAGCGAAGCGCTCGCCTGGACCGAGGGCTACGAGCGGCTCGTCCGACCGCTCGGCCTGTTGGACGGCGATCCGCCGAACCTGGCGCAGTGGGTGTTCACCGACCCGCGGGCGAAGGAGGCGTACCCGGACTGGGACCGGGTGGCCGACGAGCAGGTGGCGGCGCTGAAGCAGGGGCCGTTCCGGGCGGACCCCCATGTGGCGGCGCTGGTGGACGAGTTGACGGTGACGGCCGGGGCGGTGTTCGCGGACCGGCTCGGTACGGTGTCGGGTCTGCCGCGCGCGAACGGCATCACGCGCCTGACGCATCCCGGGGCGGGGACGCTGCGGCTGTCCTACGAGACGCTGGAACTACCCGCGGACGACGACCAGCGCCTGCTGATCCACCTCCCGGCGGACGCCCCCACGGCGCGCGCCCTCGACACCCTGACAGGCCGCCACCCGGGCGCCCTCCGGATCCTCCCCACGGGAGCGTAAGGCGGGGACGCTGGGCACTGGGCTCGTGCGGGTGGCGCACGCGCCGGGGTGAGCGCTCGGCCACTGCGGGCGGCGCACTCGGTCGGGCCGCGCCGAAGCCGCCGGCTCGAGGCACGGACATCGATGCGGCACGGGCCCGTAAAGGCACCGCCCTTACGGGCGGCGCAGATACGCGAGGCCCGCGTGTGTCGCGCGGTAGGCGTCGGCGAGGCGGCGGGCGGCGGGCACCGAGTCGACGAGCGGGTGCAGGGCGAACGCCGTGACCGCGTGTGACAGCGATCCGCTGCCGGCTGCCGCCAGCACCTCGCGTTCGACCGCCTTCACGGCGGTCACCAGACCGGTCGCGTGGTGGGGCAGCGGGTCGACGGCGACCGGATGCGCCCCGTTCGCGTCCACGAAGCAGGGCACCTCGATGACGGCGTCCGCGTCGAGGACGGAGAGCGTGCCCCGGTTGCGGACGTTGAGGATCAGCGTGGTCCGCTCGTCGCGTGCGACGGCCCGCATCAGCGCGAGGGCCACCTGCTCGTAGCCGCCGGGCTCCGCATCCCGCTCGCCCGCCCCGGCGGCCTCCCGGTTGGCTGCCATGTACGTGGCCTCGCGCTCGGCCAGGGTGCGCCGCCAGGCGGCCAGCGCCGGCGTGCCGGGCCGCTTCATCTCCTCGTAGAAACCGGCCTGTTGGGCCAGCAGGAACGCGCCTCGTGTCTGTTGCGCCTCCTGGTGGGCCCGTACGGTCTCCCGGTTGAAGTAGTAGTAGTGCAGGTACTCGTTCGGGATCGCGCCGAGCGAGCGGAGCCAGTCGGGGCCGAAGAGCCTGCCCTCCTCGAAGGAGCCGAGGGCCTCGCTGTCGGCGAGCAGGTCCGGCAGCCGGTCGCGTCCGCCGACGCGGAGCCCGCGCAGCCAGCCGAGGTGGTTGAGCCCGACGTAGTCGGTCCACGCGGTCGCGGGATCGGCGCCGAGGGCCTTCGCGACCCGGCGGCCGAGCCCGACGGGCGAGTCGCAGATGCCGATGACCCGGTCGCCGAGGACCCGGCTCATCGCCTCGGTGACCAGACCGGCCGGATTGGTGAAGTTGATGACCCAGGCGTCCGGGGCCAGTTCCGCGATCCGCCGGGCGATCGCGGCCGCCACCGGTACCGTGCGCAGCCCGTACGCGATCCCGCCCGCCCCCACCGTCTCCTGCCCGAGCACCCCCTCGGCCAGCGCGATCCGCTCGTCGGCCGCGCGCCCTTCGAGCCCGCCGACGCGGATCGCGGAGAAGACGAAGTCCGCGCCGCGCACGGCCTCGTCGAGATCGCGGGTCACCGAGACGCGCGGGGCGTCCGGGTGCCCGGCGGCCTGCTCGGCGAGCACCCGCGCGACGGCGTCCAGCCGGTGGGCGTCCACATCGTGCAGCGTGACGGCGGTGACCCGGCCCTCGGCGCGATCGCCGAGGAGTGCCCCGTACACGAGAGGCACCCGGAATCCGCCGCCGCCGAGAATCGTGAGCTTCATGCCCGTACGGTACGTCGCGCGCCGACCACCGCAGCGAACCCCCCGCGGGCGCGCGCTACCTGACGGATCCCTGCCGGGGAACTGATGAAGTCCCGTGCCGCCCGTTCACCGGCCCGCCGGGCGCTGCTTACGGTCGTGCGCGTCCCCGGCCCCGTCACGAGGCCCCCATCAAGGAGCGCCCCATGCGCGTCTACCTCGACCGCAACTTCCTGCTGACGTACGCGGCGTCGTTCGTCTCGCTGTTCGGCTCGAAGCTGCTGATGATCTCCTACGTGGCCTTCGTCTACGGCGAGACCGGCAGCGCCACCCTGGCCTCCGCCGTGTTCGCCGCGGACTGGGTCGCCAATCTCTTCGTCGGGCTGTTCACCACGCACTACATCGACCGCGCGGACGCCAGGAGGCTGCTGCTGCGGCTCAACCTGGCGGCCGCCGCCGTCACGCTGCTGTTCCTGGCCTGTCTGTCGCCGGACCAGTTCCCCGTGGCCGTGGCGGTGATCTTCGTCCGCGCCCTGCTGAACAGCGCCGTGAACGCGGCCCGGGTCAAGGCGCTGGTGCAGTTCTTCGACAAGCGGCAGACCGACCTGTATTCCGCCGTGCTCAACTCCAGCCTCTTCATCGCGATAGCGGTCGCCGGCGCCGCCGGCACGGTCATCCTCCGGTTCGTCGGGATGGGCACGGTCGTGCTCGTCGACGTCGCGACCTTCCTGGTCTCCGCCGCGCTGTTCGCGCTGGTGCGCCCCAACAGGGCCCGGATCGAGGAGGCGCGCCGCGCGGCGGGCGACCTGCGGGAGGGCGTCGCGGCGCACGTCCGCTCGGCGGCCCGGATCATCGTGCGCACCCCGGTGGTCTCCACCGCCGTGTTCTACATCGTGCTGACGGTGACGGCCTTCCAGGCGACGTACCTGGTACTGATCACGGCCGTGCCCGACCTCTGGTTCTCGCTGGGCGAGCCGGGCACCGCGATGTTCTTCACCGCCGAGTCCCTGGCCGTCATCGCCGGCCTGTTCCTGTACCAGTACCTCAGCCGCCGGGAGCTGGTGCCCGAGACGCGCCAGCGGCGCCTGAACGCCGCCGTGACCGGCTTCGCCGTGTGCATGTACGCGGCGCTGCCCGCGGCGCGCTCCAGCCTCGCCCTGGCGCTGGCCGCGTTCGTCGCGATGGTCCTCGCGGTGGAGATGGTCTGGGCCCACCAGTACAAGCGGCTGATCGCCCACACACCCGAGGCGAAGGTCTCGGCCGTGGTGGGCCTGCTGTCGGCCCTGGGCTACAGCCTGATGGCCGTCTTCGGGTCCGTCTTCTCCTGGGTGATGGACACCCTCGGCGCGGAGTGGGCCGTCACCCTCGATCTCGTCCTCATCGCCCTGCTGGTCACCGGCTGGGAGGCACGCGCACACCGACTTGGGAGTCGTCATGCGAAAAGCATTCGTCCTGCTCGAACTCGTCAACCACGTGGCACTGGTGGCCAAGGCGGCGAAGGCCCGCGGTCTGACGGTCGTGGTCGTGGGGCAGAACCCGCTGCCGCGGCAGGGCCCGTTCGCCGTTCCTGACGGAGTCGTCGACGAGCTGATCCCCCTCGCCTCCTGGTCGGACGCGGACACCGTACGGGCCGTGCTCGACGACCTGTACGAGCGGTACGAGATCGCCGGCACCTACGCGGCGTTCGAGGCGGCCCTGCCGTACGACGCGGAGCTGCGCGCCCGCGCGGGCCTGCCCACCAGCGGCGCGGATGCCCTGCGCGCGGCGCTCGACAAGGGTGAGGCGCGCGACCGGCTGCGCGCCGACGGCCTGTCCCGGCTGCGCTCGACGACCCTGGCCGGCGCGTTGCTCTGGGACACCTGGGGCTTCGACGGCCCGGCGATCCTCAAGCCGGCGCACGGCACGGGCAGCGCCATGTGCTTCACGGTCGGCTCCCTGGAGGAACTGCGCGCGGCGGCCGCCGAGATCGAGCGCACACCGCTGGCGGCGGGGATGACCCGCGACTACGTCCTGAGCGGCGGGTTCGTGCTGGAGCAGAAGGCCCGGGGCGAGCTGCTGTCCGTCGAATCGCTCGTGCACGAGGGCGAGGTGAAGGTCGTCGGGCTGCTGGGCCGGTACCTGCTGGCCGACGACCCGGTGGTCGAGCAGGCCGCGGTCTTCCCGTACCAGCACCCGCGGTACGCCGAGATCGCCGAAGCGGCGGTGGCCTTCCACCGGTGCCTCGGCATCACGCACGGGCCCACGCACCTGGAGGTGATGGTCCCGGACGACGGCCCCGTGGAGCTGATCGACTTCAACCTGCGGGTGGCGGGCGCCGGGGCCGTCCTGCTCTTCGGGCTGGTCCTCGGGACGCCGTACGAGGAGCTCCTGACGGACCTCGGCTGCGGGACGGCCCCCGACCTCGACGCCCTGAGCCCGACCCGGGGATGGGCCGCGGAGTGCCTGACGCTGCCGCGACCCGGGACGACCGAACTGCGCGACCTCGCCGTCCCCGAGATCGCGCGCTTCGTGCGCCCCACGAAGGAACCGGGGCAGCGGCTCACCGGACGCTCGGACCAGCTGGACAGCGTCGTCATGTTCGTCGTGACGGCCGCGTCCCCGGAGGAGCTGCACGAGGCGCTGCTGGACGCCCGCCGGCGGACCGTCGTCAACGGCGAACCGCTCGGCGACAACCCCAACAACCGGCTCATCGCGCCCCAGCACCTGCGTACCCCGGCGGGCCTGGCGGTCTGAGTTCTAGCCGAGGTCGAAGGCGTTCGGCAGGCCCCACCGGAAACGGTCCCGGTCGTGCCGCTTGAGCGCCTCGAACTCGGAAGCCCGGAACAGCGGTGTCACTGTGCACCGGGCAGCGGCCGAACCGGTCCGCTCCAGCAGGGCGTTGACGGCCTGGCGCGCCGAGGCGTTGGCGCCCTCCATCGTCGCCAGGTCGATGTCGACGCTGACGTAGTCGCCGGCGAGGTAGAAGTTGGGGATCGCGGTGGCGGCCGTGGGGCGGAGGTGGAAGGTGCCGACGGGGTGGATGAGGAGTTCGTCCTCGTTGGTGGGGTTCGGGGTGCCGAGACCGTCGACGCCCGGGTCGAGGAACCAGGAGTGCAGGGCGCTGTCCTTGAGGACCGTCCGGCCCGTGTCGTTGAGCGCGGCCTTCAGTTGCGCCCACACCTCCTTGGCCACCTCGGCCCGGGTGCACTGCTTGGCGGTCCTGCCGTACAGGATCCCGGGCCGGTCCCACTCGGAGATGTCGACGGAGAGGCAGTCGACCACCGTTCCGTCGCCGTAGTCGGCGGGGAAGTCGCGGTCCGGCCAGTGACCCGCCTGCTGGATGGCCGTCAGGGCCCACGGCGAGTCGACGCAGTTGAGATGACCGTGCAGCAGGGGCGCCCGCTCGGTCAGGTAGAACTGGATGCCCGTCATCCAGTCGGTGTGCAGCCTGTCGCAGCGGGCGAGCTGCGGGTCGGCGGCGCGCAGGGCCGGGCCCCAGGTGCGCCGCGCGTGTTCGACGGGCATCGCGGAGACGTAGTGGTCGGCGGTCGCCGTACTGCGCGTCCCCTGCGGGTCCTCGACGACGGCGGCCGTGATCCTTCCGTCGCCGTACGCCATTTCCCGTACGGTCCAGCCGACTTCGAAGCGGACGCCGAGCGACGTCAGGTGCGCCACCCAGGGGTCGATCCACGCCTCGTTGGTGGGCGCGTCGAGGATGCGGTCGAGGGGGCCGTCGGCGCCGCGGCCGAGCGCGTTGAAGACGAACGCCTCCAGCAGTGTGGCGACCGTGCGGGTGCTCGCCTCCTCGGCCTTGGTGGCCACGATGTTGCGGGTGAGCCCGATCGCGAGTATGCGCTGGTAGTCGTAGCTCATCCGCTCCGCCCGGATGAAGTCCCACCAGGGCGTGCGCTCCCAGATCTCGTTGCGCCGCTCGTCGCAGCTGGTCAGGAAGACCAGCACGCGGCCTACGAAGGAGGCCGTCTCGTGGGCGGGGATGCCGAGCGCGGTGTCCACCATCGCCGTGAGCGCGCGGCGGATGTCGTCGAGCGTGAGCCGGGCGGGCCGGTGGCCCGGCCAGGGGAGCGGGATGCGCAGGTCCTCGCGGCCGGTGCGGGCGAAGGACATCTCGGGTGGTGCGACCAGGTTGTCCCACACCCCGTTCGCGTTGCCCGGGAAGGGGATGCGCCGCATGGTGTCGGGGAGGTTGTGGTAGATGCCGGGGATGAAGCGGAAGCCGTGCTCCGCGGGTAACGGTCTGCGCCCGCCCCGGGCACTGCCCGGCACGTCCATGCTGCGGGCCTTGCCGCCGAGCGCCCGGCGCTCGTAGACGGTGACCGCGAAGCCGCGTTCGGCGAGTTCGTGGGCTGCGGTCAGCCCCGCCACACCGCCGCCCAGCACGGCGACCGACCCGGGTGCCGGGGCCGCGGCCGCCGCGGTGCCGCCGACGGCCGAGGCGAGTGCCGCGGTGCCGCCGACCGCGGCCGCCCCTGCCATGAACGTACGCCGTGAGGTGCCTCGTGCGGTGCCGTGCGAGGTGCGCGAGCGGTCCATCCCATCCCCTTACCGACGGTAACTACCGGCGTCCGGCGCAGGAGCATACGGAGAACGCACGTGACCCGGAAGCCACGCGTGGGCCCATTCCCGCAATGGCTGGAAAATGGAGTCATGGCACCACGCATCAAACGCCCCGGGCGCACCGCACAGCCCGCCCTCACCGCCGCATCGCCCTGCCCCTGCGGCCTGGCCGCGACGTACGGGGAGTGCTGCGGCCGCTTCCACAGCGGCGAGGAGACGGCGCCCACCGCCGAGCTGCTGATGCGCTCCCGCTACAGCGCCTTCGCCGCGCACGACGCGAAGTACCTACTGCGCACCTGGCACTCCTCGACCAGGCCCCGGCACCTGGAACTCGACCCGGGCATGCAGTGGTCCAGCCTGGAGATCACCGATGTCACCGACGGCAGCGCCTTCCACACCGAGGGCACGGTCACCTTCCGGGCCCGCTACCGCCACCACGGCAAACGCGGCGAGCTGCACGAGCGCAGCAACTTCACCCGGGAGAACGGCGCGTGGGTGTACGTGGACGGCACCTTCATCGAGTGAGCCGCCCTCGGCCGTCAGGCGCACCGGGGACGATCGAGGGCACTTTCCGTGCGGGCGCGTCAGTGGGCGCGGGAGGGCCTGACGGTGAGCCGCGGGTCGTACGCGGCCAGCACCTTGTTCGCCCGTGCCAGCGCGGACAGGGCCTGCTCGCGGTCGGCCCGGTCCTCGGCGCACAGCGGCCCGCGGAAGCGGTACACCTCGCGCGCGGCGCACTCGGCCTCGATCTCGGCGTGCAGGACGTGGGCCGGCATGCAGGAGCCGATCATTACGGCCACGCGGTCGGGGATCGGTACCGGGACGAGGTTGGAGGCGGTCACGTCATGTCCTTGTCTGCTTTTCCGTCGGGAGGCCGTCGGTCGGTCGGCCTCCCACCCCTCCATGACTACCGGAGCGGTCGTCCGGGTTCCGTGGCGGGGGTCTCTTTGTGCCGCAACGGTTGTCGGTGGTCCCGTTGCCTTCTGGATACGCGGGAGTAAGTTGACTCCCGCGTAAGTGCCGAGGTCCCGTCAACTCCCCGCCCGCGTCACGCGCGAACCGCGAACAGGAGCCGACCATGGGCGTACACAAGGATCTGAAGAGGGCGAAAAAGCGAAGCGATCTCGCCGGTCGCGTCCCGGTCGAACTGGTCAGGGAGGACGGCGTCGTACGAGAGGCCCGCACCGCACCTCTCGCCCGGCCGTCCGTCTCCGGCAGCACCGCCGACATACCTTACGCGAACGCCGCGGAAGCACCCGCATCGGTGGTCCTGCGGCGCAAGGACGACGACGGCAGATGGCGTCCCGTGACCGCCGCCGACTTCGCCCGCCAAGTCACCAGGACCGCCAGGGGATTGATCGCCGCCGGGCTCGAACCGGGCGGCCGGGTGGCCGTGATGTCCCGCACCCGCTACGAGTGGACCGTGATCGACTTCGCGATCTGGGCCGCCGGCGGCCAGAGCGTCCCCGTCTATGCCACGTCCTCCGCCGAACAGGTCGCCTGGATCCTCCAGGACAGCGGCGCGCGGTACGTGGTCACCGAGTCCGCCGAGCACGCCGGGACGGTGGCCGACGCGGCACGGTCGCTCGGCGTCGAACCCCGGGTGTGGATCATCGACGACGGCGCGATGGAGACAATCGCCACACTCGGGCGGGACGTCCCCGACGGGGAGATCACCAAGCGGCGGGCCGCCCTGACGCCCGACACCATCGCCACCCTCTGCTACACCTCCGGCACCACCGGGAAGCCCAAGGGCTGCGTCCTGACCCACGCGAACCTGCACGCCGAGGCCGCCAATACCGTGGAGCTGCTCCATCCCGTCTTCCGGGCGGTGACCGGGCAGACGGCCGCCACGCTCCTGTTCCTGCCGCTCGCCCACATCCTGGGCCGGACCATCCAGATCGCCTGTCTGATGGCCCGCATCGAACTCGGCCACTGCCCGGGCATCAAGCCCGACGAGCTCCGGCCGGAGCTACGGAGCTTCCGGCCCACGTTCCTCGTCGGCGTCCCCTACCTCTTCGAGAAGATCCACGACACCGGCCGGGCCACGGCCGAGAAGATCGGCCGCGGCGCGTCGTTCGACCGCGCGCACCGCATCGGAGTGCGGTTCGCCGAGGCGTATCTCGCTGCGTTCCTCGGCACCGGCAAGGGGCCGGGAGTCGGCCTCACCCTGGCCTGGGCGCTGTACGACGTGCTGGTCTACCGGCGCATCCGCAAGGAGCTCGGCGGCAGGCTGCGGTACGCGATCAGCGGCGGCTCCCCGCTCGACCGCGAGCTGAACCTCTTCTTCTGCGCGGCCGGGCTCGTGATCTACGAGGGATACGGCCTCACCGAGAGCACTGCCGCCGCGACGATCATCCCGCCGCTGACCCCGCGCCCGGGGACCGTCGGGCAGCCGGTGCCGGGCACGGCGATCCGGATCGCCGAGGACGGCGAGGTGCTGATCAAGGGCGGCATCGTCTTCGGCGCGTACTGGAACAACGCGGCGGCGACCGGTGAGGCCCTCGACGACGGCTGGTTCGCCACCGGAGACCTCGGATCGCTCGACGAGGACGGCTACCTGACGATCACCGGGCGCAAGAAGGACATCCTCGTCACCTCCGGCGGCAAGAACGTCTCGCCCGCCGTCCTGGAGGACCGGCTGCGCAGCCGCCCGCCGGTGGGCCAGTGCGTCGTGGTCGGCGACAACCGGCCCTACGTCGCGGCTCTGATCACCCTGGAGCCGGAGGCGATGGAGCACTGGCTCGCCGTACGCAAACGCCCGAAGGACACGCCGCTCGCGCGGCTGTGCGAGGACCCCGAGCTGATCGCGGACGTCCAGCGCGCCGTCGACCACGCCAACGCGGCGGTCTCCCGCGCCGAGTCGATCCGCCGCTTCCGCCTGGTGCCGGGCGACTTCACGGAGGAGAACGGCCTGCTGACCCCCTCCCTGAAGATCAAGCGCCACGCGGTGGTGAGGACGTACGCGGCGGAGATCGAGTCGCTCTACGTCTGACGGCACCAATGGGCGGGCGGGCCGCGCATCGCGCGACGGCCCCTGTTCACCGACCGGGGGCCGACAGCACCTCGTCCAGGTCGTACCGCACCGGCTCCTCCAGCTGCTCGTAGGTGCAGCCGGCGGGCTCCCGGTCGGGCCGCCACCGCCGGAACTGCGCCGTGTGGCGGAAACGGTCGCCCTCCATGTGGTCGTACGCCACCTCCACCACCCGCTCGGGCCGCAGCGCCACCCATGACAGGTCCTTCTTGCCCGACCAGCGGCTCGGCGCGCCCGGCAGCCGCGCGCTCTCGTGCGCCGCCTCCTCCGCCCAGCGCGCCCACGGATGCTCCGACACGTCCTGCATCCGCAGCGGCTCCAGCTCCTCGACCAGCTCCTCGCGCTTCTTCATGGAGAACGCGGCGCATACGCCGACGTGCTGGAGCGCCCCCGAGTCGTCGTACAGCCCGAGCAGGAGCGAACCGACTACCGGGCCGCTCTTGTGGAAGCGGTAGCCGGCTACCACCACGTCCGCGGTCCGCTCGTGCTTGATCTTGTACATCAGCCGCGTGTCCGGCCGGTACGGCAGGTCCAGCGGCTTGGCGACGATCCCGTCGAGCCCGGCGCCCTCGTACTGCTCGAACCACTCCTCGGCCAGCGCCACATCCGTCGTGGACGGCGCCAGGTGCACCGGCGGGCGAACCCCCGAGAGGGCCTCCTCCAGCTTCTCGCGGCGCGCCTTGAGCGGTGCGTCGAGCAGCGACTCGTCGCCGAGCGCGAGCACGTCGAAGGCGACGAAGCTCGCCGGGGTGCGCTCGGCGAGCATGCGGACTCGGGAGTCGGCCGGGTGGATGCGCTCGGTGAGACGGTCGAAGTCCAGGCGGCCCTCGTGCGCGATGACGATCTCGCCGTCGACGACGCAGCGCTCCGGCAGCAGCTCGAGGAACCGGGCGGCAAGCTCCGGGAAGTACCGCGTCAGCGGCTTGCCGGTGCGCGAGCCGATGACGACCTCGTCGCCGTCACGGTGGACGATCGCCCGGAAGCCGTCCCACTTCGCCTCGTACTGCATTCCGGGCGGGATCTTCGTCACGGACTTGGCCAGCATCGGCTTCACGGGCGGCATCACGGGCAGGTCCATGGCCCGATTCTCCGGCATGCGGCCCCACTCGGCACGGCCTACGCTGGCGGGCATGGCTGGAGCGGTGGAACTGGAGGTGGGGGAGCGCACCGTCCGGGTGTCCAATCCCGACAAGGTGTACTTCCCCGAGCGCGGCTGGACCAAGCTGGACATGGTCACCTACTACCTCGCCGTCGGCGAGGGCATCACCCGGGCCCTGCGCAGCCGCCCCACGACGCTGGAGCGCTACCCCGACGGAGTGACGGGCGAGTCGTTCTTCCAGAAGCGTGTCCCCAAGTACCTGCCCGACTGGATCCCCACCGCCCACATCACGTTCCCGTCCGGACGTTCCGCGGACGAGATGTGCCCGGACGAACCCGCCGCCGTCATCTGGGCCGCCAACCTGGGCGCCGTCACCTTCCACCCGTGGCCGGTACGCCGCGACGACACCGACCACCCCGACGAGCTGCGCATCGACCTCGATCCGCAGCCGGGCACCGACTACGACGACGCCGTACGCGCCGCCCACGAACTGCGCGCCGTCCTCGACGAGGCGGGCCTGCGCGGCTGGCCCAAGACGTCGGGCGGCCGCGGCGTCCACGTCTTCGTGCCGATCGAGCCCCGCTGGACCTTCACGCAGGTCCGGCGTGCCGCGATCGCCTGCGGCCGGCAGCTGGAGCGCCGCATGCCGGACCGCGTGACGATCAAGTGGTGGAAGGAGGAACGCGGCCGGCGCATCTTCGTCGACTACAACCAGACCGCCAGGGACCGCACCATCGCCTCCGCCTACTCGGTGCGTCCCCGCCCGAACGCCCCCGTCTCCGCCCCGCTGCGCTGGGAGGAGCTCGACGACGCGCGCCCCGAGGACTTCGACATCAAGACGATGCCCGGCCGCTTCGCCGAGGTCGGTGACGTCCACGCGGACATGGACGACCACCGGTTCAGCCTGGAGACCCTGCTGGAACTCGCCCGCAAGGACGAGGCCGACCACGGGCTCGGCGACCTGCCGTACCCGCCGGAGTACCCGAAGATGCCGGGGGAGCCGAAGCGCGTCCAGCCCAGCCGGGCGAAGAAGGCGGCCGACTGACCCGTCCCGCCGCACGGCGACGGCGGCCCCCTCCGGTGTCCCGGGGGAGGGCCGCCGCTCACTGCCCGGTGAGGGCTACAGCTCCTTGATCCTGATGTCGCGGTAGGAGATCACGTCCGTGGTGCCGTGGACCTGGAGCCCGACGTACCCGGAGGCGTAGCGCCGGCCGTCGGTGCCCGGGTCGTCGGAGCGCGGCGGCTCGAAGACCTGGCCCCCGGTGTTGTCGAACTCGTTGATCAGCTTGCCGTTGCGGAACACCGAGTAGTGCTGGCCCTCCACCCTGATCTCGTAGTCGTTCCAGGTGCCCTTGGGGGTGACCCCGGCGCCGCCGAGGCCCACACGGTCGAAGCCGTAGATCGAACCGGACTTGTACATGTCGCCGTCCGGCCGGTCCAGGATCTGCACCTCGTGGCCGTACTTGATGGCGACCCACTCCGGACGCGACTCCTCCGGGTTGTCGTGGACCCATGGGAAGCGGACGAAGACACCGCCGTTGGCGTTGCTGGAGCCCGGCGCGTCGTCCCGCCACTGGAGCTTCAGCGAGAAGTCGCCGTACTGCCGCTGCGGATACCACAGCATGCCCATGCCCGGCACCGTGGTGCTGCTGGTCATGGCGCCGTCGGCACCGAGCCCGAACCTGCCGCCGCCGACGTGCTGCCACTTCGAGAAGGTCTCCTCGGTGCCGTCGAAGAGCTGGCGGTAGCCGGTCGTCCGGCCGGGCTTGCCGATGCCCGACTCCTTGGCCGCCCGGTAGATCGTCCGGTGCTCGCGCGCGTCGATGACGCCGTCCGCCAGCAGCCGGTCGATCACCCCGTCCACGTGCTTGAGGAACAGCGCGTGCGAGGACCAGTCCTTCTCGTCCTCGATCAGCTCGTTGATCGTGCAGCGGCTGCCCGTCATCCGGTTGGGGATGCCGGTGTCCACCGTGCCGACGATCACCGTCAGCCGCTCGTCGTGCTCGGGACAGGTGGGCGCCGGCACGCCGCCGCCCTCGGCCACCGAGAACGCGACGCTCTTCGCCCCGGACGTGTTCCCCGCCTTGTCCGTCGCCCGGTACAGCACCGTGTGGTAGCCGACCCGGTCGACGATCACGGGAGCGGTGTACGCGAGGTAGGGGCCGCTGTCGAGCGAGTACTCGATCCGCTCCACACCCGACCCGGCGTCCGTCGCCGACAGAGCCACCTCGGCGCGGCCGATGTACGCGCCGTCGGAGTTCTTGTCGCCGCTGACGGTGGCCGAGGTCTCCGGTGCCGTGGTGTCGTCGTTCGGCGGGGCGACGACGGTGAAGCCGACCGCCTTCTCGGCGGCCGCGTTGCCCGCCTTGTCGGTGGCCCGGAAACGCACCGTGTGGGTGCCCGTCTCGTGGACCATCACCGGCGCCGTGTACGGCTGCCAGGCGCCGTCGGCACCGAGCGCGTACTCGATCGTGTTGACGCCCGAACCGGCGTCGGACGCGGTCACGGTGACCGTGGCCATGCCCACGTAACGGCCCTGTGCGTCCTTGTCGCCGCTGACGGTGGCCGAGGTGTCCGGTGCGGTGGTGTCGTCGTTCGGCGGGGCGACGACGGAGAAGTCGACCGCCTTCTCGGCGGCCGTGTTCCCGGCCTTGTCGGTCGCCCGGTAACGCACCTTGTGAGTGCCCACCTGGCCGACGACCACCGGGGCGGTGTACGGCTGCCACGGGCCGTCGGCACCGAGCGCGTACTCGATCCGCTCCACGCCCGAGCCCGCGTCGGTCGCGCCCACCGTCACGGTGGCCTGGCCGATGTACGCGCCGTCGGCGTTCCTGTCGCCGTCGACCTTCACCGTGGTCTCGGGGGCGGTGGTGTCCGCACCGCCGCCCTCGGTCACGGTCAGGATGCCCTGCATCAGGCTGTGGCCGGGGATCGTGCACTTGAAGAGGTAGCGGCCCGGCGTCAGCGTCACCTCGGCCGTGTGCCGGCCGCCCATGTCGTCGTTCGGGTTCGCCAGGATGTTCAGCGGTACGTCGTTGTTGTACTCGGGGTCGGACACGTCGAACGTCAGGGTGTGCGGCATGCCGGTCGTGTTGCCGGTGGCCGCGCTGTTCTCGAAGAGGATCGTCGTCGGTCCCGCCACCGCCGTGGTGGGGAAGGAGAGGTAGCGGTCGGTGGGGTCGCCGGCCGTCCAGGTCAGCACCTGGGCCGCCGCGGTCACCCGGTCGTCGTCGGTCCTGCCGTAGGCCACCGCCGACGTCAGGCCGAGCACCATGGCCACCGCGGCGAGCAGGGTCGTCCAGAGTCTCATCGATGAGCGCCGTGCTCTCACTGCGCCGCCTTCCTCGCCAGCTGGTCCGCGGCCGGGGTCGCCCCGCCGCCCTTGTAGGTCACGCGCCACAGCGCGGAGTTGGAGTCGGACGTGAAGAAGCCGCGCCCGTAGTCGAGCACGTACAGCGATCCGTCCGGGGCGAACTTCCAGTCCATCAGGTTGCGGATGCCGCCCGTTCCGACCGGGACGATCTTCTTCAGCGACTCGGCGTGCACCGGGAGCCCGCCCTGGCCCACGGTCCGCGGGTCGGTCAGTACCGCGTGCCGCGGCTGGTCGCCGTCGTAGAAGTCGCCGACGAACCACTTGCCGTCCCAGTACGACGGCCACTTGACCGTCGAGTCGCTCGCCGCGTCGTAGCGGTAGACCGGGCCGTTCATCGTCGCCTGGCCGCCGCCCCTGAGCCACGGAAGCAGCAGCTTCTGCTCCTCCTGCTGGTAGCTCGGGACGCCGTTCGCGTCGCGCGGGTAGTCCACGCCGCCGCCCTGCGGCGAGTACCAGATGGTGTTGGACGTGACGGGCGGCAGGTTCACGAGGCCGTCGTTGTTGGGCGACTCGTTCTTCGGGGCGTCGCAGTCGTACCAGCCGAGCGGCACGCTCGGGTCCGGCAGGTTCCGGTCGCGGTAGGGCTGCTTGTTGCCCATGCAGTACGGCCAGCCGTGGTTGCCCGCCTTGGTGATGGCGGCGAACGTGTCGTACTTGGCCGGACCCCATGTCGTGGACGGCGCGCCCGCGTCCGGGCCGACCCAGCCCGCGTAGAGGATGTCCGTCTTCTTGTCGACGAAGATCCGCGCCGGGTTGCGCACGCCCATCACGTAGATCTCGCCGCGCGTCTTGCCGCCGCCCTCGGCCGTCTCCTTGCCCGTGAACAGGTTGCCCTCGGGGAGGGTGTACGTACCGTCGTCCTCGGGGTGGATCCGCAGGATCTTGCCGTTGAGGTTGTTGGTGTTGCCGGCGGTGCGGCGCGCGTCGGCGAACGACACGCCCTTGTAGTTCGGCTCCGGGTTGTTGCCCGAGTAACCGCTGCTGAAGCCGGAGGAGTTGGTGTCACCGGTGGCGATGTAGAGGTTGCCCTTGGAGTCCCAGGACATGCCGCCGCCCGCATGGCAGCAGCTGTGGATCTGCACCGGCCAGCTGAGCAGCACCTTCTCGCTCGCCAGGTCCAGCTTGTTCGTCGCGAGGTCGAGCGTGAAGCGGGAGACGCGCCGCTCGCCCATGTGGGTGTCGCGGTTGATCCGCGAGTGGGGCGTGTAGTGCAGGTACACCCAGCCGTTGGTCATGAAGTCGGGGTCGAGCTCGATGCCGAGCAGCCCTTCCTCGTTCTTGACCAGTTCGTCGCCGCCGCCCTTGTTGCCGAAGACCGTCAGCGCGCCCGCCTTGGTGACCTTCCCGGTCGTGGGGTCGTAGACGTGGATCTCGCCGTTGCCCTTGCCGATGTCGGGGTTGTTCCAGTCCCGGACGACGGGCACGCTCGCGTCGGCGCCGCCGCGGCCGATGTAGAGCACCCGGCCGTCGGGGGCGACGACGAGACCGTGCGGTTCGCCGATCTGGTCGTTCTGGCCGGGCTGGTTGGGCTTGGTGACGCGCTCGGCCGTGTAGTTGGCGTTGATCGTGGCCTTGCAGTCGGCCTGCGAGAGCCGCGTCGTCCAGGCGAGCGCGCCGCGCAGGTGGTCGCGGAAGTCGGTCTCGGAGAAGCTGTCGGCCGTACCGCCCATGCCGGTGTAGAAGGACCGGCCGCCGTCGTAGTCACGGCACCAGGAGATCGGGTGGTCCCAGCCGTTGGGGTTCGCCGCCGGGGTGTACGAGCTCTCCTTGAGGCGGGCCACCGTGTGGACCGTTCCCGAAGGGTTCTGCGCCCAGTTGAACCACCGGTCGGGCCGCTTCCAGTTGAGCGGCAGGGACCGGGTGGCCGGATGCTGACGGTCGCCGACCTCGACGACCGCCCGCTGGGTGCTGCTCGCCGCCCCTGCCGGCCGGGCGCCGATCAGCCCGGTGAACCAGTCCGAGTACGGCTCGGTGCGCGCGGCGTCGTGGATGCCGACGAATCCACCGCCCGCCTCCAGGTACGACTCGAGTCCGGCCTCCTGCTCCGGGTCCAGCACATCCCCGCCGCCGGTCAGGAACACGACCGCGTTGAACCGGCCGAGCCGCCTGGCGTCGGTGAACATCGAGGCGTCGTCCGTCGCCACCGTCCGGAACCGGCCCGCCGTGGGGCCGGTCTGCCCGATCGTCTCGATCGCGGCGATGCCGGCGTTCACGGTCGGCGACTCCTGGGTCGCCGAGGCGTGGAAGACCAGCACCCTCACGTTCGCGCCCCCCGGCGGCGAGGGGAGGGACAACGTTGTCGGCGGTGGCTCCGGGTACGGGCTGGCCGAAGCGGCATTGCCGCCGAGGAGGGAAGCGGTCAGGGCTCCGACGCCAAGTGCCGCCGTCAACAGCCCTCTTCGGGATCTCGACCGGTGATGTGGTGCGCGCTGCATGGGTCACCCACCCCTCTGTGGTCACAACAACAGCCGTTGAAGCTAGACCTCTTTTCGTGGTTCGCCAATAGGTATGACCGCCAAAGACCGAACTTTGTCCTGACTGTGGATAAACAGAGGTGCTCCCGCTACCGTATGGCCGTCCCCGGGGGCGCCGGCCGCGCCCCGTCAATCTCCGCCTACGACTGGAGAGTTCGGCATGGACAGACGCAGCTTCAACCGGCGCATGCTCGCGGGCGGGGCGGCCGCGGCCGCAGGCATGACATCGTTGTCCCTCGCCCCGGCCTCCCAGGCGAGCCCCGCCGCGTCGGCGTCACCGAAGACTGCCCCGGCAGGCGGCCTGGTACGCCATCTCAAGCTGTACGCCGAGAAACTGGCGGACGGTCGGATGGGATACGGCCTGGAGAAGGGCAAGGCGACCGTCCCCGGTCCGCTGATCGAACTGAACGAGGGCGACACGCTCCACATCGAGTTCGAGAACCTGATGGACGTCCCCGTCAGCCTGCACCCGCACGGTGTCGACTACGACATCAACAACGACGGCACGAGGATGAGCCGGAGCCACGTCGAACCGGGTGCCACCCGCACCTACACCTGGCGCACCCACGCCCCTGGCCGGCGCGCCGACGGCACCTGGCGGCCGGGCAGCGCGGGCTACTGGCACTACCACGACCACGTCGTGGGCACCGACCACGGCACGGGCGGCATCCGCAAGGGCCTCTACGGGCCGCTGGTGGTGCGCAGGAAGGGCGACCTCCTGCCGGACAAGCAGTTCACGATCGTCTTCAACGACATGACGATCAACAACCGGCCTGCGTCCGACCCGCCCGACTTCCTTGCCACGCTGGGCGACCGCGTCGAGATCATCATGATCACGCACGGCGAGTACTACCACACGTTCCACCTGCACGGTCACCGCTGGGCGGACAACAGGACGGGCCTGCTGTCGGGCCCCGACGACGTCAGCCCGGTAATCGACAACAAGATCACGGGCCCTGCGGACTCGTTCGGCTTCCAGGTGATCGCGGGCGAAGGCGTCGGCGCGGGTGTGTGGATGTACCACTGCCACGTCCAGAGCCACTCGGACATGGGCATGGCGGGACTGTTCCTCGTCGCGAAGGCGGACGGCACGATCCCGGGCCACGAGCCGCACCACCCGGCGTCCGAGGGAGGGCATGCCCACTAGGGTCGTGCGTCAGGAGGCGCGGGCGGCCAGCCACTTGGTGAGGTCGCCCGCGATGTGGTCCGTGCTGGTCGCGACGACGACGTCGTGTTGGTGGCGGGTGCTGTCGCGGCGGACGATCTCGTATCCGCCGTTCGCCAGGACGGCGACAGAAGCGAACCAGGTGGGGTCGTCCTGGTCGGGTTGGATGACGACAAAGGTGTTGTCCGTGTCGTTGAGGTCGTCGATCAGCAGGAACAGGGCGTCCTCGGACGGGTCGTCGACGTGGTCGCCGTTCTCGCTGTCAGCGCGGTAGTGCCTGGCGGCCACTGGACTCTCCCCACGCGTGTGCTGCTGATTCCGGTGGCCCAGCATGGCACGGCGGGACGAGGGCGGGCGGCTCACGGCCACTGGTGTCTCACGGCGATCTGGCCGGCGGCCGTGAAACGGAGGGCGAGCGTGTCACACGGGGTCGCGACCGGCCCGGTCCGTAGCTCCAAATGAGGAGGGCCAACCCGCATGTGCGGGCGGCCGCCACCTCGCTCCACCCGTACGTCGGGCAATCCGGCAGGGAAACCGTCGTGTCCCTGTCCCGTCACGCGTGGTCGTCGCCCTCCAGGCGGTAGCCCTGTCCCCGGACGGTGGTGATCCTGGAGGCGCCCAGCTTGCGGCGGAGGTAACGGACGTACACGTCGACGATGTTGGAGCCCTCCGACGCCTCGTACCCCCAAACGTCGGAGAGCAGGTCCTCGCGGCTGAGCACGCTGCCGACGTTGCGCATGAGGTGTTCGAGCAGGGCGGTCTCTCGGGCGCTGAGCTGGATGATCCGGCCGTCGACATATGCCTGGCGGGTGCGGGTCTCCAGAGCGATTCCGGCACCTCGCAGGACGGAGCTGTCGGTTGCGCGCAGGCGTAGCCGCAGGCGGACCCGGGCGAGGAGTTCCTCGAAGCTGAAGGGCTTGGTCATGTAGTCGTCGGCGCCGCCCTCGAGACCCGTCACCGTGTCGGCGACGGTGTCCCGGGCCGTGAGGATGATGATCGGCAGGGCGCTGGACGCGGCGCGGAGGCGGGACACGACGGTGAATCCGTTCTCGCCGGGCAGGCCGATGTCCAGGACCATCAAGTCGTATCTGCCCGACATGGCCGCGCGCCGGGCCGTCTCCCCGTCGGTGACGACGGTGGTGCGAAAGCCCTGGGCGGTGAAGCGTTCCGAGAGGTAGGAGGCTATGTGGGCCTCGTCCTCGGCGATGAGGAGGTGGCGGCGGGGCTGTCTGGTGCGGCTCATGGTCTGTGGGGGCCGCCGTGCAGGGCGTGCGTGACATAGGGGATGCGCAGGGTGAAGGTCGCCCCCCGGCCGGGAGAGCTGTCCAGCCGGATCTCGCCGTGGTGCGCCTCGGCTATGGCCTTGACGATGGCGAGTCCGAGGCCCGCTCCGGTTCTGCCGCGGCTCTCCTCGGCGCGGACGAATCGCTCGAAGATGCGTTGCTGGTCGGCGAGCCGGATGCCGGGGCCGGTGTCCTTGACCCATAGTTCGACCCTGTCCGCTCCGGCCCGTCCGCCGATCCAGATCCGGCCGTGTTCCTCGGTGTGCTGAGCGGCGTTCTGGGCGAGTTGGATCATGGCCTGGGTGAGGAGCTGGCGGTCGGCGTGGAGGGTGTCGCGGTGCGGGTTGTCCGTGAAGTCGAGGAGCCAGCGGCGTTCGGCCAGAGCGGCGGCCTTGACGTACACCTCCTCGATCAGTTCGGCAAGGCTGAGGTCCTCGGGGCGCAGGGCGTCCGGGCGGCGTGCCTTGGCCAGCACCAGGAGTTCCTCCGCCATGCGGTGCATGCGGTGCAGTTCGTCGGTGATGACCGCGACCGTCGGGGCGCGGTCACCCGGAGCGTCGGGGAGCGTCTCCAGCTGGCTGAGCACGATGGTGATGGGGGTGCGCAGTTCGTGACCCACGTCATCCATGAACTGCCGCTTGGTGGCGAAGGCGTCGTCCAGACGGTCGAGCATGTCGTTGAAGGTGCCCGCCAACTGGTTGATCTCGTCCCGGTCCTGGACGGGGATGCGGCGGGTGATGTCCGACTCGTGGATGGAGCGGGCGGTGTCCCGCAGCAGCCGCAGCGGCGCGACGATACGGCTCGCGAAGATCCAGCCGACGCACGCGGAGAGCAGCATGGTGCCGAGGCCGAGATAGATCTGGATGCGGATCGAGTCGTTGATGTGGTCGCGCTCCTGCTGGGTGAAGGTGGCGATGACGAGCACGCCCCGCGCGGAGTCGCCCGCCACCGCGACGGGCACGGCCACGAACCGAACGGAGCCCGCCGGGGTCCTCGCGTCGCCGTAGGAGGGCGAGCGGACCGCGGCGGCCCGGGTCATCAGCGCGCGGTCGGTGTCCAGGCGGGCCGGCGGCTCTTCGGCGGAGCGGCGATACGGCTCTCCGTCGACCAGGGTGACCAGAGTCTGGCCGTGCTCCGGTATGTAACCCTCCAGATAGGAGACGAAGAGCGCACTGACTCCGCCGGGGGCCCGCCCCGCACTGCCTGCGGTCGCGGCCTCGGTCGCGAAGGAGCGGAACGCCTCGATGTCGTGGGCGAGTTCGCGGTCGACGCGTTCGTTCAGGCGAGCCGTGAGGATGAACGACTCCGCGCCGGTGAGGCTCGCCAGGGTGAGTCCGACGAGCACCAGCATCCGCCCGAGCAGGCGTACGCGGATCGACCGGAGCGAGTAGCGCCCCGGCACGCCGACGGCCTGCCTCGGCGGCGCGGGCCCGGTCATCCGCCCCGCCGTCGTCGTCTCGGCCGTCCCCACCGGCGTCATCGTCGTCTCGGCCGTCCCCACCGGCGTCATCGTCGTCTCGGCCGTCCCCACCGGCGTCATCGTCGTCTCGGCCGTCCCCACCGGCGTCATCGTCGTCTCAGCCGTCCCCACCGTCGTCATCGTCGTCTTCGTCGTCGGACACGGGGGCGCTCGGTGTTGCGGACCCGGCCGTCGCGTCGGGCGTCGACGCGGAAGTCGGGTCGGCGTCGGTCTCCGTACCAGCGGGGGACTTGGGTGCCACCGGCTGCGCGGTGTCCGTCCGGTCGGTGTCCGCCCTGTCGTGCCGGGTGCCGCTGGCAGTGGCGTCTTCGGCGTCGTCTGCGTCCCCCACACGGGCCGAGGGGTGTTCCGTCGCGCTGGGGGACGGTGGGCGGGTCGGGGTCCGCTCCCTCGCCCGGGAGTTCGAGGACGGCGCGGAACTGATCGTGGGGCCGGGATCGGTGCGGCCGACGACGACGGGCTCGCCGAGATCGGGAGGCGGTGCCTGCTGGGCACTGGCGACGGGGATTGCGACGAGCAGAATCGCGCCGGCCGCGAGGGTGGCGAGACGCTGGCTGCGGGTCACGCGGGTACGACCTCCTCGGTGTTCTGGGGCGGGGGTGCGCCATCGGACCCGGCTTGAAGAAGTATCAGCGGGGTCCGGCGGCGGCTTGCAGGGCGCATGACCTGCTCTTGAACTTTGTGTGTGGGCGATGCGCCGATGTGTGTGCGGGGGCGGCACCCGTGGGCCGCCCCCGCGTCCCGTTCAGGCGGCCATGATGAGCTTGGCCGACGCGGTGTCAGCCGCTCCGTGCCGCTCCGCCCAGTTCTCCAGGGCCGTACGGCAGGCGTGGTCGAGATGGTGCACCTGGGACAGGTTGAGCTCGACGGTGCGGTCCTGCGGGATGGCCTCCAGGGCGTCGAGGATTTTCGGCAGCCGCAGGAAGGTCGCGTTGCCGCTCAGGTGGGCCTGCACCGGGCCCGCCCCCTTGTCGACGATCTCCAGCTTGACGTGGGACGCCTCCCAGGCCGTCTTGATCACGGCGAGCGCGAGGCCGATCAGAACGCCCTCGAACATGCTGATCGCGACGATGGACACCGCGGTGACGATGAGGATCACGGCCTCACCGCGGTGCCCGCGCCACAGGGCGACGAGACCCTTCACGGGGATCAGCTTGAAGCCGGAATACACCAGGACCGCCGCGAGCGCCGGAATCGGGATGACGCCCAGCGCGGCCGGGAACAGCGCCGCGAACAGCAGCAGCCAGGCGCCGTGCATGACCCGGGAGGCCTTCGTCCGGGCTCCCGCCTGGACGTTGGCCGCGCTGCGCACGATCACCGCGGTCATCGGCAGGGCGCCGAGCACGCCGCAGACCGTGTTGCCCACGCCCTGGGCCATCAGCTCCTTGTCGTAGTCGGTACGCGGGCCGTCGTGCAGTCGGTCCACGGCGGCCGCGCTGAACAGGCTCTCCGCCGAAGCGATCAGCGTGAAGGCCAGGATCGTGGTCACCAACCCGATGTCCGCCAGCCCCGCGAACGCGGAGGGTGCGGGCGGCTGGATCACCGAGAACAGGCCTTCCACGGTCACCTTGGTGACCGGGAGCGCGAAGGCCGGCGAGGCGACGGTGGCAAGCGCGACGGCCGCGAGCGGGCCGGGCACGAGGCGCACCTTCTTCGGCAGCTTGGGCCACAGCACCAGGACGGCGATGGTGCCGACGCCCAGCAGCAGCGAGACCACTGCCGAGGAGGAGTGCAGGGAGTCGACGAGCATCTCCGGAAGCCCGGCGATCTTGTCGATGCCGGACGACGGAGCCTTGCTGTGCGTCATCGCGTACAGCTGGCCGGCGATGAGTACCAAGCCGATTCCGGCGAGCATGCCCTCGACCACGGCGACGGAGATGGCCCGGAACCAGCGCCCCCAGCGCAGCGCGCCCATGCCGAGCTGCAGCAGACCCGTGGACAGCACGATCACGCCGAGCGCGCCGAGCCCGTGCTCGTGCACGGCCTCGAAGCACAGCACGGTCAGACCGGCGGCCGGGCCCGACACCTGGAGGCTGCTGCCCGGCAGCATGCCCGTGACGAGACCGCCGACGATGCCGGTGACGATGCCGAGTTCGGCCGGCACCCCGGAGGCGACCGCCACGCCGACGCACAGCGGAAGGGCGACCAGGAACACGACGACAGAGGAGGCGAAGTCCTGCTTCAGATATCTGGTGTTCATCGGTCACTCACAGCTTCTCGAAGGAGTCGGATTCGGCCCGGTACGCCAGCACGCCGCCGGTGTGGACCTCGTAGAACCAGGCGTGGACCCGCAGCCGCTCGTCCCGGAGGCGGCTCTCCACGCACGGGTACGACTGCAGCCGGAGCACCTGTGCCAGGACGTGGTGCTGGACCGCCTCGGCGACCTGCGGGTCGTCCTGCGCGCCGGCCGGCTGCCGGGCGGCGTGGCCGAGCCAGTCGCGCACCGCGGGTGCGGCCGACAGGTCGTCACCGCGTACCAGCGCGCCGACCGCGCCGCAGTGGGAGTGCCCGCAGACCACGATGTCGGAGACACCGAGCACCTCGACGGCGTACTCGATCGTCGCGGCCTCGGAGGTGGGGCCGGCGTCGTACGCCGGGACGATGTTTCCCGCCGTACGCAGCTCGAAGAGCTCACCGGGGCGGGCACCGGTGATGAGCGAGGGGATGACCCGGGAGTCGGAGCAGGTGACGAAGAGGGCGTACGGCGACTGCCCCGCGGCGAGCCTGCCCAGTTCGGCGCCCTGGGAGTGGGCGAAGGTGCGTGCGTGTGCGATGAGGGTTTTCATGTCAGCTTCCTCGTGAGGAGAGGCATCACTGGCAAGGGGCGGGCAGTGGCTCGTCGTTGAGCCACTGCCGTCGAACCGGTGGAACCGTGGGGGACGGAATCTGAGGGGAGGGGAACCGGCAGAACTAGTCGTCGCCGTCGTCGCCCGACCACGGGCCGGTGATGGCGAGCAGGATGCCGGGGTCCTGGATGTTGGCGAACAGCGTCTTGCCGTCCGCGGAGAAGGTGACGCCGGCGAACTCGCTGCACTCCGGGGCCTCCGCGGTACCGACGTTCAGCTCGTTGCGGGCGATGGGGTAGGTCCGGCCGTCGGCGGTGGCACCGAAGAGGTGGGAGACGCCGTCGCCGTCCTCGGCGATGACCAGGCCGCCGAACGGGGAGACGGTGATGTTGTCCGGGCCGTCGTAGGCGCCGTCCTGCGAGGGGTCGGTGTTGACGGCCAGCAGGACCTTGAGGGTGATGGTGCCGCCGCGCGGGTCGTAGAACCACACCTGGCCGTCGTGCGGGGTGCCCGGGCTCTCGGTGCGGGCGTAGCTGGAGACGAAGTACGCGCCGCCGTCGCCCCACCACATGCCCTCGAGCTTGCGGGAGCGGGTGATCTCACCGGCCAGGAACTGCTTGCGCACGGACGTGGTCACGGCGTCCCGGTCGGGCACCTTCACCCAGTTCACGCGGTAGACCGTGCCGACCTGCGTGGCGCGGGACAGGTCGTCGACGTACAGGCCGGCGGAGTCGAAGCACTTCATCGCATCCAGCACGCCCGCGTTGTCGGCCAGAGCGCGCAGCTTGCCGGGGCCGTGCGTGAAACCGACCGGCGGGGTCCAGCGGTAGAGCAGGCCGTTGGGCTTGGAGGCGTCCTCGGTGAGGTAGAGGTGGCCGCGGTAGGAGTCGACCACGACCGCCTCGTGGGCGTAGCGGCCGAGGGCCTTGATCGGCTTGGGGTTCAGGTTGGCCGCGCTGCCGTGCTCCGGGTCGACCTCGAAGACGTACCCGTGGTCCTTGGTCATGCCGTTGACGCCGGCCTTGTCCTCGGTCTCCTCGCAGGTGAGCCAGGTGTCCCACGGGGTGACGCCACCCGCGCAGTTGGTGGAGGTGCCGGCGATGCCGACCCACTCGCGCACGGAGTCGTCGGCCACCTCGACGACCGTGCAGCCGCCGGCCGCCGCCGGGTCGTAGACCAGGCCGTCCAGATGCGGCACCGGGTCGTCGGCCGCGCTCAGCGGGTCGTCGATGTCGTGGTTGTTCACCAGCAGGGTCACGGCGTCGTCGTCATCGCCGCCGGCCGAGAACGCGCCCGTGCCGTCGTGGTTGCTCGGCGTGGTCTGGCCGGACTCCAGCGTGGTGACGCCGGTCCGGGGCAGGATCCGGTAGGAGAAGCCCTCGGGCAGGGCGAGGATGCCCTTGGGGTCCGCGACCAGCGGGCCGTAGCCGACAGCACCGCCGGTCGCGGCCGTGTCGGCCATGGCGCCGGGGGCCGCGAGCAGCGCCTCCATGCTGCCGACGAGCATGATCCCGGCGCCGGCCAGCGCCGATCGGCTCGGCATTTGCCTGCGGTTCAGTGGCATCTCGTCTCCCGGGCGGAGTGGTGAGCGGAATGTCGGCCAGGCCTTGGAGGCCGACGCTCCGCCATGTTCACCAGCCGGGAAGAACCTCAGCGGAAGTCAAGAAGAAGTCATGAAGGTGCTGTTCTCATGTTTCTCATCTGCGCGACAGGCGCCCGCCTCCGCGCCGACCAGGGGTACGAAGGCGGCGTCATGGTCTGCGTCGGACCCGGTGCATGATGGCGGTGATCAGCACGATCAGCGGCCCCGCGTATCACTCGGGCCGGGAGAAAGGACCATCTGTCATGCGATTCCCTGCCCGCAGCACACTGTCCCTGGGCACGCTCGCCTGCGGCGGCCTGACGGTCTGGGCGGCGGCGACGCAGTACAAGGCGAAGCAGTGCCTGGACGGGGCACTGCACCCCGCTGCGAGCAGTGCGTCGATTACCGATCAGGGCTGCGAGATGACCACGACATCCGGTTCGACGGTCCTCGTGGCAATCTCCGGCCCACCGTTCGAAGCCGGCGTAACGAGCGCATTCGGCTTCGTCGTCCTCGGGATAGCGGCCTTGGTCGCGTTTCTGCGCCCTGCGCGCCGTTCGTCGCAGTGAACCGGCATGCGACCGTCACAGCCACGCGTCATGGCCGCGACGAGCCTGACGGCCCGGTGATCAGGCCGTGTGCCCGTGGAGGGAGAGCACAGCACTGAATGCGGCGGCGCCGTCGAGAAGGGCTTTGGACCGAGCAGCGATGCCGGCGTCCCTGGCAGCCAGTGCCGAGGCGACATCCTCCGATCGGCGGGTGCGCCGCAACTCAAGGCATGAGGGCCCGAAGGGGCGTGATGCGGTATCCGTGCGCCGCGTCGAGAAGGGCAAGCGCCTGCGAGGCAGGAAACCGGGGGAAGGCCCGAATGATCTTCTTGGCCTCAACCGGCCCCGTACCCGCGGCGAGAGCTCGGTAGGCCAGTGCGGACTGCAGATGTACCTCTCCGTAGATCCGGTACCCCGTGGCCGTGCGCGTCGCAGGCGGAAGCACAACGTCGCGCTCAAGATTGCGGACTTGCTGAATGAAGTACCCGGCGCGCCGCGCGACATCAGCGGTGCGAATATTCTTCTACTACGCACCCGACGGCGCCACCCCGACGACGGCCCAGCCGTTCGCGACTGTCGCGACCAAGAACTGTCCGGGCGACGAGGCATCGCGGCTGGACCGGCCGGACACCTTCCGCGTGAACGTCGCCGCCGGCAAGGAAGCGTTCGTCCAGTGGACCGGTCACGCGCCACGCGAGCCGGCCTCCGCCGATGTCGACCCCAGCGCCACCGACACCGTGATCGCGCACCCCGTCTACGGCACCGCCGGCTGGCTGGCAGTGGTGAACCCGGGCGAGCGCACCGAAGCGGTAACCCGTGAGCTGCTGCGTGCGGCCCATCACCTCGCACGCTCACGCCATGAGCGACGCGCTCGGGGTGCCTGAGTGGTGGGCCCCCCGGTGCCGTCGTAGCGTCGATAAAGGAGCAGCCGTTCGAAGGGGGTCGGGAGCACGCTGGGCGGTAGAGGGAGTCAGGTGACTCGGGGAGAGACGGCTGGGATCAGACATGCAGAGACGAAAGCTGAGGACCGCGGCCGTGATCTTTGCCGCGACGTCGCTCGCAGCGGGCCTTGTACCGGCAACCGCCTCGGCGTCCCCCACCGTGGTGGCACAGCCCGCTGACCAGGTCGTGGCCGTGGACTGCTTCATGGAGGGGCAGGTGCGCCCGAGCGAGTTCCTGATCGCCTGCGGGGACGGCAACAGTGTGCTGACCGAACTCAACTGGTCGTCGTGGGGGCCGACGTCCGCCGTGGCCACCGGCCTGAACGCGGTCAACGACTGCAAGCCCGACTGCGCCGCGGGCACGTTCCACTCGTACCCCGTGGACGTCAGGTTCGAGCGCCCGGAGGTGTGGGAGAGGAACCCCGATCAGCAGCGGTACGGGCAGCTCCGCCTCACCTTCCCCGACAACAGGCCCGAGTACCTGCCGCCCGAGGTGACGTACGAGTTGTGGGACTGACGGACGGCGAGGTGCGTTCCAGACACGGGGGAGCGGGGGCAGCGCCTGGTGATGCGAGCAACACGCTTGTGCCCGGCGCGAATCGCCGGGGAGCCGGAACTGCGTGCGTCCGGCGCGGTTCGGTAGCAGACTCGGCACGGACCGCGGTCGCAGGACCGTCGCCGGGGGCCGCGAAGGAGGGACATGCTCAGCACCGCCTACGTCACCGGTTCGCCGAACTGGATCGACCTCGGCACCCCCGACCTCGATGCCGCCGCCTTCTTCTACGGCAGGCTGTTCGGCTGGGAGTTCGCATCCGCGGGACCGGACGCGGGCGGCTACGGCATGTTCCGCCTCGACGGCAGGACCGTGGCCGCCGGCATGACCGTCCCCGCCGACCAGGCGCCCGCCGGCTGGAGCGTCTACTTCCAGACACCGGACCTCGACGCGACGGCCGAGGCGGTCGAGGGCAACGGCGGCACGGTGGCGTACGAGCCGATGGACGTCTTCGACCAGGGCCGTATGGCGGTCTTCAGTGACCCGTCGGGCGCCGGCTTCTCCGCCTGGCAGCCGCGGAAGAACAAGGGACTTGACGTCGTGGGCGACCCCGGCACGCTGTGCTGGCTCGAGTTGTACACCCCCGAGCCGGACTCCGCGCTCGCCTTCTACTCCACCGTCCTCGGGTGGGAGACGTCCACGATGCCGCTCCCGGACGGCAGCGGCGACTACACCCTGATCCGCCCGGGCGGCTCGGACCCGGAGGCGGCGTTCGCCGGAGCCGTACCGCTGACGGCGGACCCGTCGGAGAAGGACCTGGGCCCGTTCTGGCTGCCGTACTTCGAGGTCACCGACTGCGACGCGGCCGTGACCACGGCCCAGGAACTCGGCGGCGAGATCAGGATGCCCCCGGCCACGATGGAGGGCGTGGGCCGCTTCGCCCGGCTCGCGGACCCGGCGGGAGCGCGGTTCGCGGTGCTGCGGGGCCGGGAGCAGGGGTAGCGGGGTGCGCGGTTCACGGTGCTGCGGGGCCGAAAGCAGGGGGAGCGGGGGCCGTTGACGCGTCATTGATCGGCTGTTTATCACCACGGGGCAGGGTGATGCGCATGGCGATCAACACCATCACCGACCCGGAACTGGCCTGGCAGGAGACGGCCCTGTGCGCCCAGGCGGGCCCGGAGTTCTTCTTCCCGGCCCCCGGCTCCTCCACCCGCGAGGCGAAGCAGCTGTGCGGCGCGTGCGAGGGGCGGGTGGCGTGCCTGGAGTACGCGCTGACGCACGACGAGCGATTCGGGGTGTGGGGCGGCCTCTCGGAGAAGGAACGGCTCCGGCTCCGGCGGACCCGCGACCAGGCCGGCTAGCTGAATCACCCTCCACGACGCACAGCGCTTTCCACGTGCTCAGCATGTTCGCCGGACGCCCGGTGCCGGCCGCGGGCCTCGATCCCGTACGGCGGCGGAGCGGCGTCCCAGGAGCGCGTTTCCCGTTGCGCGCGGCATACAGGTGATGTTCGGCGTGTCCCGGCCTTCCGGTACGTCGGCCGACTGCACACCCTCTCCATGATGGCCCGGGATTTCCGACATCGGCCTTGCGGCTGGCATCAGGGAAAGAGGGTCATCTTGACGACCAGACGAAGTGTCCGTCGAGTCCTGCCACTTGTGCTGGTCGCACTCACGCTGGGCTTCGGCATGCCCGCGACGTCTCCGAGCGCCCAGGCGCGGGACCACGGGGACGCCGTGGTGGCCACCGACCACATCCGGCTGCCCGCGGCGAAGGCCGTGACGCCCAGGGGACACGCCGAGTCCGGGGACCGACGTCAGCCCCCGGGGCCGCTCCCCACCGACGCGGAAGCGTTGCGTGCCACGGCCCGAGAGCTTCCTGCGCTGCAGCGCCCGAGCGTCGGCGGCGCACGGTCATCCGCGCCCTTGGCGCCGCCCGCGGGTCAATTCGGCTTCGAGGGCCTCGACCAGGGCAGCACCGGCGTCCGGCCCCCGGACCCGCACGGCGCCGTCGGCCTGAACCACTTCGTGGAGGTCACCAACGGCGCGGGCATCGGCATCTTCAACAAGTCCAACGGTGCCAACGTGGTAACCGTGACGTTCGCCAGCTTCTTCAGCTACACGACGACGTTGATCTTCGATCCACGCGTCGTCTACGACAAGAAGTGGAACCGATGGGTCATCGTCGCCGAGGCGCTCCCCGAGCCGAGCAACCCCTCGGTCCAGTACGTCTTCGTCGCCGTGTCCACGACATCCGACCCGACCGGCTCGTACTTCCGCTACAGGTTCGACCTCCCGGAGGGCACCGACTTCTTCGACTTCCCACAGCTGGGCCTGGACCAGGACGCCGTGATCATCACGGGCAACGTCTTCAACGCGTCGCTCACCGCCTACCTCCGTACGCGTGCGCTGGCCTTCGCCAAGGCGGACCTCTACAACGGGCGCGCCACCACGTTCCCGTACTTCAACCTGGGGGCGGTGGGTACGGTGGCCCCTCCCATCGTGGAGGACAACAACGCCAATGCCGTCCTCCTTGCGGCCAGCCCCTCCGGTGCCCTGAGGCTGTTCCGGGCCACGGGCCTGGGCCGGAGCAACGCGAGCATCGCCGCGCCGGTGAATGTGCCGGTGCCGGCGTACGCCCTGCCTCCGGACGCGCGCCAGCCCGGAGTCCCCGACCGGCTCGACACGCTGGACGCCCGTTTCCAGAACGCCAGCACACAGATCGGCAACCAGCTGCTCAACGTCCACACCATCGCGGTCTCCTCGCGCCCGAGGCCGAAGTGGTACCAGATCAACACCAGTACCAACGCCCTGACCGCGTCCGGGTTCGTCTTCGAGACGTCCGACTCGGACGACTTCAACCCCGCGGTGGCCGGCTCCCCGGTCGGCGGCACCGCCGCCAACCCCATCGGACGCATGTTCTTCACCTGGTCGTCGACCGACGTGGTGGGCTCCGGCCAGCACCACGCCGCGGCCAAGGGCAGCGGACGGTTCGCGACCGATCCCACGACCGTCACGGGAGGCGTGACCTTCGCGGTGGCGGCCGGCCCCTACAACCCGTCGTCGGCCGCCGTCGAGCGCTGGGGCGACTACTCGGCGGTCACCATCGATCCTGTCGCCGTCAGCGGCTGTCCGGTCGGCCAGCGTGCCTGGCTCGTGAACGAGCGGCACGTGAGCACGACCATGTGGGGGTCGCGGATCGGACGTCTCGGTTACTGCTAGGCGAAAAGAGACCGGACCGCCATGCGAGGCGGAGGGGCGCTGTGTCGCCCCTCCGCCTTTGCTCTTGCCCGTCAGCCGCGGCGGGTGGCACAGGCGCTCCTACAGTGGAGGTCGAGGAGGAGCACTGTGCGTTCCCGTCTCCTGACCGTGCCCGCCGCCGCATCGCTGATCACGATGGCGGCACTCGCCTCCTGCGAGGACTCGCCGCACCAGGACCCGGGCACCGGGCCGAGGGGCGCCCGGTCGGGCGTGGCGGGTGTCGTCGTCCTGTGGCCGGTGTGCCCCGTCGAGGGAGCCCCGGAGCAGCGCCAGGACGACTGCCGGGGCGAACCGACCAAGGCGACCGTGCACATACGCGACCGCACCACGGACGACGTTGCCGCGACGGCGCGCGCGGGGCAGGACGGCCGCTTCCGGGTCACTTTGCGCCCCAGCGAGTACACCGTGACAGCCGAGGTTGCCGGAACGGCGGTCTGCAAGCCGATCGACGTCACCGTGCGTCCCGGCATGTACGCGGACGTGACGGTCAGGTGCGACACAGGTCTGCGCTGACGGGGCGCAGGACACCGTGTGATCCGGTCGAACCGCGGGCCTCTGGCGCCGCGGTTCCGGGGGAGAGCGCGTGGTGGGACCGGGCCCGCGCGCCCGGGCCGGCCGCCCCCGGCGTCACCTGCCGGCGCGGGCCGCCATGCGGGCCTTGCGGGCCGCGAGCTTCTCGTCGAACTTCCGCGCCTCGGAGTCCAGCCCGCCCATGTACAGGCCGAGCTCCTCCTGGGCCTTGAGGCCCTCGGGACCCAGGCCGTCGATCTCCATGATCTTCAGGAAGCGGAGCACCGGCTGGAGGACGTCGTCGTGGTGGATGCGCAGGTTGTAGATCTCGCCGATCGCCATCTGCGCGGCCGCGCGCTCGAAGCCGGGCATGCCGTGTCCGGGCATCCGGAAGTTGACCACGACGTCGCGGACAGCCTGCATGGTCAGGTCGGGGGCGATCTCGAAGGCCGCGCTCAGCAGGTTGCGGTAGAAGACCATGTGCAGGTTCTCGTCGGTCGCGATACGCGCCAGCATCCGGTCGCAGACGGGGTCGCCCGACTGGTGGCCGGTGTTGCGGTGCGAGACGCGGGTCGCGAGCTCCTGGAAGGCGACGTAGGCGACGGAGTGCAGCATCGAGTGGCGGTTGTCCGACTCGAAGCCCTCCGCCATGTGCGCCATGCGGAACTGCTCCAGCTTGTCCGGGTCGACCGCGCGCGAGGTGAGCAGGTAGTCGCGCATGACGATGCCGTGCCGGCCCTCCTCCGCGGTCCAGCGGTGCACCCAGGTGCCCCATGCCCCGTCGCGGCCGAAGAGGGTGGCGATCTCGTGGTGGTAGCTGGGGAGGTTGTCCTCGGTCAGCAGGTTCACCACCAGCGCGATCCGACCGATGTCGGTGACCTTGGACTGGTCCGGCTCCCAGGCCTCCCCGTCCTCGAAGAAGCCGGGGAAGTTCCGGCCGTCGCCGAAGGGCACGTACTCGTGCGGCATCCAGTCCTTGGCGACCTTGAGGTGGCGATTGAGCTCCTTCTCCACGACCTCTTCGAGCGCGTACAGCAGCCGGGCGTCGGTCCACGCTTCCGAACTGCCGAGGTGGGGAGAGGTGATCGTCACGAGTGCTCCTGGGGACGGGAGAGGTACCTACGGACTCGTAGGTTACGAAACCGTAGGTTAAGTGCGCGATAAGCCCTCGTCCAAGCCCGGATCCGCAATGGGCCCTTACGTTCGGTTATGTGGCCAGGTAGCACGGCGAGGAGGGGTCGGAGAGAGAGGAACATCACCTTCCGCTCCGGCCCCAGGGCCCCACCGCGCCGTCCTCAGCCGGCCGGGAACACCTCCGCCCCCAGCTCGTCGGCCGAGATGTCCCGCAGCCCGTCGCGGTCCAGCAGCAGCCGGCGCGAGACGCCGATCGCCTCGAGGAACGCCACGTCGTGACTCGCCACGATCAGCGCGCCCTCGTACGACTCCAGCGCCGCCGTCAGCCGCCGCACACTGGCCATGTCGAGGTTGTTCGTCGGCTCGTCCAGCATGAGCAGCTGCGGCGCGGGCTCGGCCAGCAGCAGGGCGGCGAGGGCGGCCCGGAAACGCTCACCGCCCGACAGCGTGCCGGCCGGCTGGTCGGCCGGCGCCCCGCGGAACAGGAAGCGCGCGAGCTTGGCCCGGATCGCGTTGTTCGTCGCGCCCGGCGCGAAGCGGGCCACGTTCTCGACCACGCTCAGTCCGTCGTCGAGCAGATCGAGGCGTTGCGGCAGGAAACGCATCGGAACCTCCGCGACCGCCTCGCCGGCGACCGGCGCGAGCTCCCCGATGATGGTGCGCAGCAGCGTCGTCTTGCCCGCGCCGTTGCGCCCGACCAGGGCGATCCGCTCGGGCCCGCGCACCTCCAGCTCGCCGGGGATCTGTGCGCCGTATCGCAGACGCAGCCCGCTCAACCGCAGCACTCCGCGCCCGGGGTGGACGATGGTGTGCGGCAGTTCGATGCGGATCTCGTCGTCGTCGCGCACGGCCTCCACGGCCTCGTCGAGGCGTTCCCGCGCCTCCGCGAGCCGCTCCGTGTGCATGATGCGGTGCTTGCCGGCCGACTCCTGGGCGGCGCGCTTGCGGGCCCCCATCACGATCTTGGGCTCGCGCTTGCTGTCCCACATCTTCTGGCCGTACCGCTTGCGGCGCGCCAACTTCACCTGCAGCTCGGCCAGTTCGCGCTTCTGCCGTTGTACGTCGGCCGCCGCCACGCGCACCATCCGCTCGGCCGCCTCCTGTTCGACGGCGAGCGCCTTCTCGTACGCGGTGAAGTTGCCGCCGTACCAGCTCACCTCGCCGTCGCGCAGGTCGGCGATCTGGTCGACACGTTCGAGCAGTTCGCGGTCGTGGCTGACGACGACCATGACCCCGGACCAGGCCGTGACCGCGTCGTAGAGCCTGCGGCGTGCGTACAGGTCGAGGTTGTTGGTCGGCTCGTCGAGCAGCAGGACGTCCGGGCGGGCCAGCAGCAGGGCCGCCAGCCGCAGCAGCACGCCCTCGCCGCCGGACACCTCGCCGATGGTGCGGTCCAGGCCGATGTGCCCGAGGCCGAGCTGGTCGAGTGCGGCGCGTGCGCGCTCCTCCGCGTCCCAGTCGTCGCCGACCGCGGTGAAGTGCTCCTCGCTCGGGTCGCCGCCCTCGATGGCGTGCAGCGCCGCGCGGGTCGCGGCGATGCCGAGCACCTCGTCGACCCGCAGTCCGGTGTCGAGGACCAGGTTCTGCGGCAGGTACCCGACCTCGCCGGCGACCCGGACGGTGCCGGAGAGGGGGACGAGGTCACCGGCGAGCAGCTTCAACAGGGTGGACTTCCCCGAGCCGTTGAGGCCGATCAGGCCCGTACGGCCGGAGCCGACGGCGAGCTGGAAGTCGTCGAACACCTGCGTGCCGTCCGGCCAGGCGAAGCCGAGGGAGGAACAGGTCAGGAAGCTTGGGGTGAGTGGCATATACGGGTCTCCGGTCGCATGGCAGGGGCGGGGGCAACGGGTGGAGACACCGGGACACGTGGCGACGGAGCCGTACGGGAACGAGAGGAGGTCCCGGTCGGGCGGAAAGGCGGACGGCAGAGCGTCGAGGTCGCACACGTGCGCGCGGGCAAAGCCCGGCCGCACGGTGTCTCGTGACCTCAGACGAGCAACGTCCTACTCCGATCGACGACTACAGAACCGTCGAACACGGTAGGTACCGGCCCGAGAGGCCGTCAAAGCATTTACGGGCGGCCGGGCGGCCCGGCGCTGATCCCGGAAACCGGCGAGGCGTCGATGCCGGAGACATGCGAGGCGTTGACGTCGGAAACCGGCCAGGCGTTGATGTCGGAAAACTGCCAGCCATGGGTCGGCAGACAGTGATGGAGTACGGGCATGACGAACCTCCGCGATCTCGCCCTCCGCTTCCACGCCCTGCACTCCACCGGTCGCCCGCTGCTGCTCCCCAACGCCTGGGACACGGCGAGCGCCCGGATCATCGAGGACGCGGGCGCCACCGCGATCGCCACCACCAGCGCCGGCGTCGCCTGGGACCTCGACGCCGCCGACGGCGACCGGCTGACGGGGACCGAGGCCCTCGCCCAGGTGGCGCGCATCGCCTCGGCCGTGGCCGTGCCGGTCTCGGCGGACATCGAGGGCGGCTACGCGCCCGACGCGGACGGCGTAGCCGCGACCGTACGCGCCGTGCTGAACGCGGGCGCCGTGGGCGTCAACATCGAGGACGGGCCGCGGCCGGCCGACGAGCACGTCCGCCGCATCGCGGCGGCACGGGCCGCCGCCGACGCGGCGGACGTCCCGCTCTTCGTCAACGCACGCATCGACGTCTACCTCGCGGGAGTCGGCGCGGAGGCGGACCGGCTCGACGAGACGCTCCGGCGGGCCGCGGCCTGCGTCGCCGCCGGAGCGGACGGGATCTTCGTACCGGGCGTCGTCGAGCCGGCGATCGTGGAGGCGCTGGCCAAGGGGATCGACGCGCCGCTGAACGTGATGGCGGGCCCAGGCGCGCCCGACGCCACCGACTTGGGCCGGCTCGGGGCGGCGCGCGTCAGCGTCGGGTCGGGGATCGCCCAGGCCGCCCACGCCGTGGTGCGCCGCGCCGCCGCCGAACTGCTGGAGAGGGGCACGTACACGGCGCTGACCGGCGGTGAGGACTACGGGCGGCTCAACGCCCTGATGGGCAAGCCCCGGAGCGATCGCTAGCCGGCACGGTCGGGTCAGCGGGCGTCGCGCAGCAGCTCGGCGACATCGTGGTCGAGGTCCAGGTGCAGATGCTCGCTGCCCGCCGGCACGAGGTTCTGCGCCCGGTCGAGGAAGCGGAGCAGCTCGGCGGTGCGGATGTGCACCATCGCGATGCCCTCGGCGGCGCGGAACTCCAGCACCGTGCGGTCGTAGCCGTACGGCCGTACGCGGACGTCGCCGACGCCGGCCGCCGCGCGGACGCCCTCGGCGAGCAGCTCGCGCGAGAACGCCCACGAGATGTCGGTGCCCTCCAGCGTTGCCGGAGCCGGGAAGTCGATGCGCACGGCGAAGGGGTCCCGGCGGTCGTAGTGCAGCGTCGCGGCAACCGACTCCGTACGGGGTGCGGAGGCGACGAGGCGGGCCTGCACGGCCTGCTCGATGACGGTGGACAAGGCCCGCTCCTTCGTGTGCGGCTCGGTGGGACAGCCCGGCCCGGGGCTCCCCGGCACCACGGAAGACGCCGGAGCAACGGAATCCGTGCATCCGGGGGCCGAGTGAGCTGTGTCACCGCCCCGGCCCCGGGCGGTGCGGCGTCTCGCACTCTGGACGCCACTGTGCCCGTGGGCTAGCTTCCAGCGCCATGACGTCCAAGGGGAAGACGAGACGCATGATGTCGGTGGGGCTGTGCGTGGCTGCGGTTTCCGCAGCGGTCGCCGCACCGGCACAGGCGGCCCGGCCGGCCGCGGAGGCGGACGAGCGCCCGGCCGCGGCGACGCCCGCCTGGAAGCTGACGGACACCGGGACCGACGTGCGCTTCCGGGGTCTCGCGCCGGTCAGCCGCAAGGTGGCGTGGGTGGCGGGATCCAAGGGGACGGTACTGCGCACGAGGGACGGCGGCCGCAGCTGGCTCGACGTCTCGCCGCCCGGGGCGGGGGAGTTGGAGTTCCGGGACGTCGAGGCGTTCGACGCCCGCCGGGCCGTCGTCCTCGCCATCGGCGAGGGCGAGGCGTCCCGCGTCCTGCGCACCGACGACGGCGGCGAGACCTGGACCGAGTCGTTCCGCAACACCGATCCGCTGGCCTTCTACGACTGCATGACCTTCTTCGACCGCCGCCACGGACTCGCCATGAGCGACCCGGTCGACGGCACGTACCGGATCCTGTCCACCGGTGACGGCGGCCGGTCCTGGAAGGTGCTGCCGAGCGACGGCATGCCGGCCGCCCTGCCGGGTGAGGCCGGCTTCGCCGCGAGCGGCCAGTGCCTGGTCTCCTCCGGCCCGAAGGACGTCTGGCTGGCCACCGGGGGAGGCGCGACGGCCCGGGTCCTGCACTCCGCCGACCGCGGACTGAACTGGAGCGTCGCCGAGTCGACCGTGCCGGCCGGGGACCCGGCGCGGGGAGTCTTCGCCCTCGCCTTCCGCGACCGCGAGCAGGGCATCGCCGTCGGCGGCGACTACCGCAGCGGCCAGGCATCGCCCCGGGCCGCGGCCGTCACGGCGGACGGCGGGCGCACCTGGCGCCAGGCGGCGGCACCGCCGCCCGCGTACCGCTCGGGCGTCGCCTGGCTGCCGCACTCGAGGTCCGCCGCCCTGGCCGTCGGCCCGACCGGTACGGACCTCACGGTCGACGGCGGCCGCACCTGGCGCACCGTGGACCGCGGATCTTTCGACACCGTCGACTGCACGCCCGACTTCGGGTGCTGGGCGTCGGGCGAGAAGGGCCGGGTCGCGCGCCTGGAGTTCTGACCGGGCGCGGCTACGAGGGCAACTGCTGCCGGTACGGGGCGAGTTCCGGAGCGGTCTTGGTCGCGATGAACTCCGTGATCCGGTAGGTGCACACGTCGCCCATGACGAAGGGGTCGGCCGCGGCGATCTGCTCGATCCGCTCGCGGTCGTCCCCGACGGCGAGGATCACGCCGCCGTCGCGCGGGTTCTTGCGCCCGGAGGCGATGAACACGCCCTCCTCGTACCACGCGTCCAGCCACTCGACGTGTGCGTCGAGAAGCTCCTCGACGCGTTCGACGGGAGCGGTATAGGTCAATTCCATGACGAACATGATCGCCAGGTTACCGGGGGGCGGCATAGGCTGATCGCACCATGGAGATCGTCGACATTCCCGCGGGCTGGCCCGAGACCGAGGAGGCGGCCCTGGCCGTCCAGGACGAGCTGCGCACGCGCGTCGTCCTCGACGAGGCCGGGCCGCCGCCCGGCACGGGACCGGTGACCGGTGTCGACGTGGCGTACGACGACGAGCGCGACATCGTGGCCGCGGCGGCCGTCGTCCTCGACGCCGCGACCCTGGAGGTCGTCGCGCGGTCGACGGCGATCGGCCGGGTCTCGTTCCCCTACGTCCCGGGGCTGCTCGCCTTCCGCGAGATCCCGACGGTGCTGGCCGCGCTGGAGTCCCTGCCGGTGGCACCCGGGCTGGTCGTCTGCGACGGCTACGGCCGCGCCCATCCGCGGCGCTTCGGGCTCGCGAGCCACCTCGGGGTGATGACGGGGCTGCCGGTGATCGGGGTCGCGAAGAACCCGTTCGTCTTCTCGCACGGCGAACTGGGCGAGCGGCGCGGGGACTTCGCGCCGCTGCGCGCCGAGGACGGCGAGGAGGTGGGGCGGGCGCTGCGGACGCAGCCGGGTGTGAAGCCGGTGTACGTCTCGGTCGGCCACCGGGTGACGCTGGATGCGGCGTGCGCGCATGTGCTGGGGCTGGCGCCGCGCTTCCGCGTCCCGGAGACGACGCGCCACGCGGACGCGCTGTGCCGCGCGGCGCTGCGAGAGGCGACGTCCCGGTAACGCATGGGCTCCGCTGCGCGGGGCGTTTTCCCCTACCCGCCCCTTCCCGAACCGGGGGCTCCACCCCCGGGCCCCCGCGCCTCCATCTCCCCCTACGGCCTGGCGGCCGTGGGTGGGGGTTCCCCCCGCGAAGCCAAGGGGAGTGCCCCCAGCGAGGCTGGATTTCGCTGAGCGAAATCAGCCCGGCCGGCGTTTGAGGCCACCGCGCGAAGCGCGGTTCGGGGTCTGGGGCGAAGCCCCGGTTACGGGAAGGGGCGGAGTGGGGGCAAGCCCGCGCAGCGGTCCCCACCTACCGCACCGATGCCACCCGGAACCGCACACCCCGCACCCGCAGCCGGTCCGTCAGCGCGTCGCCCATCGCCACCGCCGTCGTCAGCTGGCCCGCGGCGGCCGGCAGTTCGTCGAAGGCCAGACAGAGCGCCGACTCCGCCAGTATCTTCGCCGTCTCGTCGTACCCGGGGTCCCCGCCCGACACCTCAGTGAACACGCGGCGGCCACCGCCCTCACCGACGAAGCGGACCGAGAACCAGCTCTTCGCGCGGCGCTGCGCGCTCGGGCCGTCGCCGGGCGCGTAGCGGGTCATCAGCCACCGGCGCGCCGCCGGGACCTGGGCGAGGGCGAAGCAAGCGCCCACCGCCGCCGGGCCGCCGAGCGCCACCGGCAGCGACGCGACCGACGCGTAATGCCGGTAGCGGAAGTCGGGGCCGTAACGCTCCAGCGCCCGCGCCGAACGCGCCACGATCTGCCGGTCGATCGTCGGCAGCGGCAGCGCCCACGCGCCCGTGTCCCGGTTGAAGTGCGGCGCCCCCAGCGGCGCGCGGGCGCGCCGCCCGACCAGGCGCGGCTCGTGCAGCCGGCGCTCGTGCGCGGCGCGCAGCGTCTCGCGGCCGCGTGCCATCGCGGTGAGCGCCGAGGCCATGGTCCCGCCGGAGAACATCGCGTGGGAGCTGACGAACCCGTCGACCGTCAGCGGCACCCCCTCGGGCAGCTGCCGCACGGTGAAGAGGGCGCCCAGGTCGTGCGGGACCGAGTCGAAGCCGCACGCGTGGACGAGGCGAGCGCCGGTCTCGCGGGCGCGCGCGTCGTGGTGTACGAACACCGCGTCCACGAACTCCGGCTCGCCCGTCAGGTCCGCGTAGTCCGTACCGGCCTCGGCGCACGCGGCCACCAGGGCCTCGCCGTACAGGACGTAGGGTCCGACGGTCGTCGCGACGACGCGCGCCGACTCGGCCAGTTCGCGCAGCGCGCGGGGGTCGTCCGCGTCGGCCTCGACCAGGGGGAGGCCGGCGCACGCGGGGTCGATCACGGCGAGGCGCTCGCGCAGCCGCTCGAGCTTCGCCCGGCTGCGGCCCGCGATCGCCCACCGGCAGTCGGCCGGCGCGTACCGCGCCAGGTACTCGGCGGTGAGCTGCCCGACGAATCCGGTCGCCCCGAAGAGCACGATGTCGTACGGGCGCTGCGCGCGACCGGTCCCGTTCTGGCTGTCCAATGGCTCCTCCACCGTGGGGGCTGTGCGGCGGATCAGGGCCCGGGGCCAGAACGCCGTTGTCGGTGGCTGAGGCTAGCGCCCCGCGCGGCCCCGCAGAAGAAGCGTTTCCCATCGGTAACCTGGCGTTGCCCGCACCTCTAAGCGCTTGCTCGCCCGAAGCCCTTGTGCGGAGTGGAACACGTTCTTACCATCACTGGTGTTACATCAGTTGTGTCACACTGCTGGGGGCTGGATGGCAGCGTCAAGGAACGGCCCGCTGGCCGGGGTTCGCGTGGTGGAGCTGGCGGGCATCGGGCCCGGCCCGTTCGCCGCCATGCTCCTGGCCGACCTCGGGGCCGACGTCGTGCGGATCGACCGCCCCGGCGGCGCGGGGCTCGGCATCGATCCGGTCTACGACCTCACCAATCGCAACAAGCGCTCGGTGCTCATCGACCTCAAGGCCGAGCACGGGCCCGGCCAGGTCCTCGGCCTGGTCGAGCGGGCCGACATCCTGATCGAGGGCTACCGCCCCGGCGTCGCCGAACGGCTCGGTGTCGGCCCTGACGCGTGCCTGGCCCGCAATCCGCGGCTGGTCTACGGGCGGATGACCGGCTGGGGACAGGAGGGACCGCTCGCCCACCGGGCCGGCCACGACATCGGCTACATCGCCCTCACCGGCACGCTCTCCATGATCGGCAAGGACGGCGAGCCGCCCGTCGTCCCTGCCAACCTGGTCGGCGACTACGCGGGCGGCTCGCTCTACCTCGTCATCGGCGTGCTCGCCGCCCTCCAGCACGCGCGCACCGAGGGCGGCACGGGCCAGGTCGTGGACGCGGCCATCGTCGACGGCGCCGCCCACCTCGCCACGATGATCCACGGCATGATGGCGGCCGGTGGCTGGCAGGACCGCCGGGGCGCGAACCTGCTCGACGGCGGGTGCCCCTTCTACGGCACCTACGAGACGGCCGACGGCGAGTACATGGCGGTCGGCGCGCTGGAGCAGCGGTTCTACGACGAGTTCACCGAACTGCTCGGCATCAGGGACGAGATCCCCGCCCGCAAGGACTTCGACCGCTGGGGCGAGCTGCGCGAAGCGATCGCCGCCCGCTTCCGGACCCGTACCCGCGCCGAGTGGACCGCCGTCTTCGAGGGCTCGGACGCCTGCGTCGCGCCCGTCCTCTCGCTGCGCGAGGCCCCCGCGCACCCCCACATCGCCGCCCGCGCCACCTTCACCGACCACGGGGGCATCACCCAGCCCGCGCCCGCGCCGCGGTTCTCCGCCACGCCCGGGGCCGTCACCCGGCCGCCCGCGATGCCCGGCGCGGACACGGCGGAGGTCGCCCGCGACTGGGACGTACCCCTGACCGACCCGCAGGAGGACCGTTGAAGCGCCAGATCTTCACCGCCGAGCACGAGGCGTTCCGCGAGACCGTCCGCACCTTCCTCGCCAAGGAGGTGCTGCCGCACTACGAGCAGTGGGAGAAGGACGGCATCGTCAGCCGGGACGCCTGGCTCGCGGCGGGCCGGCAGGGCCTGCTCGGCCTCGCCGTGCCGGAGGAGTACGGAGGCGGCGGCAACGACGACTTCCGCTACGCCGCCGTGCTGCACGAGGAGTTCACCCGGGCCGGCGCGCCCGGACTGGCGATCGGGCTGCACAACGACATCATCGGCCCGTACCTGACCTCCCTCGCCACGGACGAACAGAAGCGCCGCTGGCTGCCCGGCTTCTGCACCGGCGAGACCATCACGGCCATCGCGATGACCGAGCCGGGCGCGGGCTCCGACCTCCAGGGCATCCGCACCACGGCCGAGGACCGCGGCGACCACTGGGTGCTGGGCGGCTCCAAGACCTTCATCTCCAACGGCATCCTCGCCGACCTGGTCGTCGTCGTCGCGAAGACCACCCCCGAGGGCGGCGCGCACGGCCTGTCGCTCCTGGTCGTCGAGCGCGGCATGGAGGGCTTCGAGCGCGGCCGGAACCTCGACAAGATCGGCCAGAAGTCCCAGGACACCGCCGAGCTGTTCTTCCACGACGTACGCGTCCCCAAGGAGAACCTCCTCGGCGAACTGAACGGCGCCTTCGTCCACCTGATGACCAACCTGGCGCAGGAGAGGATGGCGATAGCGGTCTCCGGTATCGCCGCCGCCGAGCACCTGCTGGAGATCACGACCGCGTACGTCAAGGAGCGCGAGGCGTTCGGACGGCCGCTCGCGAGGCTCCAGCACATCCGGTTCGAGATCGCCGAGCTCGCCACCGAATGCGCCGTCACCCGCGCCTTCCTCGACCGGTGCATCACCGACCACGCGGCCGGCGAACTGGACGCCGTGCACGCGTCCATGGCCAAGTGGTGGGCGACCGAGCTGCAGAAGCGCGCCGCCGACCGGTGCCTCCAGCTCCACGGCGGGTACGGCTACATGAGCGAGTACCGCGTCGCAAAGGCGTTCACGGACGGCCGCATCCAGACCATCTACGGCGGGACGACCGAGATCATGAAGGAGATCATCGGCCGCTCCCTGCTCAGCTGACTCCACTTCCGCACCGGCCCACCCTCGTCGAAAGGCTCAGACAGTGAGCACCGAAGCGTATGTGTACGACGCCATCCGCACCCCTCGGGGGCGCGGAAAGGCCAACGGCGCCCTGCACGGCACCAAGCCCATCGACCTCGTCGTCGGCCTGATCCACGAGATCGAGCGCCGGTTCCCCGGACTCGACCCGGCCGCGATCGACGACATCGTGCTCGGCGTCGTCGGCCCGGTCGGCGACCAGGGCTCCGACATCGCCCGCATCGCGGCGATCGCCGCCGGACTGCCCGACACGGTCGCCGGCGTCCAGGAGAACCGCTTCTGCGCCTCCGGCCTGGAGGCCGTCAACATGGCCGCGATGAAGGTCCGTTCCGGCTGGGAGGACCTCGTCCTCGCCGGCGGCGTCGAGTCGATGTCGCGTGTCCCGATGGCCTCCGACGGCGGGGCCTGGTTCGCCGACCCGATGACCAACCACGACACCGGCTTCGTCCCCCAGGGCATCGGCGCCGACCTGATCGCCACCCTCGGCGGCTGGTCGCGCCGTGACGTCGACGAGTACGCGGCGCTGTCGCAGGAGCGGGCCGCCGCCGCGTGGAAGGACGGCCGCTTCGAGCGCTCGGTCGTCCCCGTCCGCGACCGCAACGGCCTCGTCGTCCTCGACCACGACGAGCACATGCGCCCCGGCACGACCGCCGACTCCCTCGCCGCGCTGAAGCCGTCCTTCGCGGACATCGGCGAGCTCGGCGGCTTCGACGCCGTCGCGCTGCAGAAGTACCACTGGGTGGAGAGAATCGACCACGTCCACCACGCGGGCAACTCCTCGGGCATCGTCGACGGCGCCGCCCTCGTCGCCATCGGCACCAAGGAGGTCGGCGAGCGCTACGGCCTGACGCCGCGCGCCCGGATCGTCTCCGCCGCCGTCTCCGGCTCCGAGCCGACCATCATGCTCACCGGCCCCGCCCCCGCCACCCGCAAGGCACTCGGCCGGGCCGGCCTGACCAGCGACGACATCGACCTCGTCGAGATCAACGAGGCGTTCGCCGGTGTCGTCCTGCGCTTCGTCCATGACATGGGCCTCTCCCTCGACAAGGTCAACGTCAACGGCGGCGCGATCGCCATGGGCCACCCGCTCGGCGCGACCGGCGCGATGATCCTCGGCACCCTCGTCGACGAACTGGAACGCCAGGACAAGCGGTACGGCCTCGCCACCCTGTGCGTGGGCGGCGGCATGGGCATCGCCACCGTCGTCGAGCGTCTCTGACCACCCGTCCTTCCCCGCCTTACGGAGCAGCCACCACCATGAGCGAGTCCACCACCATCCGCTGGGAACAGGACGAGACCGGCGTCGTCACGCTCGTCCTCGACGACCCCGACCAGTCCGCCAACACCATGAACGAGGCCTTCCGGACCTCCATCACCGCGATCGCCGACCGCGTGGAGGCCGAGCAGCACTCCATCCGCGGCATCGTCTTCACCTCCGCCAAGAAGACCTTCTTCGCCGGCGGCGACCTGAAGCTGATGATCCAGGCCGGCCCCGACGACGCGCAGTCCGTCTTCGAGGGCGGCATGGCCATCAAGCGCGCCCTGCGCCGTATCGAGACCATCGGCAAGCCCGTCGTCGCCGCCATCAACGGCGCCGCGCTCGGCGGCGGTTACGAGATCGCCCTCGCCTGTCACCACCGCATCGCGCTCGACGTCTCCGGCTCGAAGATCGGCCTGCCCGAGGTCACCCTCGGCCTGCTGCCGGGCGGCGGCGGCGTCACCCGCACCGTACGGCTCATGGGCATCGCCGACGCCCTGCTGAAGGTGCTCGTCCAGGGCACCCAGTACTCGCCGAAGCGCGCCCTGGAGAACGGCCTGGTCCACGAACTGGCCGCCACGCCCGAGGAGATGCTGGCCAAGGCCCGCGCCTTCATCGACGCCAACCCCGCCTCCCAGCAGCCGTGGGACGTCAAGGGCTACAAGATCCCCGGCGGCACCCCGTCGAACCCGAAGTTCGCCGCCAACCTCCCCGCCTTCCCGGCGAACCTGAAGAAGCAGACCGCGGGCGCCCCCTACCCCGCGCCGCGCAACATCCTCGCGGCCGCGGTCGAGGGCTCCCAGGTCGACTTCGAGACCGCGCAGGTCATCGAGTCCCGGTACTTCACCGAGCTGGTCACGGGCCAGACGTCGAAGAACATGACGCAGGCGTTCTTCTTCGACCTGCAGGCCGTCAACGCGGGCCGCAGCCGTCCCGACGGCATCGAGCCGCGCACCGTCCGCAAGGTCGCCGTCCTCGGCGCCGGGATGATGGGCGCGGGCATCGCCTACTCCTGCGCCCTCGCCGGCATCGAGGTGGTCCTCAAGGACGTGTCGGCCGAGGCAGCCGCGAAGGGCAAAGGCTACTCCGAGAAGCTGTGCGCCAAGGCGGTGGCGAGGGGCCGTACCACCCAGGAGAAGGCCGACGCGCTGCTCGCCCGCATCACGCCGACCGCGGAGGCGGCCGACCTCGCGGGCTGCGACGCCGTCGTCGAGGCGGTGTTCGAGGACACCGCGCTCAAGCACAAGGTGTTCCAGGAGATCCAGGACGTTGTCGAGCCCGACGCCCTGCTGTGCTCCAACACCTCCACGCTGCCCATCACCGTGCTCGCCGAAGGCGTCTCGCGGCCGGACGACTTCATCGGCCTGCACTTCTTCTCGCCGGTCGACAAGATGCCGCTCGTGGAGATCATCAAGGGCGAGCGCACCGGCGACGAGGCACTGGCCCGCGCGTTCGACCTGGTCCGCCGGATCAACAAGACGCCGATCGTCGTGAACGACTCCCGCGGCTTCTTCACCTCGCGGGTCATCGGCCAGTTCATCAACGAGGGCGTTGCCATGGTCGGCGAGGGCGTCGACCCGGTCTCGATCGAGCAGGCCGCGGCCCAGGCCGGCTACCCGGCCAAGGTGCTCTCGCTGATGGACGAGCTGACCCTCACCCTGCCGCGCAAGATCCGCGACGAGACCCGGCGCGCGATCGAGGAGGCGGGCGGCACCTGGGCGGAGCACCCGGCCGAGGCGGTGATCGACCGGATGGTCGACGAGTTCGGCCGCACCGGCCGCAGCGGCGGCGGCGGATTCTACGACTACGACGAGGAGGGCAGGCGCACCGCGCTGTGGCCGGGCCTGCGCGAGCACTTCACCCGGCCCGGCACCGAGGTCTCCTCCGAAACTGTGCCATTTGAGGACATGAAGGAGCGGATGCTCTTCTCCGAGGCGCTGGACACCGTCCGCTGCCTCGAGGAGAACGTCCTCACCTCGGTCGCCGACGCCAACATCGGCTCCATCATGGGCATCGGCTTCCCGGCCTGGACGGGTGGCGTGCTGCAGTACATCAACGGCTACGAGGGCGGGCTCACCGGCTTCGTGGCGCGCGCCCGCGAACTCGCCGACCGGTACGGCGAGCGCTTCCAGCCGCCCGCGCTGCTGCTTCAGAAGGCGGAACGGGGCGAGGTCTTCACCGACGCCTGACACCCCCTGCTCCGATGAGGGCGGTGGAGGCCCACGCCCGGCGGATCGCGCCCACGGCCGCGATCCGCCGGGCAACAGCTGCGGAGCGTCTCCCTCATCGATCTCGTGGCAGGGAAATGTCCATGTGCTCGTGGCCGGAGACCGGGAAGACTGCCCCCTGAGGGCGCCCGCCGCGTCGAGGAGCGCGTAGTTCCGCCGGCCGAGCCCGTGCAGGACGTGATCACCCCTGCGATGGTCCGGCGGGGGAGCCATCGCCCACGGCGACGCCGACCGCACTGTTTCTTCGTGTTCACATACGGCTGAAGGGGGATCAGCCGAGGGGCTTGGCGAGGACGGCTTTGCGGTGGCTGAAGGTCTCGAGGGAGTAGCGGCCGTGGTAGTTGCCCATGCCGCTTTCGCCGACGCCCCCGAACGGCAGGTCCGAGATGGTGAGATGGGCCAGCGGCAGGCCGAACCCGAGTCCTCCCGAAGAGGTTTCGGTGGCGAGCCGCTTCCGGGTGGTGTCGGACTCGGTGAACGCGTACAGGGCCAGCGGCTTTTCACGGTCGTTGATGAAGTCGATGGCCTCGTCGAGCCCCGCCACCTCGACGATCGGGAGGATTGGGCCGAAGATCTCCTCCTGCATGACGGGCGCGTCCGGTGACACCTCGGCCAGGACGGTCGGCGCGATGTACTTGGAGTCCCGGTCGTACGTGCCGCCGGTGACCTGGCGGCCGGAATCGAGGAGGGCGGTCAGCCGGTCGAAGTGGCGCTCGTTGACGATACGGCCGTACTCCGGGGAGCCGGACGCGACCGGTCCGTACAGCTTCTCCACGGCCTTGGCCAGTGCTCCCTCCAGGGCGCGCGCGGTCTCACGGTCGGTGAGCACGTAGTCGGGGGCGACGCAGGTCTGTCCGGCGTTGAGGAACTTGCCGGCCGCGAGGCGGGCGGCGACGGTGTCCAGGTCGGTGCCGCGGTCCACGAACGCCGGGGACTTGCCCCCTAGTTCGAGGGTGACGGGAGTGAGGTGGCGGGCGGCTGCGGCCATCACGATGCGCCCGACCGTGCCGTTGCCGGTGTAGAGGATGTGGTCGAAGCGCTGCTCGAGCAGGGCGGTGGTCTCGGGGACCCCGCCTTCGACCACGGCGACCGCGTCGGTGTCGAGGTACTGCGGTACGAGGCCGGCGAGGGCGGCGGAGGTGGCCGGGGCCAGTTCGCTGGGCTTGGCGACCACGGCATTGCGCGCGGCCAGGGCACCGGCCACCGGGGCCAGCAGCTGCGCCGGGTAGTTCCAGGGGGCGATGACCAGCACGACGCCCAGGGGGTCGTACTGCGTCCAGGGTGCCGAGCGCTCGGGCGATCTGTACGGCCAGGGAGCCGACACCACCCGCCGCGGCGTGCACCAGCACGGTGTCGCCGCTGCCCACGTTCAGGGCGCGGGTCAGCGACTGGTAGGCGGTGAGACCTGCCAGCGGGACGCCGGCGGCCCCCTCGAAGGAGAGGTTGGCGGGCTTGCGGGCGAGCGTACGGATCGGGGCGGCGACGTATTCGGCGAAGGTGCCGCGGGAGACGAAGTCCTCACGGACGTAGCCGATCACTTCGTCGCCCGGGGCGAGCTCGGTGACCCCGACGCCGGTCTCCTCGACGACGCCCGCCACGTCCCAGCCCGGGATGACGGGGAAGACGGTGTCCATGACGCCGTCCAGGTATCCGGCCTGGATCTTCCAGTCGACCGGGTTGACGGAGGCGGCCTTCACGCGGATCAGTACGGTGTCCGGGCCGAGCTTCGGGTTGGGGACGTCGCCGTATTCGGGTGGGTCGTCAGGCAGCCGCAGTGGCGGCAGCCGGCTCGGGGGCCGTGTCGGGGGCGGGCAGGTGTTTCGCACGGGGCGCCTGCCGCTGCCGCTTCAGGCCGACCAGTGCGATGGCCAGGACGAAGGCGAAGGCGACACCGGCGATGGTGAAGCTCAGGGTGAACTGGCTCTCGGCGGGCAGCGGGGGCACTCCGGCCGGAAGGTGCTCGATGGTCCGGGAGGCGAGCAGCGTCGTGATCAGCGCACTGCCGATCGAGCTTCCGACCGAGCGGGAGATGGAGTTGATGCCGTTGGCGACGCCGGTCTGGTGGGGCGGCACCCCCGCGACGATCAGTGCGGGCATCGCGGCGTAGCCGAGGCTGATGGCCGTTCCGACAGCCATTCCGGCGCCGATGACCGAGGGGGTCGAGGAGTGTGCGGCGGCCAGCCACGCGAAGCCGGCGATGCCGGTCACCGCGCTCAGGGCGAGAGTGAGACGGGGGCCGATCCTGCGGATCAGCAGGCCGCCGAACTGGGCGGCGACGAGGGAGGCGATCGTACTGGGCAGCAGGTACTCGACGGAGGCGCGAAGCACGGATGCGCCGAAGCCGTAGCCTGCGACGTCCTGTGGTACCTGCGCCAGGTAGGAGACGCCGAGGAACTGGGCGAACATCCCGAATCCGACGAACAGGCCCGCGAGATTGCTCAAGAGCACCGGGCGGTGGAGGAACATCCTCATGTCGACCATCGGTTCGCGCACGCGGCTCTCGGTGAAGGCCCAGACACCGGCCATGACGACCGCTCCGGCGAAGCTGCCGAGGGTACGGGCGGACGTCCATCGCCACTCGTGGCCCTGGGAGATCGGCAGCAGCAGCAGGACGAGGAAGAGCGCGAGGGTGAGCGCGCCGAGGAGGTCGGTGCCCCCGCCGGTCCTGGTGCGGCTTGCCGGTACGAGGAGCACGACGGCGAGGAGTGTGACCAGGGCCAGCCCGGCGGCCAGCCAGAAGACCGGGTGGTAATCGGCGTTGTCGCCGCGGGTCAGCAGGCCGGTGGTGACCAGGGCGAAGCCGCTGCCGAACGCCAGGGTGCCGCTGACCAGTGACATCGCTCCGGGCAGACGGTGGGCGGGGACCTCCTCGCGGAGTACCGACAGCGCGAGCGGGAAGATCGCTGTGGCGGCACCCTGGAGAACTCGGGCCACGATCAGCCAGAGGAGCGAGTCGGTGGTGGCGGCCAGGACCGAGCCGGCGATCATCACCACCAGGACGCCGATCAGGGTCGGCTTCTTCCCGTGCTGGTCGCCGAAGCGGCCGAGCAGGGGAGTGAAGACGGCTGCGGAGAGCAGGGTCGCGGTGGTGACCCAGCTGACCTCGGCCGCGCTGCTGCCGAGGCTGCTCCCGATCAGGCCGAGGATCGGAATGACCAGTGTCTGCATCATCGACACGACCATGGCGGCGAGGCTCAGGACGAGGACCACTGCTGTCTCACGTCGGCGTCGGCCGGGCGGCGGGGCAAGGGTTTGGGACACGGGCGCTCTCTTCGGGGCGGGGCGAGGGCCGGAGCCTGGTGGAGGGACTCAGCTCGAACAGGTAGATGCTTGATGCACTCAAGTGATGAGATCGACCGCAGAGGTCAATGGTTGAGGATGTCAAACTTTGGTTCTCACCTGACTGGAGTCATGTCCCGCACCCCCGCCGCGCACCCGGCCTCCGCGACCCCAGCCCCGCAGGGCGGCGACCCCACCTACGTCGAGCTCCTGGAGCGCCTGGCACGCACCGCCGCCGGCTACTACCGGGATCTCACCGCGGCGGCCGCGGTACAGGGGCTCACCATGACGCAGGCCAAGATGCTCATCCATCTGCGGCAACCCACGCCCATGCGTGCACTCGCCGGGCTGCTCTCCTGTGACGCCTCCAACATCACGGGGCTCGTCGACCGGCTGGAGGCCCATGGACTGGTCTCCCGGCAGCTCGACCCGGCCGACAGGCGGGTCAAGAACGTGGTCGCCACGGAGGAGGGCAGGGAGGCCGTCCGGCAGATCCGCGCCGATATGCGGGCCACGTCGGCGGCCTTCGCCCGCCTCGACGACGAGGGCCGCCGCAGCCTCTACGAGCTGCTGGGACGCCTGCACCCCGACGAGACGGCCTGATCACGGCCTGGATGCCACGCGCCCGATTCCGTCGCCCACACGGAGTGGCGGCAATGAGCCGTCCATGCCCTGCGCGGGAAGCCGGCCTCGCGGTGGGTGACTGGCGACTCCAGGGACGCCTGACTGAACGGTGGCGACAGACCCTAGCGGCCCCGCCGGTGGCCGGGCCCGCCCGTGCCGAACGCCTCGCGCAGTTCCTCCCGCAGCGAGCGCTGGAACGCCGTCACCAGCGCCTGGACCACCATGGGCTGCATGTGCGCGGACAGCGACTTCATCGCCGCCACATGGTCCGGATCGGACGCGCGCTCGCGGTAGGGGCCCCAGACCTCGTCGCGGAACAGCCGCGTCAGGTCCTGCGCCGCGGCCCGGGCGTGCTCCAGCAGGACGGTGCGGGACGCGAGGATCGTCTCGTGCGCGATGGGGACGTCCAGCAGTTCGACCCCGAGGCGCAGGAGCGAGCCGTCGAGCCGGAACGTCTCCCCGTCGGTACGGTCCAGCACGCCCATCGCGGCGAGCCGGTCCACGTCCTGCTCCGACAGCGTCCGGCCGGCACGGCGCTCCAGCTCCCGCCGGGTCACCTCCTCGGCCGACTCCGGCGCCCACGAGGCCACCAGAGCGCGGTGGATGGCGAGGTCCTGGGCGCTCAGGTCCGCGGGCAGCTGCTCCAGGTAACGCTCGATGGCCGCCAGCGTCATGCCCTGGTGCTGCAGCTCCTCGATGAGGGCAAGCCGGGACAGGTGGTCGGAGCCGTAGTGGCCGACGCGCCGCGGGCCGATCACGGGCGGCGGCAGCAGACCCCGCGTGCTGTAGAACCGAATGGTGCGCACGGTGACCCCGGCGCGCGCGGCCAGTTCGTCGACGGTGAGCGTCGGTTCCGCGGTCTCGGTCGCCATGACCCTCCTTCTGCTGAACCGCACCGGTACAACAGTATTGCTGTCTCACCATCGTTGTGAAAGCCGGATGTCTGATGCGGGGCACTGTCAGTGGTGCATCGTACGGTTGTGCCATGTCCGAGATCAGGTACGTCCGGGGGGACGCCACCGCGCCGCAGGGTAAAGGCGTCAAGCTGATCGTGCACGTGTGCAACGACATCGGGGGCTGGGGCAAGGGCTTCGTGCTCGCCCTGTCCCGCCGCTGGCCGGAGCCCGAGGCGGCCTACCGCCGCTGGCACCGGGAGCGCGCGGGGAACGACTTCGGGCTCGGCGCGGTCCAGTTCGTCCAGGTCGCCCCGTACCTCTGGGTGGCCAACATGGTGGGGCAGCGGGGCATCCGCACCGGAAGCAAAGGCGTCCCCGTGCGCTACGAGGCCATCGACACGGCGCTCGCCGCCGTCGCCGGGCAGGCGCTGAAGCTGGGCGCCACGGTCCACATGCCGCGCATCGGCTGCGGCCTGGCGGGCGGCAGGTGGTCGCGGATTAGCCGCTGATATCCGCCCGGCTCGCGGCACGGGGCATCGACGTCACGGTCTACGACCACGACTGACCGGCGGCGTCGGGCAGCCGGGGGAACGGCTCAGCGCGGATGCGACGCGGTGCGTGCCCACCGGCCGGTGGGCACGCCCGCTGTGACGTGACCGGGGGGTCAGTAGACCGCGACCCCGTAAGCGCTCAGCGCCTCGCGCACCGGCTGGTGCAGGGCCGAGCCGTTGGTGCCGGTGCAGCCCGAGCTGCCCGAGTGGATGCCCAGTGCCGTCGAGCCGGCGAAGTGGGCGCCACCGCTGTCACCGCCCGCGGAACAGGCCGTCGTGCGGACGAGGTTGTAGACCGGGCCGTCGCTGTAGTTCACGGTGACGTTCACGGCGGTCACCGTGCCGCTGGTCACCTTCGTGGTGGAGCCGGACTTGCGCAGGGACTGGCCCACGATGGCGTCGGCGGCGGAGCCGATGTCCTGGTAGCTGCCGTTGTACAGATTGACGTTCCCGGCGGGCTCCGAGCCGTTCGTGTAGCGGACGATGCCGTAGTCGTTGGTCGGGAAGCTGGTGCCCTCACGGGTGCCGATGGACGGCCCGCCGGAGGTGGCCGACCAGCTGCTCGCCGCGTTGGTGCAGTGTCCGGCGGTCAGGAAGTAACGGGTCGTCCCCTTCGAGACGTTGAAGGCCGCCGAGCAGCGGTAGCCGCCGCCGTAGATCGCGTCCCCGCCCGCGACCTCCTCGGTGAAGACGCCGGGCACGCGCGTGATCCGCACGCTGTCGCCGAGCGTCGCGGCGACCCGTGCGAGCCGCGCCATGTCACTCATCGAGACCGACGAGTCGGCCTCGACCGCAACTTGGTTCGTGCGGGGGTCGATGCCCCACGACGTGCCGGTGATCCGCGCCTTGGCCTGCAGCGTGTCCATCGCGGACCGCAGCTGCGCCGCGCTGCGCGGGACGAGCTCGGCGCGGGCGCCGGTGGCCCGTACCTGCTCGGCGGCCTCGGCGTCCGTCACCGTCACCACCAGTTCGCCGCTCGCGGCGTCGAGGTAGGAGCCGGCGGTGCGGTCGCCGAGGTCGCGTTCGAGCGCACTGTGCCGGGCGTACTGGACGGCGGTCGCCGCGACGCCCGGCGCCGGGGCGGCGCCCGGTGCCGGGTCGGCGGCCGCGGAGGCGGGTCCTGCCGTGGCGGAGCCGAGTCCGACGGCGGTCAGTGTCAGAAGGGCGGGAAGGCAGATGCGCGCGCGGAGCGTGCGTCTCATCAGGGCTTCTCCTTCTACGAGTCCGTGGGGGGATTGCCGTTGGGGGGACGGCAATGTGGACTGGACCAGTCCGGAGTGCGACTCAATGTGACATGACCCTGACATCAATACAAGGGTGCCGTCGCGCGCTTGCGCCTACTGGCCGGAGGCAATCACCGGATAGTGGTCGGACAGGTTGGTGTACGTGTACGTGGTGCCCCAACTGGAGACCGACCAGGGCGCACTCTGCTCCTTGACCACCTCATTGGTCCACCCTCCGGGCCGTACGTGCCCCGCCCGGTGCAGCACGTAGTCGAGATCCTCGCGCGGGTCGTCCGGGTAGCGCTCGGCGGCGATCGAGTTCTCCTGCGTGTCGAAGGAGTACGGGTGCCCGGTCCGCGCGTCCGCCCCGGCGAGAGAGCCGTCGGCGAGCATCTGCGCGTACTCCGGCGTGCGCGAGTCGACGTTGAAGTCGCCTGTCACGACCACCTGTTCGGAAGCCGGGATGTTCTTGTCGTCCAAGAACGCGTCCGTCGCGCGGAACTGACGGCTGCGCACGGCCGCCGCCTCGCCCGGGTCGCACCCCGGGTCCGTCGACTGCGCGTGCGTACCCACGACATGGACCCTCGTGCCGTTCACGTCGAGGACGGCGTAGACGAACCCCTTGTTGGAGTACCAGTCGGCGCCGCATGCGTCCTGGTAGACGTACTGCTCCTTGCGTACGATCGGCCACTTGCTCAGGACCGTGACACCGCCGTCCTCCGGCGTCGTCGCCGAGTACGCGCCGCTCGTCGCGTCCCAGCCGTCCCTGCTGCGGCCCATCACCGGCGTCTGGTGCGGATACCGGTCCGACGCCCTGCTCTTGAGCGCGTCCGACGAGGAGTTGTCGAATGCCTCCCGGAGCACGACCACGTCGTGCCCCTGGAAGAAGGGGGCCGCGGGGATGGCGGCCGCCCGGTGCCGGGGGTAGAGCGACTTGCTGAACAGAGGGGGTCTCACGTGGCTGGATGCCTGTACAACCTGATCTTGAACGGGCGGGCTGCGCCGGTGACGTCCGCCCCGGGCCAGCTATGCCGGAAGGATGAGGTCCGCGCACGGTGGCAGGCTGACCGCCGAGGAACGCAAGCGGCGCGACCAGGTCCGGCTGCGGGCAGCACAGCTGTTTGCGCAGGGGGTGGCGCCGGTGTGGAGGTGGCCCGCCGGTTCCAGGTGACCGGGATGTCGGCCCAGCCGGTGGTACGGGGCCTGGCACCGCGGGGTGCGGCGGCGCTGGCCGCGAAGGGGCCGGCCTGCCGGGAGCGGCTGGACCGTGGGCAGTGCGCGAGGTTGGGGGTGGCGCTCCGGCGGGAGACCGGCGGCGCACGGCTAGGTCGATCAGCGGTGGGCGCCGACGCGGGTTCGAGCCGGTCCGGTCGGCCTGAGCCCGGTGTTTCCGGTGCTCCCCGTGGAGTGGGGGGGGGGGGGGGGGGGGGGGGGGGGGGG